>JBGCVQ010000097.1:0-2847 GCA_045888315.1 Anaerolineales bacterium | reverse complement strand
CGCCTTGAGGAGGCTGAGCGGAGAGATCAGGACATCGATCCCTGACCCGATCAGCTGCATCAAGGTCCCTGGATGGTCCAACCGGGCATACAGCCCGGTATCCTTGAAAGGTGTCAGGGCGGTGAGCATGTAGGAATACTCCGGGTCATAATTTAGATAACCCGGCAGAGGAGCGATGAGCTGGGTATAGGTCCAGTAGCCTGCGATACAGAGGATGATCAGCAGTATCCCACCTTGGTAAACCTTTTCCAGCAGGGATCCCTGGGCTTTGTTATCTGAATTCCCCAACAGAGGAGTTATTGGAAAGAGCGGCCTGGCCTTGAGGATCAAGACGCAGATCACCAATCCCAGGATGTTGGAGATGAACCAGCCCCGAATTTCAAATGCAGCCCCACTGGTCAGCAAACCCAGGACAAAATCCACGACCTGGCCCAAGAGCAGATAGAAAACGAAGATCTCCAGAATCGCGCTCTTCCGATCGCTGTAGGTGTTTACGATCTCGGCTAATCTTCCTGAAATTCCCAGGAAAACCAGGCCGGCGGCCAGGCCAATGGCGATCGCCAGGGCCAGCAGGCTTTGCAAACTCAGGACCTGGAAGCGATTGACAGCAGCGATCAGGAACCGCACCAGGTAATAGCTGTTTAAAACCAGGAAAAGCCAGCCGCTCCAGCCCGGTTGGGCTTTTTGAGGGGATTTCTGGACGGGGATCGATTTTCTTGACATATTTGGGATGACCTCCCCGGGGGAAGCTGCAGTAGGGGAACGCTAAGGAATGAGTGATCAGATTCAGATGAATTTCAATTTCCAGGCGGCGAACAGGACCATCCTCAGCAGCAGATAGCCGCCCTGGAACCTATCGATGTTGGTGCTGCCGTAGACGCGGCTGCGATAGCGGATCGGCAGGTCGACGATCTTCAGATTCAACTTGGCAGCTCCAAACAGCAGGTCAAAATCACCGTAAGGATCGAAGTCGCCGAAATAATCTCGATTACGGGCGATCTGCTGGTAGTGGGATTTGTAGAGCACCTTGGTGCCGCACAGTGTGTCCTTGATGGGCTGACCCAGCAGCCAGGAGAAGGCACTGCTGAAGAATTTGTTTCCCAGCAGGTTCAAAAAGCGCATGGCCTGGTCTTCCATGGGATACACCAAACGGACGCCGTTGATGAAATCTCCCTTGTTCTCCAGCAGGGCTTCATAGAACAGGATCAGGTCTTCCGGCGCTACGGAGAGGTCAGCATCCAGGATCATCAGGATCTCACCCGCGGCCCCCTCGAATCCCAGGCGCACCGCGTCGCCTTTCCCCCTGCCGGTTTGTAGGAGGAGGCGGGCGTCCCGGTCCGGGTATTTACGAAGATATTCCTGGATGGTTTCCCGGGTGCTGTCCTGGGAATTCCCTTCCACGAAGATCAGCTCGGTCCCGCCGCCCATTTCCGGCGTGCGGGTGAAGAGATCCTCGATATTGCCGGCTTCGTTCCTGGCGGGGATGACCACCGAGACCCGCGGTGGGGCAGTATCAAACTGCGGACAGGTGGTAGGTCTGGCAATGATCAGGTTGGTCAAGGCCAGGTGCTTGAAAGGCCAGAATTTGCCCAGGAAGCGGTTCAGGAAAGGCGTCAGGAGGGGGATGTAAAAGGGAAAGATGATCTCCTGAGAGGATTTGACCAGTTCGAAATCTTCCAGGCGCAGCATCCCCTCCAAGTCCTGGGGCGAGAACCAGTTCTGGGGCAGGTTGGGCTTGGCCAGCTTGAGGTTCTGAGCGATCTCCAGGGGGATTTCCCACAGCTTGCTGTAGACATTGATGATTACCCGGGTGTGGGGATGGCAGAGGTGCTGGATCTGTTTCAAGGCTTGCTGGACGTCCCACAGGTCATTGAGCAGGTCGGAAAGGATGATGTAGTCGAATTGTCCGGCGAGGGGCAGGTAATGGGCATCACCCTGGACGATCTTCAGCTCGGGGTGGCTGGCAGCTGCCCGCTGGCACATCCCGGTTGAGAAATCCACTCCGATTCCCAGGGCAGGTTCGACCGCAGCCAGTAAGTTGCCTTCCCCGCAGCCGATCTCCAGTACCTGGTGGCCGGGAGGAATCACCCCCTGGAGCAGGTAGGCCAGGCGCCGGTAGTAGTAGCCGCCCCAGCCCCGCCAGCTTTCCAGGGAGCGGGCAACTTCGTCCCAATGCTCCCGCCTGCTGGTTTGATAATCTGCCAGGCCTTTCAGGTTGCGTTTGGTGTCCATAGGGTTATTCCCTAATCTTACCATCAGGCATAAAAAAAAGAAGCCAGCCTGGCTGCTTCTTTCTCAGTCTAAGAGTAGGGCGGGTGGGACTCGAACCCACATGGTTTCCCGGGGGATTTTAAGTCCCCTGCGTCTGCCAATTCCGCCACCGCCCCGGACTCTTGTGCCTTAATTGTACACAGCCTCCCAAAGCGGTCAAGGTGTTTCTTTCCGGGGGATCAAAACAGGGCGTTGGCCAGCAGCTGGCGGTACTCTTCCGTGAGCGGGCCCTGCTCCCCCAGCAGCTCGAACACACCCAGGATGACCGCCTGGGGCTTGCCGCCCCGGTATTTCTTGTCGCGCCGGATGACCTCCAGCAGGCCGTCCAGTCCAGCAGCGAATTTCCCGTCCCGGATCAGGGCCAGGGCTTTGGAGTACACCGCGCCGCCGGGCTGGCTGGAACCCTCCCCTGACGCGCTGGTCAGCAGCTCCTCCGCCAAAGGCGCCAGCTTCTCGGCGCTCTGGTATTCCCGGCTGGCGGGGAAATGCTGGAGGATGGTCAGCGCTTCCAGATATTCTCCCTGCCACATCAGGCTCTTGGCCAGCAGCAGCTTGGCAGCCGGATTCCCGGGATCG
>JBGCVQ010000096.1:0-3483 GCA_045888315.1 Anaerolineales bacterium | reverse complement strand
CTTTGCTGATCGGCTTTAATTGGGAATAGTCATCATGCCTGCGGGGAAAGGTGTACAGCAGGTCATTGATCGTATGGATGCCCATTCTCTCCAGGGCGGCTTGTTTCTTGGCGCCGATGCCGGGGATGGTGTCCAGGGCGGCTTGATAGTCCAGGTCGGGGGGTGGTTCGGGAGCCGGGGGGGGAGGGGAGGACGGGCGTTCAGGTGGTGGTGTCTCTTCTTGAGCCGGACTCTCTGCCGGTTCCTGTTCCTGGTCTGGTGAATCGGCCTCCGCTGGGGATATCTCTTGAGGGGCTTGGGGTTCCTGAGGAGCAGGTTCTCGGGCTGGTGCGGGCTGGGCCTGGGAATCTGCCGGCAGCTCCTGATCTTCGCCGAAGCCGGTTTCCCGGGTCAAGCGCTGCCAAACCCCCTTGAGGGCTACCTCACGGGAATCTTCACTTAACCGGTGGTAATCGCGCAGACGGGTGATAACTGCCTGGATGAGCTGTTCTGGAAGCTCGTCATCCCTGGCTTCCAACTCCCAACTGGAGAGGATATTTGACAATCCTCCCATGACTGCTTTGTTATCGTATCCTCTTTCTGCCTCTAAACGGAAGAACTTCCTTAATTTCTTGACGGATGGTTTCATTAGGCTTATTTTACCACTGCTGCAAAACCTATCCCGTTGGGACCAACATGCGTGCCTATGATGGTTGTGACGTTCACCAGGAGCGGCTCACATATCTGGGGAGGAAGCACTTTATCCAAAAAAGCCTGACCGGTTTCGGCAGCATTGGTATGCAGGATTGCCAGGTATTCCAGGGGCCCAAGATCTGTTAGAAATTCTTCCAGGTAGCGCAGTCCGTTCCTCTGGGTTCTGGCTAATCCGCGGTTCAGGACCTCCCCATCCTTCAATTCCACGATAGGTTTTATATTGAGAAGAGAACCCAGTCGGGCTTTTGCCCAGGATACCCGACCGCTGCGGTGGATATAGGTAAAAGTGTCCAGCAAGGCAAATACGCGGACTCGCTCCCGGATGGAGCGCACTTCATCCAGGATCTTCTCCCGAGGGAGTTTGCGCTGGGCAGCCCTGGCAGCCTGAATGACCTGGAACCCCAGGCCCAGGCTGAGTTGTTTGCTATCGATCACCTGGATGTTAGCCGTGAAATCCTGGGCTGCCAGTCGGGCGGAATTGAAGATGCCGCTCAATTTGCTGGAAGCGTGAATGGAGATGATCTCGGAAAAGCCATCCTGGAATACCCGCTCATAAAGGGTTTGGAATCTGCCTGATGAGGGGGAAGCCGTTGTAGGCAGGTCCTTCAAGGTAGGGAGTCGCTTGTAAAAGTCATTTCTGGAGAGATCGAATCCGTCCAGGTAGGTTTTACCATCCAGTGTGAGATCGACCTGGATCTGGTAGATTTGATACCTTTCCAGCATTTCCGAGGGAATATCGGAAGTGCTGTCAGTGACAATTGCCGAGGATGCCTGGTTCTCCATGGTTATCAAAACGGCGGTGCTTATTTCCAGCCCGCCGTTGCTGCAGCCTAACCCTCAATCGCGTTCTTGACCCATCCCCCCAAGAGGGACATCGATCATTCAATGGAGAGGATGAACTGGTAGTGGGGCTGACCTCCATACTGCAGCTCGACTACCTGATCGGGATATTTCTCCTGGATGAGCTCTGCCATCCCCTCAGCCCCTTCCTGGCTGATATTCTCGCCATAGAACATGGTGATCAGCTCATAATCTTCCGCCTTGGCAGCCTCCAGGAATGTCAAGCAGCCATCTTCCAGGTTCTCATTCGAACCCACCAGTTTCCCGTTGTGGAGGGAGATGATCTGGCCTTCCTTGACATCGATGCCGTCGATCTCGACATCGCGCACGGCAGTGGTGATCTCGCCGCTCTGGACCTCTGTCAGGGCAGTTTCCATTTCCTTGGTCACGGTCTCCAGGTCCTGGCCGGGGATCAGGCGCAGCATGGCCGCCAGCCCCTGGGGTACGGTGACAGAAGGGATCACCCGGACCTGCTTGACCGACAGCTCTGCGGCCGAATTAGCAGCCATGACAATGTTCTTGTTGTTGGGCAGGATGATCACCTGGTCTGTTGGCAGGTCCTCAAATGCAGCCAGGATCTCCTGGGTGCTGGGATTCATGGTCTGGCCCCCTTCCACGAGGGCGGCTGCTCCCAGGCTGGCAAAGATCCGTGAAAAACCGCTGCCCGGGGAAACGGTCACCAGGGCAATATCGCCCGGTGAGACCTGGGCGAGTTTGATCGGTTCTTCTTTTGGCTTTCCAGCTGCGGGGTCCATCTGGATCATCAGATTCTCGATATGGACCTTGGTGATGGTCCCCAGAGACATGGTGTAATCGATCGGCTCGTAGCGCTTCTCTGTTGGTACATGGATATGCATGCGGTACATGCCGTCACCTTCGCCAACCTGGATCGAGGTGCCGATATTTTCCAGCTCTTGATAGAATGTTTCCAGCGCCAGGGGTTGATGGGGCGTAAAATCGACGATCACCTCGTAATCCTGGCCGGGCTCAGCGGAGTTCATGGCCTCCTGCTGCCCGATGATTGAGAGAGGCTGCACCTGGACTGGAGTGATGTCAAGCGGCTCCCCATCGATAAATCGCACCATGCCCTCGAAGATGTGCATCAGCCCTTTACCGCCAGCATCAACCACTCCCGCTTCTCTCAGAACATCGAGGAGGTTGGGTGTGTTGTCGACCGAGACCTGGGCTGCATCCGTGACTATCTTAATGATCTGGTAGGGATCGTCTGTTTCCTTGAGGGATTTTTCCGCTGCAATGGCCATGTCCTTACACACCGTGAGGATGGTGCCTTCAACTGGACGGACAACACCTTTATAGGCGGTCTCACGGGCCTGCTTCAATCCTTCTACCAGGCAGGCGGCGCTCATGGTTGTGCAGTTCTCGATTCCCTTGGAAAAGCCCCTCCAGATCTGAGACAGAATGACACCTGAGTTGCCCCGGGCACCCATCAGGGCCCCGTGGGCCAGACGTTCCGCTATCTCTCCCACCTTCTTGTCGGGGACCCCGGACATTTCATCCACCGCTGCCTGCAGGGTCAGCACCATGTTGGTGCCGGTATCCCCGTCAGGGACCGGAAAGACGTTAAGGGCATTGACAGATTCTTGGTTCGTGCGGAGCCAGGTCAAACCGGCATTGATCAAAGCTTTATATTGGGCACCGGTGATGGTTTGCTGGTTTTGTGATTTTTCTTCACTCATACCATAGTTCTCCTGGAAAGATTCTTCCTGGCAGGATCCTTTTTACTCTTCACCACCGTTGCTGATCCGCAAACCCTGAACGTGGATATTGATCTCATTCACAGGAAGACCCAGAGAACTCTCAACCTGGTATCGTACTGTATTGGCTACACTAGCAGCCACGGATTTGATCCTGGTGCCGTATTCTATGATGATGTAGATGTCGATATTGATCTGGTTATTCTTGTATTCTACGTCTATGCCATGGGTAGGA
>JBGCVQ010000095.1:0-1676 GCA_045888315.1 Anaerolineales bacterium | reverse complement strand
TTTCCAATACAATGCTAGCAAAGGAATGTTAAATAAGCGTATGTGGACTGTCTTAGTTTCGTTAATTCGGGACTCCACTCTGAGAGTCCAATCTGAGGATAACAACCCCAAGGAGCTCAATAGACCAGCTTCAATACAACAAAAGAAGGATTTTCCCTCTAATCATTCCATTCTCTGGGGTGTTTAGAATCCGTTCTTGCTGGCTGTATCTTTTAATAAGGCAGTTGCTATACTGATTCAATGAGCAATAATCCATCCCAAGCGAGAGCGAAAGTGCATCTCCTCCTGGTACTGGTGATCTCCCTCTTCTCCGCCAGCTGCCAGTCAGAGAAAAGCACCCCGGTTGATTACCTTCCTGCATTCAGAGATGACTGGCCGGTTTCCTCGCCCGCGGACCAGGGACTTGATCCCGATCTGGTCGCTAAGTTCTACCGGAATGCAGCCGAGCTGGACACACTCTATAGTCTTCTGATCGTCAAGGACGGCCAGCTTATCGCCGAGAAGTATTTCAACCGGGGGAGCATCGACACGAGAGCTGACCTGGCGTCAGTGACCAAGAGCTTCACTTCCGCTCTGATGGGCATCGCCCTCCAGGAATGCTACCTGGATGGTCTGGACCAGAAGATGATGGACTTTTTCCCGGAATACACGGATCAGCTGGATGACCCCCGCAAGGCGGAGATCACCCTGGACCAAATGCTTCAGATGCGCTCGGGCTACCCCTGGGAGGAATTCACCTACCCGTACTTGCAGGAGCTGTTCAGCTCTCCGGACTGGCAGCCGCACCTGGTGGACTTTCCCCTTACCAGCGATCCCGGGACAGAATTCGGATACAGCAACCTCACCGCCCACCTGGCTGGCGTCGTCGTAGCCAAGGCTTGCGCCTCTAGCCTGGCGGTCCTGGCGGATGATTATATCTTCGATCCCATTGATGGTGAAATGGGAACCTGGCAGTACGATCCTGAAGGATTCAACTATGGAAGCGGCAGCCTCGCGTTGACTGCCCGGAATGCAGCCAGATTTGGCTTGCTGTACCTCAATGACGGCGTATACAAAGGTCGGCAGGTCATCCCACGGGCATGGGTAGACGCTTCCCTGGCCCGCTACTCGACCGGGATCTACGGGGATGGGTTGGCTGGTTTGCGTGATCTGGGCTATGGATATTTCTGGTGGTCTGCCACCGCCGGGAAGCATGAGTTCAATTATGCCTGGGGGCATGGGGGAAATTTGATCGTCCTAGTCCATGACCTGGATCTGGTGATCGTGACCACCGCCGATACGCTGCCCGGCCTCTCAGGTGCGGAATCTTGGGAAAAGGAAGGAGCCATTATTGACATGGTCGGGAAGTTCATCAAGTCCCTGCCGAAAGAATAAGGGAACCCCATTTCAATCCCATCCAGGATAAAGCAAGCACCGTTTCTCCCCTGAGGACAAACGATATATTCGCATAAGGTAATTGGTAGATAACGTCCCAGCTTCCCGAGATGGTTATTTCACTTTTAACCCGTTTGGGGTATGACAGCTCTCTCGTGATTGGTTATTCTCTGACTGTAGGATAAACCACTATTCATCATCGAGGAGAACGATCATGAAAACAGAGCAAATCATCCAGCTGGTATTGAAGGCCGCAGCCCTGGCACTGGGCCTTGGCAGCATTGTCCTGGGCTTTTTCCCCA
>JBGCVQ010000094.1:0-4763 GCA_045888315.1 Anaerolineales bacterium | reverse complement strand
CTACTCGCCATCCTCTTTGGTTTCCTGGTTTTCCAATTCTTTACACGCCAGGGAAATTACTATGCTGGAGAAACCACCTCCGTCCTCTTTGCGGCAGAGGATATTCCTAGCGGCACGTTCCTGATCAACGAGCTGTTGGAGGTAAAACTTGTACCCCGTCAGGTACTTCCAGCAAATTACCTGAATATCCCAGAGCAAGCTGTCGGGCAGCAAGTTCTTTACTCTCTGGTAAAGGGGGAAATTATTCTTCCGGGAAAGCTGGCTAGTGGCCAGGGCAGTGTCCTCGCTCAACGCTGCCCGCCTAGGAAATGGTGCATCCGCATCCCGGAGGCATGGTTTCTGGCTGCACCCATGGATCTGGCAGAAGGAGACAGGATTGAAATCGCCTCTGCCTTGCCTGGGAGTCCTCTTGAGAAAGCCGGTTTCATCGCCACTCAAGTCCAGGTAATCGATCTGCCAGGCAGCGGCGAGAATCCGGGTTACGTGTTGGCAGTTGACGACCAGGAAGCTCTGAGTATTTTATATGCCCGGGTCAATGAGTTCCAGATGCTGGTGCTGCTGCGTCCGGAAGGAGGTTAAGGATGGGGGCAGTAATCGGAATTTTTTCTGCCAAAGGTGGAGTGGGAAAAACACTCCTAGCAACTAACCTGGCAGTAGCATGTTCCCTTGGGCACCAGGTCCGCACCGCTTTGATCGACCTATCACCAGGCACTGGCACGGCAGACTTGCTGTTGGATCTGGAACCTCAACGCAGCTGGGCGGATCTCCAGAACGTCATCAGGGAATTGACATCCCAGCACTTGCTGCTTGCTGTGACACCATACCGGCCTGGTCTAGATCTTCTGGCTTCTCCTCCTGAGATCATCTGGGGTCATCCGCTGAGCAGAACCGACCTGGCTTGCCTGCTGGAAGCCTTCCAAAAAGAGTACGAACTGGTAGTTGTGGATGTCTCATCAGGGGTAACTGACCTTGAGCTCTCTGCTTTGGAGTTGGTCGATCAACGCCTTGTATTGCTTACACCAGACGCACCTGCTCTACAAGCTACTACTCGCTACTTGAAATGTATTTCCGAAGACTGTACCCCCACCAGCCTGGTGATCAATCAGCAAACCCAGGGAGCAGCCGTCCTTCCCTCAGAGATCAAGAACCACTTGGGGAAAAGCCTGATTGGTGTGCTGCCCATCGATCCTCAGGGAGTGTGGGGAAATGTAGGTTATGGTAAGCCCTGCACCCTGTGTAAAACCAGCAAGTTAGGTTCAGCCATCCACAAACTATCTGAACGGCTGCTGAAAATGATCGGCCTGAGATCATAGAAGGTCACAGCGATGAAAAAAATAGATCCACTAGCTCTGGAGGACAAACTCCACAGATTAGCCAGTGAGTACATTCGGGGCCAGACGCACCCGCAAGCAAATCCGCGGGATTTCATTCAGGATCGGGAGCGGCTGGCCGAGATTGTGAGCCGATTTCTGGAGGCAGAAGGAGAGATTCTTCCTCAACAGAAATTCCAAGAAATCGTTCAAGCGGTTATCAACCGCATTGTAGGCCTGGGGTCGATCGAACCATTTTTGACCGATCCAACTATCACGGAAATTATGGTCAATGCTCCTGGAAAGATATTTATTGAAAGGAATGGCAGACTAGAGGAGGTCCAGGCCGCTTTCAGGGACAAAGAGCACATCCTCAACGTGATCGATCGCATCGTAGCCCCTCTAGGACGTCGGGTGGATCAATCAAACCCATTCGTGGACGCTCGCCTGCCAGACGGATCCCGGGTCAATGCTATTATCCCACCTCTGGCATTGGGTTCTCCGAGTCTGACCATCCGCCGCTTCTCTGCAGAACCCTTTACACTCAACCGCCTGGTATCCCTGGAAACACTCAGCGCCGAAATGGCTGGTTTCCTGCAAGCCTGTGTCCGCGCCCGCCTAAATATCCTCATCTCTGGCGGCACAGGTTCTGGGAAGACTTCCACCCTTAACGCCCTGGCCCGCTGTATTCCCAGCAAGGAAAGACTGGTCACTATTGAGGATACTGCCGAGCTGCAGCTCAATGCAACCAACCTGGTCTCTTTAGAATCCCGCCCCCCCAATATTGAAGGTTCTGGTGAAGTTAACATCCGGACTTTGGTTCGAAATGCCCTGCGCATGCGCCCGGATCGGATCATTGTTGGTGAAGTGAGAGGACCGGAAGCCTTTGATATGCTGCAAGCTATGAATACCGGCCATCCTGGCTCACTGACCACAGTGCACGCCAATTCACCCACGGACGCAGTCCGGCGGCTGGAATCCATGGTGTTGATGGCCGGTCTGGAACTTCCTCAGCCTGCTATCCGGGAAGCGATCGCTAACTCGCTGGACATCATCATCCAGCAGGAGCGATTATCCAGTGGAGGGCGGAAGATCGTTGCCATCGCTGAGGTGGAGACAGACAAGCAAAGCTGCTGGGATGAAATCCCTATCCGAACGAACGAAATCTTTCTGTTCAAACTGGAAGGTCTAGATAAAAGCGGTAGGGAGCGGGGAAGATTTACGGCGAGTGATTGCCAACCAGCCTGCCTGGATATGATACGAAAGAGTGGTTTTTCTATCCATGATCCGCTGGAGGAGTAAGTGATCTATAGCGCTGCAATCATCTTCCTGATAATTATTCTCCTGTTTGCCCCTTGGTACGGGGGTGATTTACTATTCCGCACACCCTTCACCTTACCGATCCTGTTGGGAACCTTTTCAGGTGCCTTGATTTTCACTGCTATTCTGCCGCTTGTGGAATCCTTACAGGGGAGAGAACTCCGGCGAGCCTGGCGGATACGCCTGGAAGCACATAAAGTCCTCCCACGGCCACCTGGCTGGAGAGATTTAATCCACGGCGCAGCTCAAACCCTAAATGATAAATTGGATTGGCTCTTCAAGGCTGGTTGGGCTGAGACCACCTTGAGATGGTGGCGTGACAGCGGAGCAGGCACCAGTCCGCTTTCCTTGCTGGCTGCCCTGTTGGCAGTTATCGCGTCAGGAGTTCTCTTAAGCCAGTATTTCCTAGAAACGTCTCTGCTGAAAATTTTCTTTCAACTCCTGCTGTTAATTGGCCTTGCGTCTTTGATTTACTCTCGTGCTCGGATGCGTCGCCGGCTGTTCCATGACCAGTTCCCCGCTGTGCTTGAGCGTCTTTCTGATTCACTGGAGGCTGGCTTTTCGTTGACACAGGCGATTGAATTCGTAGTACCCAATCTCTCTCAACCCAGCTCGAATGAAATGGCCCTCATTGTCCATCACATCAGACTGGGTTTCACTGTCGACCAGGCATTGATGGAGCTCTACCAGCGCCGTCCCATCGAAGATGTGCGGATCTTCGTAGAAGGGTTAACCTTACAGCGTTTGGTCGGTGGTGATATATCCGCCATGATGCGTGATTTGGCTCAACTAGTGCGTAGCAGGGTGGAGCTGGAGAATGAAACCAAGACCCTTACTGCCCAAGGCAGGCTCTCTGCGGTGGTGATCGCCTTACTGGTGCCTATCTCTCTTGGAACTCTTTCTCTCTTCCCTGGTTACACTGATGTCCTCTATAAGTCCACGATCGGCAACCTGGTGCTGGTAGCAGCTGGGGTCCTGGAATTATTAGGCACAGTGCTGGTCGCTCGGGTAATAAGGATTGAGATCTAGACGTGGATTACCGCTACCCTTTAGCCATCGTGTTTGGGACCCTGATCTTGATGGTGCTGCTTACGCTGCCCCAGCTGGATGATCAGAAAGCCCGGAAGCGCCTTCAGATACGCCTCTTAGGCAGGACAAAGCCGTCAGAGGCTTCTTTCTCTATCCAGCTGCAGCCGCTCCTACAAACCATCCCTGTTCCCCACTGGTGGCAGGATCTGCTTAAACCCGAAACTGTGGCTTGGTCAGGAATCCAACTGACAGCAGATCAGTACAAGTCCGTCTGGTGGCTGAGCAGTTGGCTGGGATTGCTCCTCGGCATCCTGGCGGTGGTGATATCCCGGGGAAAGTTGGGGGGCTGCCTGGTGGGTTCACTGCTCCTTCTGGCTGGTATTGCCCTGCCCTATTATGTTCTGCAGCGGCGGATCCGCATCCGCCGGAGATCCATCGAGCTCTCCCTGCCGGACTTCCTGGATATGCTGACCTTCACTGTAGAAGCTGGACTGGGATTGATACCAGCCATCACCAGGGTGACTAATGGATTTAGAGGACATCTCAGCGATGAATTGAAGGTGGCCTTGGTGCAGATCGACCTGGGCCATTCCCAACGGGAATCGCTCCTAAATCTCGCCAGGAGAATTCCGTCCAGCGACATAGAGCAATTTGTAGAAGCAATCCTCTTGGCGGAGCGCTTAGGCACTTCCTTGGCCAGAACCATGAGGATCCAGTCCAACCTGCTGCGAACCAGGCGCTTGCAGCGAGCAAAAGTCCAGGCTCAAACAGCAGCCATCCGCATCATCCCCGCCCTGGTGTTCTTCTTCCTGCCCAGCTTATTACTGGTCTATTTAGCACCCCCAATTCTCAATTTTCTACTTCGGCGCTGAGAGATAATCCATGATGCCTGCAAAGTCTACCAAACTCCTTTCACCTGAATCCGCCAGCCAAGCTCTGGTTGAATTCGCATTTGTATTACCTGTGCTGCTGCTATTACTGGTGGCTATCGTAGACTTTGGGATCGTCTTTTACACCCAGATCACCGTGACTAACGCTGCCTGGGAAGGAGCCCGGGCTGGCGCAACCATCGTCGATCCTTTCCGGGGAGATCAGGAGATCATT
>JBGCVQ010000093.1:0-8533 GCA_045888315.1 Anaerolineales bacterium | reverse complement strand
TTTAAAGGCTTTCAGCCCTTTATTTGATCACTTTAAAATCCATATAATCAAAATCCCATTCATCAATAAATCTTTGATAGCTCATCTGTTTCGTGGTAATGTCCGCTTGAAGTTGATCGGACACGATATTCAGGATTGGCAGGGGATCGAATATCTTTGGTTCACTGATACCTATATATCCCTGATAACTTGAATATATCCACTCTTCAGGATGTTCAACCAGTTTTGCTTTTACGGGATTTAAATGAATATACCTGGATAGGTGTAGTAAATAATTCAAGTCATTCACTTGTTTACGCTGAAAAATACCTTGAAACAAGTGCCCACTCTGGTTGTAAAATTTGTTATAGCCGAGTGCATATGATACCGCCATACTCTGCATTCCAGAAGAAAAGTTATTGTCCACAATTTTCAATAGAAAGTGATAATGGTTCGGCATGAGGCAATACGCTAATAACTCCGCAGACTGGAGAAGGTATTTTTCAACTCTTGCTAAGAAATAGGTATAGTTTGTATCTTCTCGGAAAAGGACATTCCCGGCAATGGCTCTGTTGTAGATGTGATAGTACTGTCCCTGGATTAATGAATCAATATTACGCGGCATTCAATTCCCCCTTGTGTGTAAAGGGATGAAAGCCTTTAAAAGGCTTTCATCCCTTTTTTAACGAGGTCTCCTGATGGTACAAAAGAAATAATCATCAATCAAGAGCTTACCCCATCTTTTTTTAATGAACATGCCCATGATCCAATTCCTCCGCTGTGGCTGGGCGGAGGCCGGAGACGGTGATCTCGAAGGTGAGCGTCTTTCCTGCCAGAGGGTGGTTGAAATCCAGCGTTACAGTATCCTCGTCGGCATCGATGATCTGGGCGCTGAGGATCTCGTCCTCATCATCCATCAGGTCCAGGAAGGTGCCCACATCGAGGGGGATCTCCTCGCTGAACTCCTCTTTCCGGGCAACCTGGAGAGAATCGGGATCGTAATCCCCGTAGGCGTCGTCGGGTTCGACGACTACCGTTTTCCCTTCTCCCACGGTCATGCCGTAGAGCGCTTCCTCCAAACCGGGGATGATCTGTCCGATCCCCTGGATGAATTCGATCGGCTCCCCATCCTGGGTGCTTTCCATGACCTCATCTTCCACGATCAAGGTGTAGTCCAGGGTCACTACAAAATTATCCTGCACTGTATCTGTCATCGCTCCTCCTCTTTAGACGCTGTTGGCAGCTGGCTTGATATCCTTGACCCGGTACCAGCTCAGATCGCTGAGCTGGAAAAACAGGTGGTAAGCCTGTCCCTGATAATCCATCACCAGCAGGTGCCTCCCGCCATCACTCTCCCACTGCCGGCCGACATCGCGGACCGGGATGGTTCTCTCCCCAATCGAGAATTCAACCGGGACCAGTGAACCGTCCACCCGGAAGCGGGTGGTGATCTCAATCCTTTCCATCTTCAACCAGGAAATTGTACAGGAATTCCAGGGCAACCTGGGCGACTTCCTGTTTGTTCTCGATCCGGTTGCCGCCAGCGGTATGCTGCAAAGTCCAAATGCCCCTGCTGGTGCTCAACCCGATCCAGGTATATCCGACCGGTTTGGTCAGCGTCCCGCCGGTAGGCCCAGCTATCCCGCTGACCGCCAGTCCGACGTCGGCAGTGAGCGATCGCCTGACTCCCAGAGCCATCTGCTCGATGGTCTCCTTGCTCACAGCTCCGAATTTCTCCAGGGTATCCCAGGAGACACCCAGCAGGCGGACTTTGGCTTCATAGGCGTAGGCTGTGATGCTCCCCAGGTAGTAAGTCGATGAGCCAGAGATATTGGTGATGCGGTGCCCGATCAATCCTCCGGTGCAGGATTCCGCCACAGCCAGGCGCCAGCCCTTATTCCGCAGCTCCTTTCCGATCTTCAGTTCGATATCTTCGATCATCACTCGTTCCTTAGATTTTCTCAACCACCCAAAAATGCGATAACCCCAAGACCTGCAAGGGTGTTTTCTCCAAGCTGTACAGCAGTCCCCGCAGGACGCGACCCAGCCGAGGCAGGCGGTGGATGATATTATCATACCCGCCGAATATCACCCTGCGGGTGATGAATTTCACCGGCAGGCCATCCAAGAGAGCGGTCAGCGCTCGCCGGCTGTAAGTCCTGACATGAGGGGCCAGCCGGTCCCGGATCCCTGTTGGAAGATAATTGATGAAAAGTTTGTTCCCGAACCGGTATTCTCCCCGCCAGTAGATCCCGTGGGTTTCAAATGGATACCAGCGGTTGGGGCAGAACAGGACCAATCTGCCCCCGACCTTCAAGACGCGGACCATCTCCTGGACTGCCATCCGATCATCCTCGACATGTTCGATGACCTCATTGCTGAGGATCAGGTCGAAGCTGCCTTCCGGGAAAGGGAGATGCTCTCCTGCGCCACCCAGGATATCACCCCCGGCTTCCTTAGCCTGCCGGGCTCGATCCAGGTCGAATTCCAGCCCAAAGACCTGTCCTTCATGTGACCGCAGGCGTTCGACGTAGAGCCCGATGCCGCAGCCGTTCTCCAGGATGTCTCCCGGGATACGTTCGCCCGCTGCGGAAAGGATCATCTCCAGCCGGCGCTGCTGGCCGGCCCTCCACACATAGGAGGGTTCGCCCCGCTCAGCAGCCTGGTCTGAGGGCTGGATCGAGGTCATTTCTCACCCCAGTGCACAGCGATCACACCCAGCGACATCTGCTGGTAAGCGACTTTCTTGAAACCCACTGCTGCCAGGTAGGCTGCCAGTTCTTCCGCCCGCAAGAACTCTTCCGTGGAAGCGGTCAGGTATTGATAGGCTTCCCGGTAGCCAGTCAGCAGGCTGCCCAGGGCTGGTATGATGCGGGTCATGTAAAAGCGGATCACTGGTGTCAGCATATTTCGTGGTGGTTTACTGGTATCAAGCACCGCAATTCTACCACCTGGCTTGAGAACCCGATACTGCTCTTTCAAGCCCTGAACGATATCCCCCAGGTTGCGGACCAGAAAACCGGAGATCACTCCGTCAAAGCTGCCCTCTGGGAATGGGAGTTGGTTTGCGTCTGCAGCTGTCCAGTGGATCGGGATCTGGCTTGCCTTCTGCCTGCCGATGAGCATCATCGACTGGGTCAGATCGGCCGAAACCAGGCTGCAGTCCGGGAACTGGCGGGATGCTTCTTTACTGATCTGACCATTGCCGCTGCCGATGTCCAGCAGCCGCGCACCCGGATGCAGAGCCAGCTGGCGGACAGCGCTGCGGCGCCAGCGAACGTCCTGCCAGCCGGTCATCAGGTGATTGATGACGTCGTAGCGATCTGCGATCCTCGTGAACAGGTCCTGCTGCTGGTCCGGCTGCTTCTCTCTGGAAAGATCTGGCATACTGTTCAGCTTTGTTGAACTGCCAGGGCATCCTCTTCCTTGGCAACGGCAATGCCTTTTTTCTCGTCCACCCGGGTCAGCAGGATGGCGCCGGCGATGAAGAAGACGATCAGGGAGACGATCCCCAGCCGGCTGTTCCCGAACAGCTGGCTGACCAGGCCGAACAGGAAGGGGCCGAAAATGCCGGCGAACTTGCCGCTTACGCTGAAGAAGCTGAAGAACTCAGCAGATTGGGCTTTGGGAACCATGCGCCCGTACAGGGAGCGGCTTAAGGCTTGAGCACCTCCCTGGACCAGGGCTACCGAGAAGCCCAAGATCCAGAAATGCAGGGCGTTGGACATGAAATAGCCGCCGATGGTGATCAGGGTATAGACTCCCAGGCTGATAAATATGGAATTCTTGGTGCCCAGCTTCTTAGCCAGCCAACCGAACAGGAAGGAGAAGGGGATGCCGACGAACTGCACCATCAGCAGGGCGCCGATCAAGTCGGTCTGGCCGATCCCGATTTCGTTCCCATAGATGGTTGCCATCTTGATGATGGTGCCGATGCCATCATTGTAGAGCCAAAAAGCGATCAGGAACTTGAAGAGTTCGCTGTACTTGCGGATCTCACCGAAGGTCTCCGCCAGTCTGCCGAAACCCGCCTGGAAAGGATTCTCACCAGCCTCGCCTTTGAAGATCTTGCGGGGCGGTTCAGAGATGTTCCTCCACAGCGGAATGGTGAATAGCAGCCACCAAACAGCCACGCTGGCGAGCGAGATGCGGGTCATCAAAGCGGAGAATTCTCCTGGGTCCATATTGCCGATCAGCTGGGGAGCGAAATCGGGCAGCATGATCATCCCCAGGTTGATCGCCAACAGGATGCCTCCACCCAGGTAGCCCATGGCATATCCCCTGGTGGAGATCTGGTCGATATCGTCCTTCTTGGCGATGTGGGGCAGGAGGGAATCGTAGAAGATATTCGCGCCGGCGAAGCCGATATTGCCGACAATGAACAGGATGGATGCCAGCAGCCAATCCCCGGTAGTGAGGAAGAACATCAAGGCTGTCCCGGCGATACCGATCAAGGCAAAGATCGTCAGGTAGCGCTTCTTATGCCCTTTGAAATCCGCCATGGCACCCAGGATGGGGCTCAGCAAAGCGATCAGCAGCAAGGCGATCGAGTTGGTGTACCCCCAGTAGGATGTGGCCTGGTTGGGGGTCAGCTTAGGCGTGGCGATCACGGAATAATAGATGGGCAGTACGGCTGCCATGATCGTGGTCGCGAAAGCTGAATTCGCCCAGTCATACATGGCCCAGGACCTGATCACTTTCTTATAATTTTTCTCGTCCATGGCTTCCTCCGGGTGGCTGTGAATAATCCTTTCCATTATACGATAGAACTCTCCACCAAACCTCCCAGTCATCTGCTGAACGGCGACTCCCGCCAGCAGTGTTAGATATTTGTTAAGCTTTGCCATACGGGCCGTATGCCAGTTGACGGCTGGGACTGGTCATGCTATGATACGGGTGGACTTATATATATTATTCTGGCTCTGCCAAAACAGATTGTTAGGAATTATTTGCCATTATTCTTCTTATTATCTGGTCTTATGAAGTTCATTGGATTTTAAGGATTTATCCACAGGGCATTTTAATTCCTAGATTGGCATCATAAACCCTCTTTGATAGAGATTTGTTTCTGGCGAGCACAGAAGAGATGTGGTCGCTTTTTTTGTTATTGAGGAGGGATGTGATGAGTTTCGATTTTGTTTCCCGCATCATAGGTATGGTCGTCTTCGGACTGCTGGGGGGGTATTTCGGGGTTGACCTTGCGAATGTCACCACCATTACCCTTGAAGAAGGCGCGGTGATCTTTGGGCTGGTAGGGGCGCTGTTCGGCCTGGTGATCACCCCCCTGATCACCACCCGCCCCGTGGCATCGCTCAGGTCCCTGCTCAACCAGCTGGACGCCAGGACGCTGGGCTCAGGTTTGATCGGCCTGTTTGTCGGCCTGGTGATCGCTGCTTTGCTGGCCATCCCGCTTTCTCGTCTTCCAGGCATTCTTGGTGAGGTGTTTCCCTTCATCGGTGTCCTGCTTTTCGGCTACATTGGCGTAGCTGTCTTTATCTCCCGCCGGAATGACCTGTTCTCGATTTTTAGCGGCCGGGTATTTCCTACATCGGATAAAGCCGGGGGAGGTTCTGAACCGGAGCGGGTCATCCTGGTCGATACCAGCGTGATCATTGACGGGCGGATATCCGATATCGCCCGCACAGGTTTCCTGATCGGCGAGCTGGTCATCCCCCGCTTCGTCCTGGATGAACTCCAGCACATCGCGGATTCCGCGGACGCACTGCGCCGCCAGCGAGGCCGGCGAGGCATGGAGATCCTGGCAGAGCTGCAGGAATCCAAGACCATCCCGGTGCGCATCAGTGATATCGATGTCGAAGGCACCCGCGAGGTGGACAGTAAATTGGTGATCCTGGCGCGGCAGCTGAGCTGTCCCATCCTCACCAACGATTACAACCTCAACCGGGTCGCGGATATCCAGGGAGTTCCCGTTCTCAACATCAACGAGCTGGCCAACTCCGTCAAAGCGGTGCTGCTTCCCGGCGAGGATGTGGAAGTCAAGATCATCCAGGAAGGCAAAGAGCGCGGCCAGGGCGTGGGTTACCTGTCGGACGGCACCATGGTGGTCGTGGAAGACGGCAAGGATTTCATGAACCAGGATATCAGTGCCACCGTGACCAAGGTACTGCAGACGGCTGCAGGCAGGATGATCTTCGCCAAACCGGATGGATCATAAATCTGGAGAATGAAGCATGAGCCTCAAAGTCTATAACACACTTACCAGGCAGAAAGAGGATTTCAAAACCCTTGAGCCCGGAAAAGTATCCATGTATGTCTGCGGTCCGACTGTCTATGACAAGGCCCATGTTGGCCATGCCATGTCCGCCCTGGTATTCGATATCGTCCGCCGCTACCTGGAATACAGCGGCTACCAGGTCCGGCATGTCACCAACTATACCGATGTCGATGACAAGATCATCCAGCGTGCGGCGGTGGAAGGGGTAAAACCCATGGAGATCGCCGAACGCTATATCAAGGAGTTCGACCGCCACCTCAAGGATCTCAACATCCTTCCAGCCAGTGAATATCCCCGGGCCACCGATGAGATCGACAATATCATCAAAGGCGTTGCTGAACTGATCGAGAAGGGCTATGCCTACCCCAAGGACGGCGACGTGTACTACCGGGTCGATAAATTCCCGGATTACGGCAAGCTGTCCGGCAGGAAGCTGGAAGACATGGAAGCCGGCTTCCGGATCGATGTCGATACCCGTAAAGAACATCCCCTGGATTTTGCGCTTTGGAAAGCCGCCAAGCCGGGCGAGCCCAGCTGGCCCAGCCCCTGGGGAGATGGCCGGCCCGGCTGGCATATCGAATGCTCGATCATGAGCCAGGACTGCCTGGGAGATCAGATCGATATCCATGGAGGCGGGAACGACCTGGTCTTCCCACACCATGAGAACGAGATCGCCCAGAGCGAGGCTATGACCGGCAAGCGCTTCGCCACCTACTGGATGCACAACGGCATGATGCAGCTGTCCGGGGCGAAGATGTCCAAATCCGTGGGCAACCTGGTCACTATTGATGCTTTCCTAGAGAAACATGAAGCCAGTGTGCTGCGGATGATGGTGCTCAATTCCAGCTACCGGGGCCCGCTGACCTTCAACGAGGAAACCATTGACCACGCTGCGAAAGCCCTCAAGCGCCTGCGCTCGGCCCTCAAGCCTGCCCTGCCGCAAGACGGCTGGGAAGGCGGCGAGGGTCTCAAAGGCAGATCGGCCGAGGTCAAAGACCTCTTCCGGGAAGCCATGGATGACGATTTCAACACTGCCGGAGCGCTGGGGCATCTCTTCGATTTCGTCAAGGACATCAACCAGGCTCGGGACGAGGGGGCGGATGACGCTTCCCTGTCCGCTGCCCAGGACAGGCTCCGGGAGCTGACCGGGGTGCTGGGTTTGGAGCTGGACGTCGAGGACACCGGTGGGGGAGAGGCGGGCGAGTTCATCGACCTGCTGGTGGAGATCCGCACCCGGCTGCGGGAGGAAAAGCTCTGGGAGCTGTCCGACTTGATCCGCGACCAGCTGGAAGAGCTGGATGTCCTGCTGGAAGACACACCCCAGGGTACTACCTGGCAGTGGAAATGAGCGCGCTCCAGGGGAAGCTTTCCCCGCGAAGGATCATTAAATGAAGGAATGGATCTGGGGCAGGAACCCGGTCTGTGAGGTGCTGCGGGCAGGCAAGCGCCAGGCTTTCCAGCTCCGACTTGCCCAGGGCGTGAGCATCGAGGGCAGGCTGGCGGAGATCATCGAACTGGCCAAGAAGCACTCCATCCCTATCTCGCGTTTTCCCAAAGAGGAACTCAACGGCATCAGCAGCCATCACCAGGGTGTGGTCCTGCAGGTAGCCGAATATCCCTATGTTGACCTGGATGTCAGCCTGGATGAGGCGAGGAAATTAGGCGAACCACCCTTGATCCTGCTGCTGGATACCCTGCAGGATCCCCAGAACCTTGGAACGTTGATCCGGACCGCTGAGTTGATTGGCGTACACGGGATCGTCCTGCCTTATCGGCGAACGGCCACTGTTACACCAGCGGTGGTCAACGCTTCTTCCGGGGCGACCGAGCATATCCCCATCTCCCAAGCTAACCTGGCCCAAACCATTTCCAAGCTGAAAGAGGAAGGGTTGTGGGTGGTCGGATTGGAAGGGAGCCCGGAAGGCCAGGCGCCCGATCAGATCGACCTGACCGGTCCGCTGGTCGTGGTGGTCGGCAGTGAAGGGCAGGGCATGCGCTCGCTGGTCAAAGACTCCTGCGATTTCCTGCTGCGGCTTCCCATGCGGGGCAAGATCGATTCCCTGAATGCCGCCGTGGCCGGCTCCGTGGCGCTGTACCTGGTCTGGCAGGCGCGCGGTTTTACAGGGGCAGCGGGCGGCGAAAGTATTGACGGAAGGCTTGAAAGCTGATAAACTTTCCCTCTGTCGATGCCGACCGTCTGTGCACTTGCCTCGCCCATTTCCATCTGATATAATGCGGGGGCTGGAATGGGCAAAGGAAGGCACCTGTGCCGACGTAGCTCAATCGGTAGAGCAGTCGCTTTGTAAGCGACCGGTCATG
>JBGCVQ010000092.1:0-1614 GCA_045888315.1 Anaerolineales bacterium | reverse complement strand
CATTGTGGCTGTCAATGCCCAGCTGCTGAAGCGAGTATCAATTTAACAGTTGTTAGGAGGTATGTACCATGAAAAGATGGATTGCTCTCGGCTTGCTGCTGGTCCTAGCCTTGACCGCCTGTGTCAGTGCAGTTGAGGATTCCCCGGAAGGGCTGGTCACGATCTACAAGCTGCCCACTTGAGGCTGCTGTGACGGCTGGACTGACTACCTGGCAGCGAACGGTTTTGATGTGAAGGTTGTGAACATGGATTCTCTGGATTCCATCAAAACCCAATATCAGGTGCCAGATGCTCTTCAGTCCTGCCATACAGCCATCGTGAATGGCTATGTAATTGAAGGCCATGTGCCTGTTGCGGAGATCAACCGACTGTTGGCGGAAAAGCCGCCGGTGTTGGGGATCGCCGTGGCCGGCATGCCGGTGGGTTCTCCCGGGATGGAGATCGAAGGTTTTGATACGGAACCATTTGATGTGGTCAGCTTTGATGATCAAGGCGTGATCGAGATCTATTCCTCCTACAGCCCTTAACCAAACAAACGCCCTGCTGCACGGCAGGGCGTTTGTTTCTTGGCCTACGAGAAAGCATCCTCAATCTTGCTCTTCGATCATTTCCCGGTCCAGGAACCAGGCGCCCAGGCGGTCTGCCGCGTCTTTTGGGGCCCGATCGTAATAGAGGTCGAAGATCCTTCCGCCAGCTGTCGCCACCCGGAAGTAGAAACGCCCCACCCCCCAGGATCCCCGCCGCAAGGCTTTGGCAGTGTTCTCTGGGCGCATATTGCGAGCCATCCTTCCCCGGCGCCCGAAATCCTGCCACTGGCTGAGCAGGGTTTTCACCTGGAAGGACTGCCCCTCCCAAAGGAAGCGGTCCGGGCAGCCCGGTTTCTTGCTCAGGATCGGTTCTTCGTCAAATTCGACCTGGACCTGCTGGCCGATGAAGTGCAATGGTTTGAATACCATGATCATCCGGAAAAACTTGAGCTGGATCCGCTGCTTCCTGATAAATCAAATCTTTCCCAGCTTCTTTTAATGATAACAGGCAGTAAGTACATATCCGCAGTAGTTCAGCCTTGCTTGAGGATCACATGGACCCGATCACCGGGCTGGACCTCTCCCCCCTTGAGGATCACCCCCAGCATTCCTGCATAGGGTTGGACGCCAGCGGCTGTCTGAATTTCCACTGCCCGGTGCAGGCCGGGATAGATTCCATCCAGCTGGCTGCAGGGCTCCCGGACCTCGGTCAGCTCGATCAGGGTGGGGCCGATTTCCAGCAGGGTCCCGACCTCCACCGCCATCAGGTCCACCCCATCGAGAAGGATGTTCTCTCCCAGCTCGCCGGGCTGGAGATTGATGCCCTGGCGCTGCACATGACCCTGGATCACACTGTCCACCAGCAGCACCTGGCGGTTGTTGAGACGGGCAGGGTCCTTCCTGGCCAGGTAGCGGTGACGGATGTTCTTTCCGGCGTGGAAATCCCCTTCCACGCCGTAGCCTTCGACCAGGGTGATGTGCTCTGCCGGCAGTTTGGGAAGGCCGGGCTGCTCCTTAAGGCAGACAGCAAGTACCGTGCCCGGGCTGTTTCTTGTTGAGTTCATAGGCATCCCATCCTTGGTGTTCC
>JBGCVQ010000091.1:0-5743 GCA_045888315.1 Anaerolineales bacterium | reverse complement strand
CCGTTGATGGTGACCACCTCGGCCTTGCGGTGGTATGTCTCGCCGAAGATCTTGACCTCCCGCTCCTGGTCTGCCAGGCGCCTGCCCAGCGTATAGGGGGCCTGCCAGGATACGATCAAGATGGTGTTGCGGGGATCCTCGATGTTGTTCTTGAGGTGGTGGAGGATCCGTCCGGTTTCCGCCATGCCGGAGGCTGAGATGACCACGAAGGGCGGTTTGGTGTAATTGATCTTCTTGGACTCTTCTACCGAAAGGGTATAGTGCAAGTGGTCGAATCCCAGGGCAGCCTGGTGTTCGTCCTGGGCAATGAACTGGCGGGTCTCCTCGTCAAAGCACTCGGGATGCTGCTGGAAGACCTGAGAAGCGCGGATGGCTAAGGGACTATCCACAAAAACGGGCATATCCGGGATATCCCCAGCCTCGATCATTTTATGGAGCCCGAATACCAGTTCCTGGGTCCGGCCAACCGCGAAGGCGGGGATGATCACCCGGCCCTTTCTCTTTACGGTTCGCTGGACCACATCCTTCAACTCCAGGAAAGCCTCTTCGGGCTCGCGTTTTTTGGTATCCCCATAGGTGGATTCCATGATCAGATAATCCACCTTTTCTGGCAGCACCGGGTCGCGCAGCAGCAGCAAGCCAGGACGGCCAATGTCACCTGAGAACCACAGCCGGAATGATCGGCCGCTTTCCTGGATGTCAAGCACCACTGCTGCCGATCCCAGGATATGGCCGGCATCAACCAGGTGAGCTTGCACGCCAGGTATGGGCTGGAAGCCCTGGTTATAGTGGACTCCCGAGAACTGGGGGGATACTCTGGCAGCATCCTCTTTGGTATACAGCGGCTCGATGGGCTTTTTCCCTTTTTTAAGGAGTTTCTTGTTGAGATATTCTGCGTCTTTCTCCTGGATGTAGCCAGAATCCATCAGCATGATATTAGCCAGGTGGGCAGTCGCAGGTGTGGTGTAGATCGGTCCCTGGTATCCGCCTTTCACCAGGTGGGGGAGATTCCCGCTGTGGTCGATATGGGCATGGGACAGGATCACCGCGTCGATCTCCTGGGGTGGGAATGGCAGGGTGCGGTTGCGGCGGAAGCTTTCTTCCCTGCGGCCCTGGAACAGACCGCAATCAAGCAGCAAGCGCCGGCCATTGATCTCCAGCAGGTGCATCGAGCCGGTCACGGTCCTGGCAGCTCCCAAGAAATGGATTTTCACTTCTGCCTCCCAATGTGATTGGCCCCTTTGATCACGGAGAGGATATCATCCCCAAACTTTTCTCGCCGCCAGGGCACTTCTTCCAGCACAGCATCCAGTTCTGCCCTGTTGTGAGGGTTCTCCGCGATAGTCTTGTAGAGCAGGTCCCGGGGAAGCACCACCGCGGAATTGACCTTCATTCTCCGGGCGGTATGCTTCCGCCAGGTGCGAAGAGCGTTTTCCCTGGCGAGGTAGTTCTCGTCGACTCGTTCTCGCCGGGGTGGGTGGAGGGGTTTGGAATTCAGACCAGCCTGGATGGCTTCGATCAACCCCTCGGCGTGACGCTCGATATTCTTACCGGCCTTGATGTCCAGTTTGAGCATTTGGGAGGTTGTCAGGGGGGAGTGTTCCGCCAATTTGAGCAGGGTTTGAGCGCTGAGGACCTTGAAGACCGGTTTGTCGATCTTCCGGGCAACTTCTTCCCTGTATTCGCACAGCTGGGCCAGGACTGCCGCTTGCTGGGGAGATAATTTCCTGGCGCCGTTGATCTTCCAGCACAAATCAGTATCCTGATCTTCCTTGATGTGCTGGTAAGCCAGGCAGGCGCGTGAAAAATCCTCTTCGGCAATCGCGTCCAGGTTCTTCGCGCGCAGTTCCTGTGCCAGCCGGTTGCGGACCTCGATCAGATAGTGGGTATCGATCTGGGCGTATCGGAGCATATCATCCGGAAGAGGTCTTTTCCCCCAGTTCCCGCGCTGATATTTCTTATTGACCTTGATGCTGAAGAACTCCTCCAGCAGCGCGTCCAGCCCCAACTTGCTCCTGCCCAGGATCTGGGCTGCCAGCATAGTGTCAAACAGATTCTTGAATTCGAAATGGAAGTCTTCGTGAAGGATCAGGATGTCATATTCCGATGCGTGGAAGATCTTCTCGATCCCCGGGTCGCTGAAGATTCCGCCCAGAAGGGAAAGGTCCTCCAGAGCCAGGGGATCTACGATATAGTCGTGCTTCTTGGTGGAGATCTGGATCAGGCAAACCTGTTCATGGTAGGCGTACAAGCTGTTGGCTTCCGTGTCAACAGCCAGGATCGGCTCAGATTTCAGGCTTTTCATCAACGTCTCGAAATTTGCCTGCTGGTCAATCAATACTGGTGGAGCGAGGGATGGCTTGTTATTGGGCATAGACTATTATTATAGGACACTCGAGAGAGGAAGGAAGGGTAGTGCCGCGCGGCGGATGCCATGCCGGCGGAAGGACCTCTTTCTAGGTTTGAAGGCTGGATGATGGACGTTCACAAACCCGGACCGGGGACCTTTTCAAGGATCAGCGCATCCTCTCCGCCCCGGTAGTATTTCTTCCAGATATCCACCTGCTGATAGCCGGCCTTGAGGTAGAGCTCGATCGCGGGTTGGTTAGACTGCCGGACGCTTAACCGGATGAGAGGCAGAGGGATGTGCTCCTCGCAGATCCCCAGTATGGCTTTCCCGATGCCCTGCCTTCGATATTCCGGGAGCACTGCCAGGGTAGCGATCCAGGCTTCTCCTTGTGTGCGCCGAAGATCACCTGCAATAAAGCCGATCAACTGGTCCTGGTCAACAGCTTTCAGCCGGATCACCTGGGGGATGGTCAGCACACCAAGGACATCCAGCAGCGGCCAAGCGTCCTGGCCAAAGCAGACCTTTTCCAGATGGTGGACAGCTTTAAAATCCCTGAGAGATGCGGGAAGGACTGTGATATTGCTCTCGGGCAGGATCTTGATCTCGGTCATTGGCGGAACAGGAGGGCCGGAAAAGATCAGAGCCCTTTTTCGTAAAACCGGTAAGTTTTATAGACCTCTCCGCCCAGGGCGATGATGGGCCGGTTCATTTTATCGTTGTTGTCCAGGATCCAGCTCATCTCTCCCATACGCATACCCTTCTTGAGGGCTGCCCGGGCAGATTTGTAGTAGAACAGGGCGTCGATACCCAGTTTTCGGTATTCCGGGATCACTCCCAGCACCAGGACGCGGACCCAATTGATCTTCTTTCGGACCTTCCAGTTCCAGGCCAATTTAACCATAGTCCACCACTCGGGGGTATTTGGTCGGGGATAGGCAAGCCGCAGCGGCTCATTGAGATCCGGGAGTGTGATGCTGAACCCCACCGTTTTCCCATCCTTTTCAGCAACGAAAACCAGGTCAGGATCGAGGATGTCGTGCAGTTCATCTGCGAGCTGTTGGAATTCGCCATCGGTCATTGGCACGAAGCCCCAGTTCTTCGACCAGGCTTCGTTGTAGAGCAGCTTGACCTTTTCGACCTCTTCATCGAAGTGCTTCATATCGAGATTGCGGATGGTGATGTTCTTGCGTTCCAGGACCCTGGTGGTCAGCCGGTCCAGCCGTTCACCAGCGATCTTCATGAAATCCTCAACGGCCAGTTCATAGGCCCACAGATCCCGAGCATAGCGGTAGCCCAATCTCTCGATGTAATCCACATAATAACGGGGGTTATAGGTCATCAGGATCCGGGGGCTGTCGTCAAAGCCATCTACCAGCAGACCGCATTCGTCATTGGTCGACCATTGGGCGGGACCCCGCAGAGCAGCGTGTCCTTGCTCGCGGGTCCAGTTTTCTGCTGCCTGGAAGAGCGCTTCTGCGGCCTCAAAATCCTCCAGCACCTCAAAGAAGCCAAAGAACCCCACATTCTCGTCGTGATATTCGTTGTGGAGATGGTTGGAAAAGGCAGCAATCGTGCCAACAACCTCTTCTCCCCTGAGGGCCAGGAACAGTTGAGCCTCGGCATGTTCAAAGAAGGGATTCTTCTTAGGGTCCGTGAAATGGATCCTCTCAGAGAAGATGGGAGGAACCCAGTAAGGATCGTTCTGATAGACCTTCCAGGGGAACTTCAGGAACTCCTTCCGTTCTTCCAGGGTTTCTACAGGCTTGATCACTAGGGTCTTCATCTCATCTCCCTTCCTGCTAGGTGCTGGACGAGTTCTATCCAATCAACTAATGCCTTGATTATACTCGCATCGCGCCCCTATGGTATGATTTTAGGGTGATAACCGAACCTCTCTTCTTGGGAACCCTAACCCCCTATGCGATAGTGCTGGCATGCTGTGCTGCAGGGGGGCTCTGGCTATCTTCCCTGCTCAATAAAGGTATCCTGACCCACCTGATCGATGGAGGGACGATAATCGCTCTGGTCAGTGTCCTGGGAGGCCGGATCTCCTTTGTGCTCCTGAATATCGCTTACTACCAGGACCATTTGCTGGAGATCCCCCAGCTTTGGCTGGGTGGATTGAGCTGGCCGGGAGCCTTGCTGGGGGCTGTGTTGTCGGTTCTTCTGGTTCATTGGATTTGGAAGGAATCTCTGGGAGAGCTGGCAGACAGCTATCTGCCTCTACTGGGATTGCTGGCGGTGGGGGCGTGGTTGGCAGGCTGGGGAGCCGGGATCGGCTATGGTCCCGGGACGGATGCCTGGTTTGGCATCCCTGTTAGAGACATTTTTGGCACGGTAGAAAAGCGCTGGCCTCTGCCCGTCCTGGGGGCGGTCCTCAGTGGAGCCTGGACTGCCGGCGCGATCCTCTATCCTCTCCGGCGCCACCATCCTGCAGGCACGCGGGGATTGCTGGGCGCCGCGGGTTTGCTGGCCATCAATGCTTTGGTCTCCTTCTTCCGGGTAGACCCTGCTCCAGAACTGCTGGGCTTGAGGCTGGAAAGTTGGCTCTCGCTGCTCTTCCTGGCTGCTTTCTGGGGAGGATACTATTTATTGATAAAGGACAAGATTGACCATGAAGAAGCTGGAACTTAATGCCTCCCAGGCAATTGACCGACTGACAGATTTCATCACGGCTACAGTAGCGGATGCCGGTTACAACAAGGTGGTCCTGGGTGTTTCCGGGGGGGTGGATTCCTCATTAAGTGCCTTCCTGTCCGTGCGTGCCCTGGGAGCGGAAAATGTGCTCTGTTTGCGTATGCCATACCGGACTTCCTCTCCAGAATCCCTCGAGCATGCCAAAATGGTGATCGACAGTCTGGGTGTGGCTTCGAAGACGATCGATATCAGCTCCACAGTGGACGCGGTCCTGGATAACTACCCCGATGCCTCCCCGGTGCGGCGGGGTAATGTCATGGCCAGGGTGCGGATGATCAATGTCTACGATCAGTCCGCGGCTTTTCCAGGCCTGGTTGTAGGGACGGGCAATAAGACCGAAACCCTGCTGGGTTACTGCACTATCCACGGGGACGGCGCTTTCGATTTCAACCCCCTGGCCGATCTTTATAAAGCCCAGGTCCGCCAGCTGGCAAGAGATCTGGGAGTGCCTGCAGCCATCATCGAGAAAGCCCCCTCGGCGGATCTCTGGGTTGGGCAGACGGACGAGGATGAACTGGGATTCAGCTATGATGAAATGGACCGGCTCCTATACCTGCTGGTGGAGGAGAAGCTCTCTGCCCAGGAATGTGCTGCGCAGGGTTTTGATCCTGCTTTTGTGGATGGCATCATCAGGAGAGTGAAGAAGTACCGTTTCAAGAGCACCCTTCCCCTGGCGGGTTCCGTGGGTCAATTCCC
>JBGCVQ010000090.1:0-11419 GCA_045888315.1 Anaerolineales bacterium | reverse complement strand
GTTCCGGCTCGAGCTCTTCCTGGGGCTGCTCTGCTTCGACTTGCACTTCGGCTTCAGCTTCCACTTCAGCTTCCACTTCAGCTTCTGCTTCGGCTTCCACTTCAGCTTCTGCCGCAACCTCAGGGGCTTCCGCTGCCGGCTCCTCTTTCTTCTTGGGTTTTGATACTTTCACCAGATCATCGCGGCGCGTTCTGGGATCGACTTTGCGATCCTCTTCAACCTGTTTGGCTTCTGCCATCAGGACTTCAAGGTCTTCTCCATCTTTATAGCGCTGATAGCGCTCCATCAAGCCGATGGTTTGGAAGACCTGCAGTACGGAATCACTGGGCTGGGCACCAGTGCTCAGCCAGTGGTAAACACGGTCTTCCTTGACCCGGATGGTAGCGGGTTCTGTGCGGGGGTTATAATCACCCAGAATCTCCAGGAAACGTCCATCCCGGGGGCTCTCTTTATCAGCAGCCACGATACGGTGGGTTGGCTGCCCTTTGCCGCCAGCACGGCGGAAACGAATTCGAACCATAACTTGTACTCCTTAATTTTCTCCTGCATCAAACCGCTGTGGATTTTAACAGCGGAGACTATTATACACTATATCCAATTTTATTAAGAGAAACGGGGCAGTTTACCCAACCCGGATTTCTTAAGTTCATTCATCAATCTTTTTGCGTCCCTGTACTGCTTGATCAACTGATTCACATCATAAACCTGGGTCCCGGATCCAGCTGCGATCCGCTTCCGTCTGCTGGCGTTGAGAATCCTGGGGTCCTGTCTCTCCTCAGGGGTCATGGAAAAGATGATCGCCTGAGTGGTGCGCACCTGCTTCTCCGCCTGCTGGGGATCGATTGATTGGGACATTTTACCAAATTCTCCCGGAAGCATACCCATGATCTTTCCGATAGGTCCCATCTTCAGCACTTGAGAGATCTGCTGGGAAAAATCCTCCAGAGTGAACTCCCCGGACAGCATGCGCGCTGCCCCTTGCTGAGCGGTCTCGAGATCGATACTCTCCTCCGCCTGTTCGATCAAACCAATCACATCGCCCATTCCCAAAATCCGGGATGCCAATCGAGAGGGATCAAAGGATTCCAAGGCATCCAGGCTCTCGCCTGTGCCCAGGAACTTGATCGGCACGCCGGTCACTGATCGGATGGAAATGGCTGAACCGCCCCGGGCATCGCCATCCATCTTGCTCATGATCAGGCCGGTCAGGGGCACAGTATCCTGAAATCCCTGTGCGATATTGACCGCTTCCTGCCCGATCATGGCATCCACCACCAGCAGAATCTCCTGGGGGGAAGCTGCCCGCTGGATTGCACCCAGCTCATCCATCAGTTCGGGGTCGATTTGGGACCGACCCGCAGTGTCCAGGATCACGACTGATCTCCCGGTCTCACGCGCCTGCTGCAGGGCTTTTTTTGCCAGCTGGGCAGGCTGCAGAGAGGGATCCGCCAGCACCGGGATGGCTAGCTGGCTTCCCAGGCTTGAGAGCTGGTCCGCTGCTGCAGGCCGGTAGGGATCGGCCGCAACCAGCAGCACCTGTTCGCCGCGCTTCTTCAAATACCGCCCGAGCTTTCCAGCGGCAGTGGTTTTCCCGGAACCCTGCAGCCCCGCTAAGAGGATCACCAGGGGGGAGTCTGATGATTTCTCCAACGGAGCAGGTTCACCGAGGATCTCGATCAATTCCTGATGGACGATCTTCACTACCTGCTGGCCGGGGTTGAGCGCCCGGGAGACTTCCTGTCCCACCGCCCGCTCTTTGATCCGGCTGATGAAATCTCGGACCACAGCGTATTGAACATCGGCTTCCAGCAGTGCCAAGCGAATTTCCCGCATGGCGGCGTCAACGTCCTTTTCGGAGAGTTTGCCGCGCCGGCGCAGGTTGTAAAAAATCTCCTCCAGGCGGCTGGTCAGCTGCTCAAACATATACGAATGATCCAATCCTTCACATAAAAACAGCGGATGACAGGTCCTCTAACGGAGCCATCCGCGAGAGGACATTTTAGCTTGGCTGGAAGGCTCCGTCAAGGGGACTAAAGCCGTTGTGCATTGCCTGTCAATACCAGCTATGGTAAAATCTCTCCGCTCGGAGAACCAAGGACCGGGAGGGATGGCCGAGTGGACGAAGGCGGCTGTCTTGAAAACAGCTGTGGGTGTCAAAGCCCACCGGGGGTTCGAATCCCTCTCCCTCCGCCTCATAACTCTCCCCCGGGGAGGTGCCAGAGTGGCTGATTGGGGCCGCCTGCTAAGCGGTTGTCGGGTCAAAAGCTCGACCGTGGGTTCGAATCCCACCCTCCCCGCCAGATGGATATACCCTCGTAGCTCAGTGGATAGAGCACTTGCTTGCGGAGTAAGGGGTCGCGTGTTCGAATCACGCCGAGGGTGCCTTATCAAATTGAGCGGATAAACCCGCTCTTTTTTCTGGGATGCCGAGTATGAATACAGAACCTCAAATCCTCTTGACCAACGATGACGGCATCAAAAGTCCTGGTTTGTGGGCAGCTGCTGAAGCGCTCGATGAATTGGGATTCGTAACCGTGGTCGCCCCCAAAGAACAGTCCTCCGGAACTGGCCGGAGTTTTCCATCCTTCTGCGACGGCGATGTCCACCAGGAGCTGCTGGTCGTGAATGGCAAGGAATGGACCGTGCATTCCCTGGGAGGCACACCGGCGATGGCCGTGCTCTATGGCGTCCTGGGACTGATCCCTGGCAAGCCAGACCTGGTCGTCTCGGGGATCAACTACGGCTTGAACGTCGGCTCGGGAGTGACCATATCCGGTACTGTTGGGGCAGCCCTTGAAGGAGCTTCAGCGGGGATACCCTCCCTGGCCATCTCCCTGGAGACTGCCCCGGAATTCCATTCCACCTATTCCAGGGAAGTCGATTTCAAAACCGCCGGTCATTTCACCAAGTATTTCGCGGAGAAACTCCTCGCCCGGTCGATGCCGGAGGATGTCCAGGTCCTCAAAGTCGAGGTGCCTGCTGACGCCACGCCAGAAACTCCCTGGCAGGTCTCCAGACTGTCCACCATGCGGTTTTATGAGCCGAATGCCTCTAGCAACAAGACCTGGGGGGAAGGGAATGTCGTCATGGGATATGACCTGGCACATGATTATGACCGGTCCGCTCCCGGAACGGATTCCTACACGGTCATCAACCAGCGAGCCGTTGCCGTTACTCCCCTCAGCCTGGATTTAACTTCCCGGGTAGATTTCAAAGAACTTCAGCAGCTGCTGGAAAAGATCTAATCCGGTAGACCGGGTCCGTCATACTCGCCGATTTCTTCCATCCAACCCTGAAAAAAATCCACCAGGCGCTGATGCCTTTTCTCAGCCATCTTCCTGCCTGTGGCGGTATAGAGGCGGTCCTTGATGTGACGCAGCTTGAAGAGGTACTCGTGGGCGACTGTCTGGGATTCCCCCGGAGCCAGCTCACCGGTTTCGAGATAATGGGGCGAGGGCGGCGCGTAGACATCCATTCCAGCCCGGACAGCATAGGCAACCGCGCGGGCTACGCCAACCGCCCCGATGGCATCGATCTTGTCGGCGTCAAACAGCACCTGGGCTTCCAGAGATGCGGGCTGTTCCGAATCATCCCGGAATCGGTGAGCCCTGATGCAGTGGGCTACCGCCTCGATCTCCCCCTCCTGCCAACCTTCCTCCTGCAAAATCTCCCTGGCGAAAATTGCCGCGGAGAGATGATGGCCTTCCCTGACATCGACGTCGCCTTCGATATCATGCAGCAGGGCTGCCGCCCTCAGGATCCTCAGGTCTGCACCTTCCTGCTGTCCGATCTCCTCACACAGCCGGTAGACCCGCATCACGTGGGAAAACCCGTGCACAGGATCATCTTCGGGGTAATATTGACGAATTTGGGTTACAGAAGGCATCGCGGGACGCTCCCCAGGGGTGAAATAGTCAAGTCCAACCTCAGGGAAGGGAGATCCCAGGCAGCACATACTGGGTGACGATCAGGTACAGAGCCACTGCCAACCCGACCATGATGGCCAGGGTCAGGATCTTTTTCGTCACATTGAGAATGAACCGCAAGATGAACAAACCGATGGCGGCAATGATTATCCAGACCAGCAGTGAATTATCCAGGAGATTCACATTGCCTCCTCTTCGAAAACAAACTTTCCTTTTTTAATGACCTCGCTGACCAGATTCGATCCAAACCTGTAGCCCAGGTGGCGGAAATCAGGGACATCGAGAGCAATGATATCCGCATCCTTCCCGGGGTCAAGGGATCCAACTTTAGCATCCAAACCGATCGCAGCAGCAGCATTGATGGTGGCTGCTGCCAGCGCCTGGGCTGGTGTCAATTTCAGGTAGCGGCAGGCCAGTGCAGCTGCAAACTGCATGCTCTCACACCAGGCGGTACCCGGGTTGAGATCACTGGCGATCGCCAGGATGCCATCAGCTTCCAGGATTTCTTGGGCAGGTGTGTACTCAGGCTCCGCCAGGCCAAAGGGTGTGCAGGGCAGCGCTACCGCAACCGTATTGGAGGCCCCTAAAGCCTGGATGTCCTCCCTGGAAGTGACGACCAGGTGATCCGCTGAAGCAGCGCCTAGCTCTGCAGCCAATTTCGCGCCGCCCAGGTTTTCAAACTCATCTGCGTGGATCTTGATCGGAAATCCCAGTTCGCGGGCTTTCTCGAGAATGCGGCGGCTTTGCTCCAGGTTAAAAGCCCCCCGCTCACAGAATACATCCACGAACGGCAGCGGCTTATCGGTTTGCATTGGCCACCATTCCGTCAGGCTGGGCAGCAGCTCCTCACATAGGAGATCCGTATATCCATCCGCATCTCCCTTGAATTCCGGGGGCACAGCGTGGGCACCGAGGTAGGTGATCACGATATCCGCGGGTTCCTCCTCGTCCAGGTCCAGGAGTGCCTGGAGGCATTTTCTCTCTGTCTCTTCATCCAACCCATATCCGGATTTGGCCTCCAGGGTCGTGGTCCCGTAAGACAGCATGGAGCGGATCCGGCGCCGGGTCTGGTCCTTGAGGTCCTGCAAGGAAGCCTGACGGGTCTCCCGCACTGTGGACAGGATCCCACCTCCAGCCTCGAGGATCTCCAGGTAGCTTTTCCCCGCCAGCCGGCTCTCAAATTCCAGTGCCCTATCGCCTGCCCAGACAGCATGAGTATGGGGATCCACGAATCCTGGGAGCAGGACCTTTCCGGCCGCGTCCCAGCGGTCTTCGGCAGGATATTTACCCAGCAGGTCTGCTGATTTTCCAACCTCTATGATCTGCCCGGAACGGACCAGAATCGCTCCGTTCTCGACGATCCTGAGTTTTCCCAGATCTCTACCCCGTTGAGGCCCTCCCACCGGACTTACCACCTGGGATGCTGAATGGATCAACATCATCTCTTCCTGTTCTATGGTCTGATGACAATCAAATTGTATCACTTCCACCGCATACCTTTCAGCTTCCCTACAACTTGCCAGAGAGGGTCCGCACAGGAAGCTGATTATGTAAAATGAGAGAGCAACCAATCCTGCTCAACTGTGTTGTCTACAGTGCAGCCCAGACCCACAGAAATCTTAAGAAAATTGGATGGAATCTTAACAAATTCCATTTGCGGTTAAGGGACTTTCAGGATATAATGACACAACTATCCCCGGCCTGAACAGAGAATCTCTCTGCTGGCGGAGCCTAATGACTGACAAAGCGAATCGAAAAACCCGAATACTATGGACCGGCAAACGAAGAGCCGATATACCATCCTTTGTACCGAGCCTGGAAGCTAAAGGTTACAAGGTCACTTTTGTCAGCACCGGAAAAGATGCTCTGGAACACCTGGCAGACAAGAAGCCAGACGTGGTCGTGATCGATGCCGCGTCCATGCGCACCACAGGATCGCGGATCTGCAAGAGCGTGAACACCCAGCATCCTTCCGTTCCCCTGATCCTCATCAACTCGCCCGGCAATCTGCCATCGAACGAGATCGTCGCTGATATCCAGCTGGTGCACCCCTTCACGATCAGAAAGCTGGAAAACCGTATCATTCCCTTTGCTCCCAGCGACGGCAACGATATCCTCAAGTTGGGCCCGATCCAGCTTGACTTCGATCTCCAGGTCATCCGCTGCAACAATAACGAGGAGCATGTCACCCCCCGCATGGCCGCTCTGCTGAAGATGCTGATCGATAAAAAAGGCCAGGTGATAGAGAGGGAAACCCTCTTCAAGAAGATCTGGAAAACAGACTATACCGAGGACACCCGGTCCTTGGATGTGCACATCAATTGGCTTCGCAAGATCATCGAGAAAGACCCCAAGAATCCCCAGCTTCTGGTCACCGTCCGGGGCAAGGGATATAAACTGGACGCCTAGAACAGCTCGCGTCACCTCTCAAACCCGCCATCCTGGCGGGTTTTTCAGTTAATTCAGGGGCTGCTGGACCACTTCACCGCTGACGAGAACTGCCCGCAGGCAGACCTTCCCCCACTTATCAGGTAGGGGCAAGGAAGGATCCAGATCCCCTACCCGCCACGGTCTGGCTGCCCCCAGCCGGCTGCAAAACCCTGTTCCATCCCAATCGGGATCGATCTCCCAATACATCACCCTGGGAAGGACCTCCGCGGGAAGGGTAACCACACCATCCTGCATCTGGGGCACAGGCAGGGCCAGATCCGAAAACTCCTGCAGCGACTCAGGTGCCAGGCTGGCTTCCCGCTGCACCGCCATGGAGGAGATGGCGTTTGGGCCTCGTTCAGGATCAGCCTGATCGAGGATGAAACGGGCCCGGGTGGTGTGGATCGCCCGGGGCTGAAGGTCAGAGAGAGCGAACCTTCTACCCAACCTGGCGGCTACCACTCCGGTCGTACCAGCTCCACAGAAGAAATCTCCTACCAGGTCCCCTTCTTCTGTAGCAGCCAAGATGATCCGTTCCAGCAGTCCCTCTGGCTTCTGGGTTGGGTACCCTGTCCTCTCCCCATGCAGCCTGGCTACAACAGGGAAATACCACCAATCCTCCGGTACTTTGCCCCTCTCCAGATCGGGGATTTTGCCAAAGCCGGCTTTCTCAGATGATCTGAAGGTATCCACCGTGTTCGAGGCATAAGGGACCCGAACCGGGTCAACATCGAATTTGTATCGATCTGTCTTGGAGTAGAACAGGATCGTGTCATGTTTACGGTTGAAAGCGCTCCGGATCGGGGACGGGCCATGGTAGGTCCAGATGATCTCATTGCGAAAGTTTTCGTAGCCAAAGATCTCGTCCAACAGCACCCGGGCATAGGAATTAGCATGCCAGTCCAGATGCAGGAACAGCGATCCTGTAGGTGCCAGCAGCTGATACATCGCCTGCAGTCGGGGATAGAGCATATCCAGGTATTCATCCAGGTCTTCCCATTCATCCTGGTAGCCATCAGCCAGCTTCCATCCTTCAGGTTTGCGAGAATCCTCTCCCCGTCCCACTCGGGCTGAGTACCCTTTATTGGTGAAAAATGGAGGATCGGCGTAGATGAGATCGAATGAATCCTGGTGATCATCCAGCAGGGCGCTCATCACCCGCAGGTTGTCACCCAGTACCAGGCGATTCTCGGGCTGGGAACAGTCTGCCAAATCCTGGAGTGGAGAATACAACAGATCGGTCACCAAGCTGCCCTCAGGCAGTGGTTGAGACCCCTTGGAGTTCCATTTCAATTGCGGCATAAGGTCTAGATCCCCGGAAATTCGAGCGGCTGCACTTACAAATGTACCACTAAAAACGATACCCTGCGGTGTTCTGGAACAGGAACCTTCCAGCGCAGGGTATCAGCATCCAGCTTAGGGATGATCGGGGTTCAGGAGAACTTTCTCTTCAACAGATCTTCCAGGGTGGGCTGGCCGATGATCTGGAGTTCGTAGCGTACTCGCTGGGTTGGTTTCTTGATCTTCATCAAGCGTCCCAGGTCGATCGGGGTACCGATGATCACCAGGTCCACATCAGCGTTGTTGATGGTCTTTTCCAGTTCCTGGACCTGCTTTTTCCCGTAGCCCATGGCCGGAAGCACATTCCCGGTCGTGGGATATTTCTGGTAGGTCGCAGTGATCGAACCCACCGCATAAGGCCGAGGATCGACGATCTCAGCCGCTCCGAAACGGCGGGCGGCCACCCAGCCGGCGCCGTAAGCCATGCCGCCGTGGGTCAGGGTCGGGCCGTCTTCCACAACCAGCACGCGCTTGCCCTGGATCTCTTCCGGATTGTCCACGAATAACGGCGAAGCGCCTTCCAGGATGACTGCGTCGGGGGAGAGCATACGCAGGGATTCATGCAGGGCGATCACATTCTCTTCATCGGCCGTGTCGACCTTATTGATCACAAAGACATCCGCGCAGCGGGCATTGGCCTCGCCAGGGTGATAGCTGGTCTCATGGCCTGGGCGGTGGGGATCAGCAACCACGATCTGATAATCCGAGACATAGAAGGGAAGGTCGTTATTGCCGCCATCCCAGAGGATGATATCCGCTTCTTTCTCCGCCGCCCGCAGGATGGCTTCGTAGTCCACACCGGCAAATACCAGCACGTCATTGACGATATGGGGTTCATATTCTTCCCGCTCCTCAATCGTGCATTCGTGCTTGTCGAGGTCCGCCAGTTCCGCGAAGCGCTGCACAGCTTGCTTGGCAAGATCGCCGTAGGGCATAGGATGGCGGATGACAGCGACTTTCTTGCCCATGGCCTTAAGAATGGCCGCCACCCGGCGCGTAGTCTGGCTTTTGCCACTTCCTGTTCGCACTGCGCATACGGACACCACTGGCTTGGTGGATTTCAGCTGGGTCGAATGGGTCCCCATCAGCCTGAAATCAGCTCCAGCTGCCAGCACCTGGGAGGCTTTATGCATCACATATTGATGGGAGACATCACTGTAAGCGAAGATCACCTGCTCGATCTGGTTTTTCTCGATCAGAGACACCAGGTCTGATTCCGGATAGATGGGTATTCCCTTGGGATAGAGATCGCCTGAGAGCGCGGCCGGATATTTCCTGCCCTCGATATTGGGGATCTGGGTCGCAGTAAAGGCAACTACCTCATAATCCTTGTTCTCTCTGAAAAAGACATTGAAATTATGAAAATCGCGCCCAGCGGCACCCATGATAATGGTTTTTACTGCCATGTCCTCTCCTTGATAATAAACCTGTCTGACTGCGGATCCCGGATCCACAGTCCCATCATTGTACAAAAACCCGCTCCTATTGCCAGTGACAAATGGCGGGTTATTCCTTTACATCACCCGGGGAGCCTCGATCCCTAACAGCTCTAAGCCGGACCTCAGTACCTTGCGGGAAGCCTCCACCAACTGGAGCCGGAAATCCCGCACAGCGGGTTCAGCGGTCAGCACAGGGGCTTCCCGATAGAAGTTGTTGAACGCCTTGGCGGTCTCATACAGGGCGTTGGTGATATGGAGCGGTTTCAGCTCCCTGGCCGCATTGGCTACCACTGCGGGGAATTGGGACAGCTTCTCGATCAGGATAACCTCAGATTCGTCTAAGGGGTAAGCCGGAAGGGAAACCTTCCCTTCCACTCCGGAAGTCTTCTTGAGGATGCTGTTGGCTCGCACATGGGCGTATTGAATGTAAGGAGCTGCCTGGCCGTTGAAGTCCAGGGCGGTTTCCCAATCGAAGGTAACGATCCGGGTGGATTCGCGGTCCAGCATGGGAAACTTGATCGCACCCAGGCCGACCGCCCGGGAGATCTCCTGCTTCTGATCCTCGGAGAGGTCAGGATTCTTCTCCTGGACAACCTGGTAAGCGCGCTCTTGCGCTTCGCGGATGAGGTCCTCCAACCGGACTACCGTGCCTTCCCGGGAAGCCATGACCACATTGCCAGGCAGGCTGACCACCTCATAAGACAGGTGTTCACAGCGCTTGGCCCACTCGTAGCCTGCGATCTCCAGCGTTTTCCAAACCTGCTGGAAATGGAGCGATTGGCGGACGTCCACCACATAGATCGAGCGGTCCGGATGATACTCCTCGTGCTTGAGTTTTGCCAGGGCCAGGTCTTCCGTGGCATATAACGCTGTTCCGTCCGACCTGAGCACAACCAGGACCCGGTATTTTTCTTTATTCAATCCCAGCAGATCATCGATGCGGACGATCACTGCGTCATCGGGCCGCAGGTCCTCTGCAATCCCTTTCTCGATCAATTCCTGCACCAGTTCCTTGCCCTGGAACTCGACCTCGCTGTTGGAATAGTAGCGGTCATAGTGGATATCCAGGATGCGGTAAAGATCCTCGAAACCATCCAGGGACCACTGGCGGGTTTTCTTCCACAGGGAGACCACCTCCGGCTCCTGCCGGTCCCAGCGGGCATAATATTTCCTGATCTCACTTTCCAGTTCCGGGTCCTCTTCCAGGCGCCGGCTGGCCTCGGCGTAGAGTTCTCCCATCCACTGAGTGGCATCCTCTGGCGGCGTTTCTCCCAGGTGATAATTCTCGTAATTCCAGAGCCACTTGATGACATGCAGACCCATATCCCCATAATAGTTGGCCCGCACGACCTGGTAGCCAGCATATTCCAGGATGCGGCTGATCACATCCCCCAGGATGGTGCTGCGCAGGTGTCCGACATGGAAGGCTTTGTGGGTGTTGAGATTCGAGAACTCCACCATCACGGTCTGGCCCTGGTCTTCCCCCCGGCCGAAATCTTCCCCAGCCAGGATATCTTCTACCACTCTGGCGCTGAAAACTTGGGGATCAAAATAACAGTTCAAGTACCCATTGACCGCTTCCACCCTGGGGAAGTATTCCTGGTCAGGCAAGGCTTTCGCCACCAGGGATGCGATCTCCTCTGCCCGTTGAGGCACATTGATCGAACCCTTCCCACTCCGTGCTTCCTGGGCGGCAACCTTGAAGAAGGAGGTAGCAATGCCCCAGTCCCCTGAGAAAGGGATGGGTGCCCACTCCATAACTTCCAGGACCGGAAGGTCCTGGTCCTGGAGAATTGCCTTGATTTGCGAGGCTAAATGATTTTGCTCTTTTTGGAACATGACTCGCTCAATTTGGGATGTGCCTGCCAGGATCTGCAGGAAGATTATAACACGGGGGATAGTCCCTCGTTTGGCCTGGGGATATCAAAAAAGGGCTGTCCACATCCATCCTGGAGCAGCCCTTGGTTAGCGATGGTTGCTGAGACCTAGGCGCCTTTTTCCAGTGCTGAGAGGCGGGTCATCAAGCGGCTCTTCCTGCGGGAAGCATTGTTCTTGTGAATGGCTCCCTTGGCCGCTGCTTTATCCAGCGCCTTGACGGCTTCGACGGTGGCCTCTTTGGCGCTATCCAGTTCTCCGGAGTCGATGGCCAAAAAAGCCTTCTTGATCATGGTGCGGGCAGTGCTCTTGTAGGAACGGTTGCTGGCCCGATTCTTAATATTCTGCCGTTCTCGTTTTTGTGATGATTTTAAACCCAAGGTGCTTCCTCCAATTCGTTCAATTCCC
>JBGCVQ010000089.1:0-8088 GCA_045888315.1 Anaerolineales bacterium | reverse complement strand
GCTCACTCTGAAAAACAAAAGAACAGAGGCGCGCTGCAGCCCCTGCTCTTCTGATATTTTTCTCATCCATCCCCAGGGAGATTATAGGGATTTATTTAATCCCATCCGCCATAGTAGTAGCTGCAGTAGAATTTCTGCGTTCCCACCTGGATGAACAATACTCCCCATTGATCTTCCTGGAAGGTCACTCCCTCCCACAGTTCCGGGTATTCTGCCAGGGACTTCTTGGCCTGGTAGGTTGGCAGGGTGAAGCTTTGCCACTTCAGGTCCATCTCTTCCAGCCGCTTGTTCCGACAGGCCAGCACGGCGCCGATCTCTTTCCTCTCCTGGGGTGAGATGAAGGAATCATCCGCCAGATCGATCAAGGTCGGGATGGCGTCGTTCGAGAGGGTGTTGAAGTAGGAGGTATCCAGGGGGGCGTTGTTCTCCTGCAGGCGCTGGATGTTCTGGCGGGTGATCAGGCCATCCACGTTGACTGCGTTCATGGTCAGCACGAAGCCGGCCACGGCTGCCAGGCTGGCCAGGGTGAAGTAGCGGTGCTGCTGGATGATCTCCAGGACCAGGATCGCCAGGAACAGGGCCCCGATCCACAGGATGCAGAGGTGGGAATAGGTCCGCAGCCGGCTGAAGCCGTAGGCGCTCTCGTACAGCGCCAAACGCTGCAGGGAGGAGACCAGGATGACCCCGATGAAGAGGGTCATGGCCCCGCCGAGGACGGAAAATGTGATCCGGCTCCTCCTGCTTTCCCGCTGGGTGATCCCGCTCAGGACCATGAGGATGAACAGGGTGAAAAAGGCTACCGCCAGCAGTTCTCCGAAACCCTTGCGGGCATATTCGGAATAGGTGTAGCCATCGAGGGCGATGTTCTTCTCTCCCCCGAAGAAGTACTTGAACTGGATGGTCACAAAGGAGAAGAACAGGACGTTGATAGCTCCCATGATGATGGTGGTCTCGGTGGACCCCAGGAAGCGCGGCGGCCAGGGCTTGTCTTCCCCGACCAGCTTCTCCTCTTTGCTCTTGGTCAGGGCATAGAGCAGTAAGCCGGCTGCCAGGAAGGTCCAGAAGGCGATCAGCACCAGGCGCAGGATGTATTCCGGCAGCTTTTCCAGCCGCAGGAGCTCGATCAGGTCCTTGATCCACTTGGCGAAGATGGGATCCGCTTCTCCCAGCAGGGAAGCCAGGATGGCGATCAGGGGCAGGGCGATCAGGATCCCCCGCAAATACGGAGCAGCTCTCTTCCAGCCTGAAGCCTTCGGCTGCTCTCCCTCGGGGATCTGGCTCTCCTCCTTCTCTGTTGTCAGCAGTTTGAACGGCAGCCCGATGGTGTTGATGAACAGCTGGAAGCCGTTCACCAGGTAATCGCTCAGTGTGTAGGAGTACCAGCGTCCTCCCAGGTAGGAGAGGATCAGCAGCCCCATGAATCCCAGGCTGAGCAGATGGTTGAGAACCCGGGTGAAGGGCTCTTCCCGCAGGAACCCCAGGGCGCTGAAGAGCAGGACCAGGGGAACCAGAACCAGGCTGACAGGGTCAGGTCTCACCCCCTCTTTCCAGCTGACAACGGCCAGCGCTCCCAGCAGCAGGACGGTGTGGACCAGGAAGGATATTCCTGGCGGTTTGTTCCAGTAGAGGATATCAAACGCCCAGCCGACAACCAGGGCGGCCACCCAGAGAGTGGATCTGTTCTTCACCATACCCAGCTCCTTGAACGATATTTAATTGGCAGGTTTGGATTGAGATCTTAGAAGCGGACCAGCGAGAGGACCATGGCTAGGATGATGAGGACGCCGATGATGCTCATGACGATCTTCTGGGTTCGCAGCTGACGTTTGTTCTGTGGCATAAGTCTCCTGTTCTGGATCTCAATTCTCGCTCATTGTAGCATGGTGCTGGATCATTCAAGGTGTTTTTTGATAGATTGAGCGATTTTGAGAGTTATTTTTGGTGTTTGAGAGAGTTCCTCGAGGGAAGCCTCCCTGATGTTCTGGACGGTCTTGAACTTGGTGAGCAGTTCCTTGCGCCGGGCAGGCCCCACGCCGGGGATCTTCTCCAGGCTGGACTCCAGCCCTTTCCGGTTCCGGCGCTTGCGGTGAGCCGTGATCGCGAAGCGGTGGGCCTCGTCCCGCGCCCGCTGCAGCAGGTGCAGTCCGGGCGAATCCTTCTCGAAGCGCACCGGGTAGAGACTGCCAGGCAGGAAGACCTCCTCGTACTGCTTGGCCAGGCTGGCGATCGGTACCGTGTCCAGAAGGTCCAGGTCCGCCAGCACTTCCGCGGAGCGGTTGAGCTGGCCCTTGCCGCCGTCGATCAGCACCAGGTCGGGCAGGGAGCTGAAGGAGGGATCCGGATTGCCGCCCGGTTTACTCTTTTCCTCTTCGGAAGCGATCAGTCTCTGGAAGCGCCGCCGCAGGACCTCGTCCATGCTGGCGTAATCGTCCGGCCCCTGCACGGAGCGGATGTTGAATTGGCGGTAGTGGCTCTTGGCCGGCTGGCCGTCCAGGAAGACCACCATACTGCCCACCAGGGCGGTGCCCTGGGTGTTGGAGATATCGTAGCACTCGATGCGCATGGGAGGGGCGGACAGCTCCAGATGGGTCTGGAGATCGTTCAAGGCCCCTTCCGCCCGATCCTGCTCCGATTTCTCCTGGGTTTTCAGCGCTTCCAGCATGGATGCCGCATTTTCGGCAGCCATGGCCACCAGCTTCTTCTTTTCCCCCCGCTGCGGCACCAGCAGTTCGACGGTCTTCCCGTCCCGCTGCTTTTTCAGCCACTGCTGGATGATCTTGGCCTCTTCGATCTCCCGCGGCAGCAGGATCTCGGGAGGGACTTGGGGAGCCTGGTCGTAGAACTGCTTGATGACCTCCGCCAGCAGGTCCTGGTCAGCGGTCTGATCGGTGTCTTCCACCAGGAAATATTCCCGTCCGGTGAGTTTTCCGCCCCGGATGAAGAAGACCTGGATGCAGGCGCTGTCGTCCAGGTTGGCGATGGCGATCACGTCGGAATCCTTGTAGCGGGTGGAGATGATGCGCTGGTCCTCGACGATGCGCTGGATAGCGTCCAGCTGGTCCCGGATCTGGGCGGCCCGCTCGTAGTTCATCTCGGAGGAAGCCTGGCGCATTTCCCCCTCCAGTCTGGCGACGATCTTCTCCGTCCTGCCATTCAGGAAAGCTCCCAACTCGGAGACCATCTCTCGGTAATTTTCCTTGCTGATGCGACCGATGCAGGGCGCGGTGCAGAGCTCAATGTCGTAGTACAGGCAGGCTCGCTGGTCATCCCCGGTGATGGTCCGGCTGCAGGTCAGGTAGGGGAAGACCTTGCGGAGCACATCCAGGGTCTGATTGACGGCCCAAACGTTGATGTAAGGGCCGTAGTAGCGGGAGCCGTCCTTTTCGACTTTGCGGGTGACGCTGACCTTGGGGAAGTCATCCCCCCAGTGGATCTTGATGTAGGGGTAGCGTTTGTCGTCCTTGAGCTGGACGTTGAAGCGCGGCTGGTACTCCTTGATCAGGTTCATCTCCAGGATCAGGGCTTCCAGCTCTGATCCGACGATGATCCACTCGATGTCCTCGATCCTGGACACCAGCTGGCTGGTGCGGGGGTTCTTGTGGGCGCTGGCATGGAAATAGGACCGCACCCGGGAGCGCAGGTTGATGGCTTTGCCAACATAGATCACGGTTCCCTCCCGGTTCTTCATCAGGTAGCAGCCGGGCTGGTCGGGGACCGAATTGAGAATGTCCTGGATATGATCCGATGTTTCCATGGCAGGGAAATTGTATCACAGGGACTCGCCTGCCGTTCTGCCCGGGAGATGGAACTTCAACCCTCTGCTTGCAGGAAGAATATCCTGACCGGGGATGCTTTCCGCAACTTGTCCCTTCGCCGGCTAGACAGTATACTTGCTCTATGTTTTCTGCACCTGATCCGTCCCGGGCCTGGTCTGTCAGCGAGGTCAATGCCTACCTGAAAAGCTTGCTGGAATCGGACCACAACCTCCAGGACCTGTGGGTCGAGGGAGAGATCTCCAATCTCTCCCGTCCGGCATCGGGACATTTATATTTCACGCTCAAGGATTCCTCGGCTGCCATCCGCTGTGTGATGTGGAGGTCGCGGGCTGCCGGTGTGGACTTCGTGCTCCAGGATGGGGCAGCGGTCAGCGCCCACGGCAGCCTCAGCGTCTATGAGCAGCGCGGCGATTACCAGCTGTATGTGGACACTCTGCGCCCCAGGGGCGAAGGAGCCCTTTATCAGGAATTCCTCCGGCTGAAGTCTAAGCTGGAAGGGGAGGGCCTCTTCGATCCCAGCCGCAAACGGCCGCTGCCTGCCTGGCCGAAGCGGATCGGGATCGTCACCTCTGCCAGCGGAGCTGCGTTCCAGGATATGCGGAAAACCCTCTACCGGCGCTTCCCGCTGGTGGAGATCCTGCTGGAGCCTACCTCGGTCCAGGGTGCCAGCGCTCCGGGTGAGATCGTCCAGGCTCTCAAACGCCTGTATGAGATCAAGCCGGACCTGATTCTGATTGGCCGGGGCGGGGGCTCGATCGAGGACCTGTGGGCTTTCAATGATGAGGGGGTGGCCCGCGCCCTGGCTGAATCCCCTGTGCCGGTGATCAGCGGGGTGGGGCATGAAACAGATTTTACGATCTCGGATTTTGTGGCGGACCTGCGGGCGCCAACCCCGACAGCTGCGGCAGAGCTGGCAGTTCCGGACCAGGTGGAACTGCGCCAGGCGCTGGGCGAGTACCGGATCCGTTTGAGCAGACTGGTGGAGTCCGCTATCGCTGATCAGCGCTGGAAAGCGGGCAACCTGGAAGCCCAGCTCAACCGCCTCTCGCCGGTGGGGGAGATCAACAACGGCCGGCAGCGGCTGGATGAGCTCTCAGCCCGGGCTGGCAGGGGGTTGAAAGGCACATTGAAGAGTGCCCGCGATGCCTGCCAGGCTTTCCAGGCCCGGCTGTCAGCTCTCAATCCCGAAGCCATCCTGCAGCGAGGCTACGCCATCGTCAGTGGGGCGGATGGGGCAACGGTCTATCAGGTTGGCCAGACCAGCTCCGGCGCCCAGCTCAGCGTGCGGGTCAGTGATGGGTCGTTTGAGGTGATTGTCTCGTAAATTAGGGATGAAAGCCTTTTAAAGGCTTTCATCCCTTTTACTCTCTCTATTCATACCTTCCTTTAATAAAACTCTAATCCATTTCATAGATTGGTTTTTTATAATGATTTTGTGTGATCAACCCCACAGGCGGGTTGTTTCGTCTGTAGGGGGATTGGGAGGATGATATGGATCTAGAGAAATATACAACGAAATCTCAGCAGGCTGTGCTGCGAGCGCAGAAACTGGCTGAGGACCATAATCACCAGGAAATTGAGCCTGCCCATCTGCTATATGCCTTGCTGGAAGAAACCGAAGGCACGGTATCCGCAGTTGTCACCCGCATCGCCGGCAGCACCGCGGGCATCCGGGACGAGGTCTGGAAAGAGCTTGAGGGTCACCCCAAAGTGTACGGTGGGAACACGCGGGTCGGGATGAACCGGCAGACCGCGGAGGTGTTCTCCGCGGCGGAGCGCTATGCCAAGGGCATGGGCGACGAATACGTTTCCACCGAGCACCTGCTGCTGGGCTTGATCGAAAGCCCTCTGGGTGGGATGCTCAAGAATTACGGCCTGACCAAGGACGCTGTCTTGGCTGCCTTGAAAGAGGTTCGCGGAACCCAGCAAGTCACCAACCAGAACCCGGAAGGGACCTACCAGGCCCTGGAAAAGTACGGCCGGGACCTGACCGACCTGGCTCGGAGGGGCAAACTGGACCCGGTCATCGGGCGCGATGAGGAAACCCGCCGCCTGATCCAGATTCTGTCCAGGCGGACCAAGAACAACCCGGCCCTGATCGGCGAGCCGGGAACCGGTAAGACTGCTATTGTGGAGGGTTTGGCTCAAAGGATCGTCAACGGCGATGTTCCGGAAGGATTGAAGCGCAAACGCCTGATCCAGCTGGATATGGGTGCGCTGGTCGCCGGTGCCAAGTACCGGGGTGAATTCGAGGAGCGCCTGAAGGCGGTCCTGAAAGAGATCACTTCCGCGGCCGGCGAAGTGCTGCTGTTCGTGGATGAGATGCATACTGTTGTGGGAGCCGGCGCTGCGGAAGGCGCTATGGATGCCGGAAATATGCTCAAGCCCCTGTTAGCGAGGGGTGAGCTGCACATGATCGGAGCCACCACCCTGGACGAGTACCGCAAGTACATTGAATCTGATGCCGCTCTGGAGCGGCGCTTCCAGCCTCTACTGGTAGAGGAGCCCAGCGTGGAATCGACCATCAGCATCCTCAGAGGTTTGAAGGAGCGCTACGAGATCCACCATGGTGTGAGGATCACGGACCCGGCAACGATCGCCGCTGCCACTCTTTCCAACCGATATATCGCTGACCGCCAGCTTCCTGATAAGGCCATTGACCTGATCGATGAGGCGGCTGCTAGGCTGCGGACGGAGATCGATTCCAAGCCGCGGGCCCTGGACGAGGTAGACCGCCAGATCATGCAGCTGGAGATCGAGCAGGAAGCCTTGAAGAAGGAAAAGGACAAGAGTTCCGAGAAGCGGTTAGAGGTCTTGAAGGAAGACCTGGCAAATCTGAAGGAAGAACAGAAGCAGCTCCACAGCCGTTGGGTCAACGAAAAGGAGATCATTGGCGAGGTGCGGGCGGTCAAGAAAGAGATCGACCAGACCCGGGTGGAGATCGAAAGGGCTGAACGTGAGGCTGACTTGGAGAAGGTCGCCCGCCTGCAGTACGGCACTCTGCGCGATCTGGAGGCGAAATTGAAGGAAAAGGAAGTCCGCCTCAAGGAAGTCCAGAAAGATGGCGCCTTGCTGAAGGAAGAGGTCGACGAGGAGGAGATCGCAGGTGTGATCTCCCGCTGGACAGGCATTCCTGTTTCGAGGCTGATGGAGAGTGAGACCCAGAAACTCCTCCACATGGAAGAGCGCCTGCACGAGCGTGTAGTGGGCCAGGATGATGCCATCGAAGCGGTCAGCAACGCTGTCCGCAGATCGCGGGCAGGCATCCAGGATCCCAACCGGCCGATTGGTTCCTTTATTTTCATCGGTCCAACCGGAGTAGGGAAGACCGAGCTGGCCCGGGCCCTGGCTGAATTCCTGTTCGATAATGAGGATGCCATGGTGCGGATCGACATGAGTGAGTACCAGGAGAAGCATACGGTCTCGCGGTTGATCGGTTCGCCGCCAGGATATGTTGGCTACGGCGAAGGCGGCCAGCTCACCGAAGCGGTGCGCCGGCGGCCCTACAGCGTGGTGCTGTTCGACGAGATCGAGAAAGCTCACCAGGAAGTCTTCAACGCGCTGCTGCAGCTGCTGGATGACGGCCGGCTGACAGATGGACAAGGCAGGACGGTCGATTTCCGCAACACGGTAGTGATCATGACCAGCAATATCGGCAGCCAGTTCTGGTCCAAGGCAGGAAAGGACTGGAATGAAGAGGAAGCCTTCAAGTTCACCATGGAAGAGCTTAAAGCTACTTTCCGGCCCGAGTTCCTCAACCGTGTGGATGAGATCGTGCACTTCCACCCCCTGAATCGGGAGCAGATCAAGGAGATCGTGGGCATTCAGCTCAACCGGGTTGAGAAGCTGGTCCAGGCCCAGGGCTATTCCCTGGAAGTCAGTGAAAAAGCCCAGGACTACCTGGCCGACCAGGGCTTTGACCCTGATTACGGTGCCCGGCCGCTGAAGCGCACCATCCAGAAACAGCTCCAGGATCCGCTGGCTCTGGCGATGCTCTCCGGCGATTTCAAGGTGGGGGACACCATCGAGGTCGATGTCGGCAAGGATGGTTTGGAATTCACTCCTTTGGTGGTCGGTGAGATCGTGGATTGAGGTATGATGTAGATACAAAGGACCCGGTCCCTTAAAGGGACCGGGTCCTTACCTTACTTAGGTTTGAATTCCATATACTCAGAATCCCATTCGTCAATGAAATCCCGATATCTCCTTATTTTTTCAGACATTGTTCCACTCTGAGTATCTGAGATGATATCTAGTATCGGCATGATATTCACCAGTGAGCTCTGCCGCAATCCAAAATACTCTTGGAGGC
>JBGCVQ010000088.1:0-7929 GCA_045888315.1 Anaerolineales bacterium | reverse complement strand
CTTTATACTGATGAAAGGAGAGTATCTACTTATTGCTGGGGAGAAATGGGCAATAAAACAGGGGCAGAGATCCAGATCGAACCCATTCGGGAGGAGCATATCGAATCCTTCCACCGCTGCCTGGATGCAGTAGCCAGGGAGAGGAAATACCTGGCCTTCCTCGAGGCGCCTCCACTCGAATCCACTGCTGCCTTCATCCGCGAGAACATCGCCAGGGATATTCCCCAGTTTGTGGCGCTGCATGGGAACGAGGTGATCGGGTTTTGCGATATCCGGCCTAAGGCTCTGGAAGGATTTAAGCACACAGGCACGCTCGGTATGGGTGTACTCAAAAACTACCGCCGGCAGGGGATCGGCGAAAGACTGATCGTGGAAACCATCGCCAAAGCCAAAGGACAGGGGCTGGACCGGATCGAGCTGGAGGTCTTCGCGTCCAATCTGCCAGCTATCCAGCTTTACGAAAAACTGGGATTTGAAGTCGAGGGGCTGAAAAAGAATGCCCGCAAACTAGATGGGGTCACCGACGACCTGGTGGTGATGGCGCTGCTTTATTGAACGGCAGAATAGGGATGAACAACGCTGGAAGATCACTAACACCTGCCGCCGCGAACAGCCTGAGTTGACCCATTTATCAATATCACCCCGCTGCTTACTGCAAGACAACCCTTCCCATGCCCGACGGAGACGGCTTGACTGTTTTGAGTAGCAGGAGTATCATATTCAAGGATATGAATATGAATACCAAACATTCAACCCGGTCTATCGCAGATTATCTGAGAGTCCTCGGCTCTCCAATCAGGGTCCAGATCCTCTTTGGGATCGGCTACGGGGAAGCCTGCGTTTGCCACCTGGAATCCCTGCTGAAAAAACGCCAGGCTTATATCTCCCAGCACCTGATGGTACTGCGCGACGCCGGCATCCTGGAAACCCGCCGGGACGGCAAATATATCTACTACCGTGTGGCCGACAAAGGAATATTCGATCTGATCCGTTCGGCAGCGGAAATCCTCAATATCGCAGCTGATAGCCTGCCGGAGTTATCAGAATCGGAAACACTCACTCAATGTGAATGCCCCAACTGCCAGCCCTCCATGAGTTGACAGGGGACCAAGGAGAGAAAAATGTTAAACATCAAAATCCTGGGCACTGGCTGCCCGAACTGTAAAAAACTGGAAGAAGAGGCCAGAAAAGCGGCCTCGAACATGGCCATCGAGGCTGAGATCCAGAAGGTCACTGATTACCAGGAGATCATGCACTATGATGTTATCAGCACACCCGGCCTGGTGATCAATGAGAAAGTCTATTCCAGCGGCCGGATCCCATCTCAAGCTGAGATCACTTCATTCCTGACCAGCGCCCTGGCCAGCACAGCGTGAATCCTATTTACCACTGGATTTTTTTTGGTTCGACACATTCAAGATTACGAATACAATAAGGTAGTTATTCCCTATGGAACCTGTTCTGAATTTCATAACCAGTTTATTCTCCAGTGGTCTTGGCAACTTGGCCGCCTACCTGGCAGCCCATGTCCTGTTATGCCTGCTGCCGGCGTTTTACATCGCCGGGGCGATGACCGCCCTGATCCCCAAGGAGACCATCACCCGCTACCTGGGCCGCAATACTCCCAAATTCATCTCCTATCCTGCCGCGGCCGCTGCTGGGTTCCTGCTGGCGGTGTGTTCCTGCACGGTGATCCCACTGTTTGCCGGGATCCATAAAAAAGGCGCCGGACTCGGCCCTGCCATCACTTTCCTGTTCGTGGCCCCGGCGGTGAACATCCTGGCCCTCAGCTACACCGGGGCAGTGATCGGCATGGACCTGGCCCTGGCCCGCCTGGTCCTCTCCATCGCTTTTGGGATCGGGGTGGGACTGATCATGGCCCTGATCTTCAGCAAAGCGGATGAAGAACACGACAAAGCCACCGACCTGATGTTTGCCGGACAGGCTTCCATGCGCAAAGGCGCTGTGGCCTTTTTAGTGCTGCTGGTGCTGCTGCTGGTGGTGGGGACATTCCAGATCGGCATCTTGAAGGCTTCCTACCTGAATTTCAACCTGGCCCTGCCTGGTGTGAACCACTTCCAGGAAACACTGGCCCGCCTGGTTCCTTTCGATCCAACCCGGGGGGAGGAAGGCGTCACCGCCCAGGGAGCTGTCCTGATCGGCATGCTGGTCCTGATCGGCCTGACAGCCTGGAGGGGCCTGGAAAAGATCCACGATGGCTTCAACGCCTGGACCTGGGTCTCCACCGGGCTGGTCGCCCTGACCCTGGTCTTTGCTTCCCTGTCCATCAAGCCTTACACAGGAGGGGTTGAGATCGACCTGACCGGGAAATTCTTCGGGGTGCTGCTGAGCGTGCTGGCTCTAGGCTGGGCTCTAAAAACCCAGCTGACCGAGAGCGAGATCCGCGATTTCCTGTGGGAGACCTGGCGCTTCATCAAGCAGATCTTCCCGCTGCTGATCGTCGGGGTCTTTGTGGTGGGCATGATCCGGGAGCTGATCAAGCCGGAGTGGATCCAGGCCATCGCGGGACAGAATACGGTCCTGGGCAACTTCGTGGGCGTGGTCTTCGGGGTCTTCATGTACTTCCCCACCCTGGTGGAGGTGCCCATCGCCCAGATGTTCCTGAGCCTGGGCATGCACCGCGGACCGCTCCTGGCCTACCTGATCTCCGATCCAGAGCTCAGCCTGCAGAGCATCCTGATCACGGCCTCGATCATCGGCCGCTTGAAAGCCTGGGTCTATGTGGGCTGGGTGGCGCTGTTCAGCACGGCTGCCGGGCTGCTCTACGGCGCCTGGGTGGATGGAACCAGCCTGGGATTGATTGCGCTCTACCTGGTCATTTTCCTAGGTGTGCTGGCTCTCTCAATCTGGCTCATTGAGCGTAGAAATGATCAAGCTGCACCGGTCAGGGCCTGATGAATCGGGCAGCATAAGGAAGCCCCAAAATGAACGCCCAAAACAAGAAATAAGTCCTGATCTGGTTGGTGAACGTGGCTTTTGAGTTTCAGAGAAAGTCCTTCCGTGATCATGGAGGCGTTATCAGTCACATAACTAGAGTGATAAAACGAGTGCAAAGCTATACACAACAATACATAAGGAGTAAACATCATCATGGACACAAAGGATTTGCTAGAAAAAGGACTTTGGTTTCACGGGCACAAATGCCCCGCCATGCCCATGGGACTGCGGGTCAGCCTGGCAGCGATGGAAGCATTGGGTGTTGAGCAGCGAGCCGGTGCTGGTGAGCTGGTCGCCCTGGTAGAAATAGATTCAGACCACTGTGCCACCTGCTTCGCAGATGGCGTGCAGGTAGCAACGGGCTGCACGTTTGGGAAAGGCAACATTCAGAAGCTGCATTATGGAAAATGGGGTCTGACACTGATCGACCGCAAACAGAACAAGGCCGTACGCGTAGCCCCGCTTGCCGAGGTGATGGAAGGAAATAAGAAGACTGAATTCATGGCCAAAAGGAAAGCCGGAGTGCCCCCGACTATGATCCCTGATGAATTATCACAACCCCTGGTCGAGCGGGTGATGACCATGCCTGGCGAGCAGTTATACAAGATCAGCGAGGTCTTTGATTACACCTGGGATGCTGTTCCACATACTTTTGAATCGGTGGTGTGCGATGAATGCGGTGAAATGGTGGTGGAGCGCAATGCTCGCATCCAGGGCGGACGCGTCCTGTGCATCCCCTGTGCGGGACTGGGATAAAAGCCAATCTAATAGAGGAAAGCTCTCCGTGGTGAACCTGGTTTATCAGAAAAGGAAATAGACAATTGAATCCCTATTTTGTTGCTCCTCCGATCTTCTTTGTGATCGCCTTTATCTTCTCCATGTTGGGAATGGGCGGATCACAGCTGTACATTCCCATCCTTTATTGGTTGGGAATGGATTTCAAAACGGAGGCCATCCCTCTAGGCATGCTCCTCAACCTGGTCAACAGCGGTTCAGCTGCCATCATTTACGGCCGGAAGAAATTGATCGCCTGGGGTGTAGCGGTGCCATTTGCAGCTGCCATGGTTTTATTCGCCCCGCTGGGAGTGTGGCTGAACGTACAGCTCCCCGTGAAACCGCTCCTGTTGTTTTTCGCATTGTTCACAGCTGCTGCGGCAATCCTGATGCTCTCAGGATGGAAACCAGAACGGGGAGCGCTCACAAAAAGAGGCCGTGTGATCTTAGGCCTGTCCGCGGGAAGCGCCTTGGGAACGATTGCCGGACTGATCGGCCGAGGTGGCGGATCTTTTGTTGTGCCTCTGCTCTACATTGCCGGGCTGGATGCCAAGATGGCTGCCGCAACATCATCCCTGGTGGTATCGGCTTCCGGGCTTTCCAGTTTCATCTCTCATTTAGCGACCGCCGCTAATCCGCAATGGTCTGTGTGGATCGCCACAGTCCTGGCTGTTTTACTGGGAAGTCAACTGGGCTCAAGGTTAATGGCAGATCGGCTAAAATCAAGAGCAGTTCAGCTGGTATTTGGTTGGGTGCTGCTCGGTGTGGCGGCATTGATCATTGTCAAAGATGTCATATTGGGCTAAGAGAGATCCAGTACCGCTTTAACTTCAGATCAGTCGTATCGGCGGTTCCTGAAGCTACAATCACATGGTCCCTGGCACTCAGAAAAAAGCTGCTGCGGAAATGGTTGAGATAGTAATACCTGTCTCTCTACCGTCTGATATGGTAATACCAATAGAACCTATTGCACCCGAATTGCACCATCTGATTTTTTGTCAGCTGATTACTGATCTGGAGCCAGCGGTGGCAGAATCTTGAGGAATTCCACTTCTGTTAAAAATACCTTAGAATCCCTGGAAAGCGCTGGGCAGGGTGCCCGAGCTGCACTATAATTTGCACGTTTAAACAACCAATATGCAATCAAGGAATCAATCTATGAGTCAATCTGAAATGGAAATCACCTTCCCCGGCGGAGCGCGCGTGGACGCTGCCTACGGACCCAACACCATCCGTACGGACCAATCCCCTCCCCGCGGCGAAGGATCCGCGCCGGAGCCGTTCGATCTCTTCCTGGCATCTCTGGGCACCTGCGCCGGGATCTACGTACTGAGCTTCTGCCAGCAGCGCGGCATCCCCACCGATAACATCCGGCTGGTCCAAAAAATGGCCTACGATCAGGCCAGCCACCTGATGGCCAAGATCGACCTGGAGATCCAGCTGCCCCCGGATTTCCCTGAGAAGTACCAGGATGCCTTGATCCGGGCAGCCAGCCAATGCGCTGTGAAGCGGCATCTCGAGAATCCCCCGAAAATCGAGACCTACACAACGGTCATCGACCAGGTACCTGTTGAATAAGCACGTAAGGTAAAATAAAAAGACCCGGCATATCCCTGCCGGGTCTTTTTTTGTTGGTTTTTCGAGGGTCCGTTATTTCTTCTTGAAGACCAGCTCTTCCCCTTCTTCTCCGTCCCGGTCGACCACAACCACATCACCGCTCTTGTACTCCCCTTCCAGGAGTTTCTTGGAGAGCGGGCTCTCGATGTACTTCTGCAGGGCCCGGGTCAGCGGGCGGGCGCCAAAATCAGGCGAGTAGCCGTGCTGGGCCAGCCAGACCCTGGCATCCTTGGTGAGTTCGACCTTCAAGCCATTCTCGGCCAGCCTGGCCTCGACATCCTTGAGCTGCAGGTCTACGATCTTGATCATGTCCTTTTCCGAGAGGGGCGAGAAGGTAATGATCTCGTCAATGCGGTTGAGGAACTCGGGCCGGAAAGCATCCTTGAGGGCTTTGTCGATCTTTTCCTTGGCTTCCCGATCCTTGGAGCTTGCCTCTGTGTCCAGGAACCCCAGGCTGCCGGAGCGGCTGACATACTCTGTGCCCAGGTTGCTGGTCATGATCAGCACTGTGTTGCGGAAATCCACCTGCCGCCCCTGGCCGTCTGTCAGGCGCCCATTATCCAGGATCTGCAGCAGGGTGTTCCAGACCTCGGGGTGGGCTTTTTCGATCTCATCGAACAGGATCACCCGGTAAGGCCGGCGGCGGACCGCTTCCGTGAGCTGGCCGCCTTCCTCATACCCCACATATCCAGGAGGCGCGCCGAACAGCCGCGAGGCTGTGTGCTGCTCCCGGTACTCACTCATATCCAGCCGCAGCAGGGCATCCTCGTCATCGAACATGAATTCCGCCAGGGCCTTGGCCAGCTCGGTCTTGCCAACCCCGGAGGGGCCGATGAAGATGAAGGAGCCGATCGGCCGCTTGGGATCCTTCAAACCAGAACGAGCCCGGCGAATGGCATCCGAGATGACCTCGATGGCCCGGTCCTGGCCGATGATGCGCTCGTGAAGGCGGTCCTCCATCTTGAGCAGCTTCTCTGCCTCGGCTTCCAGCATCTGGGTCATGGGGATGCCGGTCCACTGCGATACCACCTCGGCGACGTCGTTCTCGTCCACGACCTCATCCAGCTCGTGCTCGGATTCCCAGGCGTCGCGCTTGTCATGGAACTCATCCTCCAGGCGCAGGCGCTGGGTCTGCATGGTGGCTGCCCGCTCGTAGTCACGCTCCTGGCCGGCGACCTCTTCCTCGTTCTTGAGGTGCTCGATCTCGGTCTGCAGTTCCTTCAGCTCAGGAGGCAAGGAATAGAGGGCAACCCGCAGCTTGGCGGCGGCTTCATCCATCAGGTCAATGGCTTTATCCGGCAGGTGCCGGTCGGTGACATAGCGGTCAGCCAGCATGGCAGCCGTTCGCAGGGCCTCGTCTGAGAAGCGCACCTTGTGGTGGGCTTCATAGCGGTCCCGCAGGCCTTCCAGCATCTGGATGGTCTCCTCCACGGAGGGTTCTTCAATATATACCGGGGCAAAACGCCGCTCCAGCGCGCTGTCCTTCTCGATATATTTATGGTATTCATCCAGCGTGGTAGCGCCCACGCACTGCAGCTCACCGCGGGCCAAAGCCGGCTTGAGCATATTGGAGGCGTCCATGGCCCCCTGGGCAGCGCCCGCCCCCACCACGGTATGCAGCTCATCGATGAACAGGATCACTTCCCCTTCTGCCTGCTTGACGTCATCGATGGCAGCTTTCAGGCGCTCCTCGAACTCACCCCGGAAGCGCGAGCCGGCGATCATGGCCCCCATATCCAGGGCAACCACCCTCTTCCCAGAGAGGATCTCCGGAACATCATTGCTGGCGATCTTCTGGGCCAGTCCTTCCACAATGGCGGTCTTGCCCACACCGGCTTCCCCGATCATCACCGGGTTGTTCTTGGTGCGGCGGGACAGGATCTGGATCACGCGCAGGATCTCCGCGTCGCGGCCGATGACCGGGTCGAGCTTGCCCTCACGGGCCAGCTTGGTCATGTCGCGCGAGAATTTTTCCAGGGCGTTAAAGCGGCTTTCCGCCTTGGGATCGGTGACCCGCTGCCCGCCCCGGATCTGGTCAATTGCCCGGTAGACCCGGTCCTTGGTCAGGCCCTGGTTCTCCAGCAGCCGGGCAGCCGGGGTGTTCTTCTCATCCAGGATCGCCAGGAACAGGTGCTCGGTGGAAATGAACTCATCCTTGAGCCGGTTGGCTTCCTGGTTGGCGACATCCACGATCCGCTTCACCCGGGGGGTGATGAAGACCTGTCCGGCACCCCTGCTGCCGAAGATGCTGGCTTTCTGGGTGTTCTTGAGGATATAGTCCAGCCTGTCGCTGAGATCGAAACCCTGGACGTTAAGGGCTTCCAGGATCTGGGAAATGGCACCTTCAGGCTGTTCGATCAGCGCCAGCAGGATATGTTCGGTATCGATCTGGTTGTGCCCATAGCGCTGGATGATCTCCGCAGCTCGCTGAGCAGCTTCTTGTGCCCGTTCTGTAAAACGGTCAAATCGCATCATGGTTCTACCATCCTTGAATCAATGGAGTTTTAACGATTATTCTAAGTTTTTTCACTAAAAATCCTGGAATAATTATAACAAGCTGACGTTAACTAATTGTATGAA
>JBGCVQ010000087.1:0-14772 GCA_045888315.1 Anaerolineales bacterium | reverse complement strand
ATCACCAAGAAATTGGTCGAAGCCCAGGGTGGAGTGATCGGTACCTGGAGCGAGGCTGGACAGGGCACTTCCTTCACAATCAAGTTCCCAGCTGGCTGACCAGGTCCAGTTTTCCTCCTTGAGCTGCGATACGATTAGCTAGTTCGATAAATCATCGAGCAGAATGCCCATCCTTTTCTTATGGCTTAAAATCTGATATGATTTCTGACTGCAGCACATCTGATCCCCCGGTATTCCAATAGGATTGACCACAAATGGGGAAAGAGAGGAATCTATGAAACACAGTTCTGGTTCTCTACTTCAAGCGCTCGGCGGCATCCTGCTGGTGGCTCTTACTGCCGCCTGTACGGGATCCGTCATGGATGAGGCAGCCTTCAAGGCTGCTCTGGATACTGCTGTTGCCGGCACGGTCACCGCCCAAGCTCTGGATATTCAGCGAACTAAAGGCGCTGAAGCTGCCCAACCTGCAACGGCAACCTTGGAGCCAACGGCTACCAACACAGCCATTCCCGATTCTCCCACAGCCGAACCAACCACCACAGAGACGCCTGAGATGGCTGGTGAGGTGGAGGTAACACCTCCGCCACAATTCACCCTCAGCGGCCCTTCCGTTCAGGTATCCATTGACACCAACTGCCGCTCGGGACCCGGGGTTGCCTACAATATCATTGGCGCCCTGATGGTCGGGGAGGAAGCGACAGTCGCCGGAAAGGATCCCTCGGGTTCTTACTGGTACATCGAAAATCCCGATCAGGAAGAGGCTTTCTGCTGGATCTGGGGAAAATATGCCACGACCTCAGGAAATGCCAGCCTGGTGCCAGTTTACACCCCTGGCCCCACCCCTTCACCCGAGGTCCTTTTCTCGGTTGGCTATCGCGAAGTGGAAAGCTGCGCCGGCGCCTGGCAGGTGGAATTCGAGATCGTCAATACAGGCAGGTACAATCTCGAATCGGTTTCCACGCGAGTGGAGGACACAGTCACCTCAGCTGCATCAGGTAAACTGACTTCGAATTACTTCGTCCGAAAAACAGGATGCGCCGTGGATCAAAACAAGGAGACCCTTGCACCTGGCGTAACTGGCTTTTCTGTCACCAATAATCTCAGCAATGACCCCACCGGCCACCTGGTCTACGCCTCCGTGACCGTCTGCACTGAGGACTTCCTCAATGGAGAATGCCGGACCAGGGAGTTTTACTTCACACCTTGATAGATGCCAAGAAGCCTTTCTGAGCGAAAGGCTTCTTTCCTTGGATACGCTGTTGAAAGGACCGGTTCCCTTAAAGGGACCCGGTCCTTTGTTTATTACTACTTGACGATCACCAGGTCGCTTCCACTGCGGCCGAAGACCTCAGGCGAATACATCTCTTCCGCCTTGGCAGGCGGTACTACAAATGTACCGGGAGTGGTAGCCCGGGCCACATAGGTGTAGTCAAACACGCCATCCCATAGCAAGGAAGTGAAGACCTCGGCCCGTTCATCACGCATGTTCTGATGCTCGTACCAGGTCCACCACCACCACCAACCATAGCGAGCATCCCCGCTGTTGGGATCCTGGGGCACACTGCCAGAGACTGCCAGAGCCGGGTTGATGATCTCCAGGCCAGCCGGCAGGGGGTCCACCAAGGCGACATGGTAGCGCCTGTTGTCGGCCACCATCGTCAAGTGGATCCTGACCCGGGCACCAGCTTTGATAACCCAGGTGCCGTCTTCCAGGCGGGTCACATCATCTGGATCATCGATAGCTTCATATTCCCGCTGGACGACGAAACCCATCTCTAGTGGATCCAGATGCAGGTCAGTGGGAGCATACTTCAAGCCCAGCCGGTAGTACAGCCGTCCCGGACCTTCCTTGCTGATGATCAGATCCTGCTCCTCCTGGTCCGTATCCACCAAGTAGTTCATCGGTATTTCAGTCAGGTGGCGCTCCGTGCTGTAGCCAACATATTCATGATCGCCGGCAAAGGTATCACCCAGCCAGATGCGGGCCACGAACTCGGGTTCCACCGATTCAAAGGTATTGAAGTAGCGGTCCAGGGCCAGCAGTACGAAGACATTTTCCTGGGTGCTGCTCCAGCGGCCGCGGGTGCGGTGCGCCAGCAAGCCATTGACCAGCTTGGGGATGAGATCGCTTTCTGGGTCATCTGCAATCAGCGTATCCAACATGACCGCATCGGTCCTGCGGTCCGAGCTCAACAGCAGATAGCTTTGGTCATCATAGTAGGTTGTGAAGTTCGCAGCCCCAGGCGTTTCTACAACCCGGTTGCCCACCCAGGTGCGGATCTCCTCCAACTCACTCATTGAAGCGGAGTCATCGATCATCACCTGCCACATCCAGCCGATCCCTGCCATGGCGACATGGTCGAAACCGGAGCGGTGGAACAGATCCCGCGCCTTGGCAGGATCGGGATCCCCCATCAGGTCCCTGACATAGAGGGCATAGGCGCTCAGGGTATTGCGGGTGTACTCGGTATACCAGTAGGGATAATAGTTCTCGATGTCCTGCAGGTAGCTTTGGGCCATGAACCACATATCCTCAGGGACCTCGAATCCTTTCTGCTGCGCCCGAGCCAGGGCATGAGCAACATGGATGGTGTTGAAGGGGATCGAATCCTGTCCCCTCCTCCAGTACGGGAAGCCACCGTCATAGTTCTGGATCATCACCAGCAGATCCATATCCTTCGCCACCCGATCCTGCATCACTTCGGGACTGGGCAGTCCCTCCGCTTCGAAAGCGCTCAGAACATCACGTAAAGCAGCGATGCCCAGGATTCGCGAAGCCAGCTGTTCCGAACATTCGTAGGGATAGGAATACAAGTAGACCACAGCATCAGTCAGCGCTTGTAGAGCTGTCGAGGAGGTGCTGATCTCCAATCCGCCAAACTGCGGGAAGACGTCTTGCGGCTTGGCGATCGGCTGCAGGACAGCTCCCTGATCGATCACACCGTAGGTGGCAAATGCTTCCGTGGTTGCCGGTGTGTAAACCGGCAGCTCTCCGGCAGCAGCGTCCGCGTAGGAACCGGACGTAGCCGCAAACCTGAATTTCGCGCTGCCTGCCATCTCTGCGGACATTGGGAAGCGCACTTCCACCCGATCATAGGCCGGGACAGTTACCTGCATGCCCTGACTACCATCCAGCTGCAGGTTGCTGACCTGCACAAGGATCTGGGTTTCCAGGTCTTCCCCGGTCTGGTTCTGGAGGACAACGGGTAGTTCGAACCTGTCCCCAAAGTTCAGGAAACGAGGGGCGGAGGGCCGGACCATCAGCGGGAGCCTGGCTGTGATGCTGGCTTCCCCGGACCCAAATCCCTTGCCGGTATCATCCACGGCTACAACCATCACTCGATAGCGGGTCAGATTATCTGGCAGACTGACCTTGACTGCTGCGTTGCCTCTGCTGTTCGTCCTCACCTCCGGGGCGAAGGTCGCCAGGGGATTGAAATCGATCCGGATCTGGATCGCCTGACCCGCTGCAGCGCCTTCATCCATACCCTTTCCGACGGCATCTGCAGCCATCTCCGCCTCTGCGGCCATGGGCGCTTCCATTGCGGCTTCCTCCATTACATCCCCTTCCATGGCCATGGTCGCCTGCGGCATGTTCCTGGCCATTCCCGCAGCTTGTTCCATGAGGGCTGCCGGGTTGGCCAGCAGGATGCTGGCGCGGGTATAGTAGCTGCTTACGTCACCCGAGCGGGTGGCATAAAAGACGGAGAGCGGGTCGGTCAACTGGTAGTTGGTCAAGCCCAGGATGGCTTCATCTACAACCACCACTGCCAATTCCGCATCTTGCAAAGGTTCACCTGAAGCGTCCCGGACAGTGATGTCCAGCCAGGTCTCAGCACCGGGCTCCAGGGCATCTTCCCGCGGGACAACTTCCAGCGCCAGGGTGCGGGAGATGGGAGGGATGGAGAGATCCAGCTGCCCGGTTGCAAAAGCAGGCCGCGGGGGTGCGTCTTTGATCTCTTCTCCCTGGTCATCGGTACGGGGTGCTGATCCCACGATATCGACCTGGATATGCAGGTTAGGGATGTATTTTTCTTCGATCGGGATCCGCAAGGTATAGCTCGTGCCATCCAATTGGAATTCCTCGGTGGTGAGGATACCGCTGCGGCTGACGGTGAGCAACCCTTCACCGCCGCTGAAAGGAGCCTCAACCAGGATCTCCGCCACATCCCCAGGTTGGTAACTTTCCTTGTCAGGGATCAAGGTCACTTGCTCCTGCTCCACATCCCGAGAGGGAGGGCGTTCTCCGCCGCTTACCCAGCGGGTCATGCGGCTCTGGTTCAGTCTTCCGGAGGAATCGGTCACCTCGGCTGTGATCTGGTAGCTCCCTCCGCGGAGTGTCTCGAATTCACAGCGGACCGGTTCAGTGTCAGAACCAATGGTGCAATCCTGGGGATCCACCTCGACCTGCTGCCAGCGCCCATCCTGGTATTTCCATTCCAGACGGGCGGCATGGACCTGGACAGGCCGGTCTCCAACCGGATTCCCGTCCAGGTCAGTGACGATCAGATCCACCTGCAAGGGTTCTCCCCGCTGGACAAAGTAGCGGTCCGTTCGCATCCCGACATAGAGATCCGCAGGGTGGACCATCAAGCTTGTCGTCCCGGTCCAGGCCTGGCGGTTGACATCGAAGACCGTCCCTTCGGCAACCACGCTGTAAGGGCGGGGATCTGTCATCGATTCAAAATCCACACGTAGATAGTGCGTCCCGGTAGCATCTGTGACACCCGTGTAACTGGAGCCAGAAGCACCGCTGTTGTAGTCGTTGTAGTAGTCATAGAACCACCAGGGAGACCAGTACCCAAAATTGAAATCGGGCCAGTTAGGCGGTTGGTAGTTGGTTGGGGTCGAGTTGAGATACCAGTTGGTTTCCGCATTGGGAAGAGGTCCACCTGCGTAGTATTTGGCTTCTACTGCCAAAACTGCATAATCGCCTACAAAGTAGGGACCAGTGGTCTCATTACGGGCACTGACCTCGAACTCCGGCCGGCGGAATTCCTGGACCTGGATGCTGTGGTAGTAGCTGCTGTAGCTGATCCCAGAGAGGGTGCCGATAGGATTGATGATGATCTGGGTATATCCCAGGTTGGCATTCTCAGGAAGATCGAATTGAAAATCGAAACCTCCCAGGGAGTTGACTTCTGCCTGGCCGGACGCCAGTTCATTCCCCATGGATCCGATCACCTGGTAGGAGATCTCGCTAACCTGGTTCCCGACCAGGGCGACATCCCCGGATTGAGAACTGCCGATCCGGCGCATCCAGCCTTTGATGGATACTTCCTCGCCGGGTTTGTACATCTGGCGGTCATCCCAGACATACCAGCGCAGCTCGTCTGACAGAGAGCGCCTTGACCAGCCGCTCTCGCTCCAGTAATAATCCGCTGGGGGCAGAAAAGCCTGGTCAGTGCCCTTCTGGGCAACCAGATAGGGTATCCCGGCAGAGGGGATGTCAAAACGGGCGACTCCATCCCGGTTTGTGGTCCCTATAGCTGATCCTTCCCCGGGGAGGATTTTCACATCAGCCAGCGGGGCTCCACTGAGCAGGTCGGTTGCCCAGACTACCATCTCAGAATGGTCCACAAATGCATCCAAACCGATTCCAGTTACCTGGACCCAGACCTGGACATGCTCCCAGTAGCGGTCCTCCTCAAACAAGCCAGTTGGCGGTTTGGCGATTACTATGAATTGGCCTGTCCCATCTTCCAGATAGTCTTTCAGGGGGATATAGACCTCTGTGAGTTTGTCAGCAGGCGCTTCGATATTGACCACATCATCGAAGACTTTCCTGCCGGGTACAGTTAACTGGATATCCGTCCGTTGATAATCGCGCAGGTACTGGAGGAAGTCCGGCCAGTCAGCGGGTTGGACACGGTAGATCTCCACGTTCAATTTGGTATAGTTGATGGTGAACAGCGAGAGCGCTGGATTAGCATCGGCTGGATCCATAGTCACAAAAGTCTGATCGGGGCCGAACATCACCGGGTCGGCAGGACCGATCCTGAAACGCAGCCGTTCGTCATTTCCCAGCGTCTGTCCGAACTGATCCACGATCGAGCCATCCACGGTCACCCAGTAGGTGGTCCTCCCCTGCGTGTTGCCCTGGATATTGATGGTATTTCCGTAGATATTGACTGAAGCATTGGGGAGTTCAGGTTCCACAGTCACCATGCTGGGATCGTAGGCATCCAGGTCAATGGGGTTGTTGAAGCGGATGTACAGTGGGGTCAGCGGCCGGCAGGGTTCATCTCCCCAGGAACAGCCGTGATCCTCGATCCGCAGAGGTGAATAGGTTCGGAAAGAATAACTCTGGTCATAGGTAGTAGTCAAAGGGCCTTCCGCTGAAGGGGTTCCAGTCGGGATGACCACGGACACCGAGGTATCCGTAGGCAGCAGCTCTTCAGCCCGGAAGACCAGATAGCGGCCTTCTTGGGCTCGATCTGCCCGACGGCTGACCACTTCATCAGCCTCGATCTCCTCCTGATTGGCCAAACGCACCTTCACTTGCTGGCTGCCAGCAGTCACCTGGATCTTTGCCAGTACAGCCTCTGGATCGATCCGCTGATCAAAGGATACGAAGAACAGCGGATCCAGGGGCTGGGCGCTGTTCGTCGGATAGTAATCCTCCATGATAGGAGGTGGAGTCGTGAAGCTGAATTGAACTGATTCCTGCAGCGGGCTACCAGCGGCAGACTCCACTCCCGCTGGGATGGTTACGAGATATTCTGTTGCCATTGGCAGTCGGTCATACAGGTCCGAATCCGCCTGGAAACTCAGTGTCCTGGTCCCCAGCCAGCGCCAGGAACCTGGGATGTGGGGGGAGACTACGACCGGGACATCCTCCTCAGCCAGACCGCTCAAGGTGTTCAGGGCGATCATCGGCTGGTTGAAAGTGACACTGATAAAGGGAGCGATTGCTACCTCACCCTGGGGTGAAAAGCGCAGCACTTCCAGATTTTCGCCATAAACCGGTTCAGGGCCGGCCAGGTCTGTGGAGGAAGGAAAAGACTCCGGGATGGTCTCGCCGGTCAAGGGAGGAGGCAGGATCTGGTCGGGGAGCCTGAAATCAGCTTCCAAGCCTTGATCCTCCTGCCAGGCTGTCAGCCGCTCCAGGATCGCCTGGATCTGGTCCTCAGAAAGCGGCACTCCCTGGATAGGCGCCAGGGTCTCGAACACTGTCGGAACAGGATTTCCATCACTCAATCGGATGATCAGCCCGGTTCCCTCATCACCGCCGTTGGGCGAGCCCGGATAGCCGGCTTCGACTACCGCGACATCGCCGCCGCTGTTGTCGGTGTTGATAGGGATGGGCTGTGGGGTAGTCACGGGGTTTCCTCCTATACCCAGGAAACTGCATCCCGAGGAGCTGCCCAAGATCAGCAGGACAGCGAGGGACAACCAGATGATACGGATTGGCTTGTTCAAGGGGGTCATGGCAACTCTCCTCTAATACCTGAATTTCCTGGAAATGAACCAAACCCAAGGGACTGGATTGGCCCATAAAATCCATTCTCTATCAGGACGGTATAACCAGGAAAAAGGTTCCCGCAGGTCTTCATAGATCACGATCCATAAATATTTCGCTCCCCGCTTCTAGGGCGGTTGAAAACCGTTTCTCGACAGGAAAGCTTGCAGGATCTCGTCCGCTTCAAGGAGATCGTTGTAAGGCTGAACGGTCAGCTGCGGATGGGGATTCCCTGTGATCATTTTTGAGACGATCACACTCCGGTCGTAAATGCATAAGACCGGTTTGCCAAGCGTCAGGGCATGGCCGATCTCGTATCCCACACCATGGGAGGGAGTGCTTACCTCAGCGATCAGCAGGTCGCTCTCGGCAATCCAATCGACATCGCGCTGGTAGATATCCTGGGGATCTTCCTGGCCGTCGATGATCTCGATCCCGGTCTCCGCGATGTGCGCGGTCGGTACATCCAGTCCAAATTCCAGCAGCCGGCTGACCAGGCGCTGATAAACCTTCTCATCCTTGCGACCGCCGCTGATCGAGCAGGCAAAATATACTTTCATACGGGTCCTTATCGTGTTCCAGCGAGATCAAAACCGAAATTAAGCCAAAATCTGAATATGTTATACTCGAAATTGATCGGGCTGTGATTGTTATGGATAATTGTACACGCTGACCACTATGACAGGCCTTGAAATCCGCAAGATCACCAAGAGCTTTCAAGAGGGACCTGTTCTGCGAGGCATCTCCTTTACGCAAAACCAGGGAGAGATCCTGGGTTTGCTGGGACCCAGCGGAAGCGGTAAAACGACCCTCCTGGAGATCATCGCTGGACTGGTTGAGCCGGACAGCGGAGACTGCCTTTGGAACGGTGAATCTCTCTCGAGCACGCCTCCCCACCTGCGCGGTTTTGGCTTGATGTTCCAGGAATATGCCCTTTTTCCCCATAAGAATGTGCGGGACAACATCGCCTTCGGCTTGAAGATGGCAGGAGAGAAAGCTCCGGAAGCTCTAGAGCGGGTGGAAGAAGTCCTCGAGCTGGTCGGATTGACCGGGTTCGAAGACCGGGATGTAAGCACCTTGTCGGGGGGAGAACAGCAGCGGGTTGCCCTGGCCCGCTCCCTGGCCCCAGAACCGCGATTGGTGATGCTCGATGAGCCCCTTGGCGCCCTGGATCGCGCCATTCGTGAACGGTTGGTGGGGGATTTAAGAAGGATTCTCAAGGCCGCCTGCCAGACTGCTCTCTACGTCACCCACGACCAGCAAGAAGCGTTCAGCATTGCCGATCGAGTCGTGATCATCGGCCAGGGAACCGCTGTCCAGATCGGCACTCCCCAAGAGATCTACTACAACCCGATCTCACCCTACGTAGCCCGTTTCTTAGGGATGGATAATTTCCTGTCCGGAGAAGCTCAGTCCAACTCACAGGGCAGCCTGTTGAGAACCGCACTTGGTGAATGGCAGGTCAGCCAAACCTACCAGGGCGAGGGAGAGATCCTGCTTCGGCCAGACCGGATCGAAATCGCTTCTAACTACACAGAGCATGGAGCATCCCTGCAGGGAACGGTCCACAGCAGCATCTTCAGCGGCTCCGCCCTCCAGATCGAGCTGGATGTCAAGGAGACCCGGATCCAGTTTGATGTGCCCGATCCGGGACTGGACGTGCCTGTATCCGGAAGCCCGTTAACCATCAACTTCGATCCGGATCAAGCTCTGCACTTTTATCCGCGAGAATGAACCTGCGGAGGTACAGCGGGAGGCTGCAATCCTTCCCTGTATTAAAATTCCAAATAGCCGGACCAAGTTCCGGTCAAGAGATACCGGAGTCCATCGATCAAGGTGATCTGCAGCAAGGCGGTCCCAAAACCAGCTAGGATCCACCATCCCAGGTCTGCCAGTCTCAGAAAACTATTCTCCTTTTTCCGAATCAGGATCCAGATCACCATGTACAGCAGGGTGAGCAAGCCCAACAGTCCCCCTGTGCTGAGCAAGATAAGAAAGTAAGTGATCAGCGGATTGCCCGTTAATACCAGGAGTCCGATCAGGATCCCTCCTCCCAGGAATATCCCCCAATCCCTGGCTCCCCCCAGAGGTTCTTGGAGCGAGGTTTCCCGCCAGACCGTCTGTCCCATCAATGGATAGTAAAAACCGCTGATCGTCAGTCCCATGCCCAGTCCAGAAAATAACCGCAGGATATTGTCAGGTTGGTAGAGCGACCATTTACTCAGCCCGGGATTGAATTGAAAGAGAGAATTCAGGCTATCAACGAGGTAAAAAAGCACCAAAGCACCCAGCAGGACCGACTGCCAGCGGCCAGGAAACCCGGATTTCTTTTTCCCCAGCAGGGCTTGCACCCCAAACCCCCACAGAAAGCCCAGATACTGTCCGCTGCAGCGGGCGCAGAGGCTGAAAGGACGGTCTCCAAAATAGAAGGAATGAGAACCGATCCGGTGGCAAACCGCGTATGCGATCGCGTCTGACTTCCCCAGCAATCCAGGAGGGGTGTTGAAAAGCCAGATGCCAAGCAAGCAGCCCACCAGGACAGCGAGCAAGGTCCAGCGCAGCTGGATAGGCGACTTCTTTTCAGGACTTGGGGGATTTCTATCCATCATTTCCAGCAGCTATTTCAATGATCAGCAAACAAGACCCGCAAAGATTCCAGGGAGCCCTCGGCGGTCAGGTCCAGGTTCAACGGGGTCAGGGAGGCATATTTTCCTTTCAATGCCCCAAAATCCGTGCCTTGATCCGGCACACCTGTGGGAGGGTCTCCGCCAATCCAATAATACGGCACTCCCCGGGGATCGCTGCGTTCCAGGAGTTCATCATGGTAAACGCGCAGTCCCTGGCGGGTCACCTGCAGGCCTTTGATCTCCTTCAGGGGTAGGCCCGGCACATTCAGGTTAAGGACAATATCGGGTGGGATCTCGTTGGCAAGGATAAGCTCTACTACTCTGCGGGCATATTCAGCAGCGGATGAGTAGTCCAGGATGCCGAGGTGATTGTCAGGGCTGTCAAGTGACACAGCCAATCCAGGAATGCCCCAGATCACGGCTTCCATTGCGGCAGTGACCGTACCAGAATAAGTCACATCATGGCCTACATTTGCATTGGGATTGATGCCGGATACCACCAGGTCGATGTCGCTGACCAGTCCCAGAACAGCCAGGGCCACACAATCAGAAGGCGCTCCATCACTGGCCAGGGCGCGGGTACCGTCTTCCAACTGGACTTCCTTAACCCGCAGAGGTCTGTGGAGTGTTTTCACATGACCGGAAGCTGACCAGTTCCGATCAGGAGCGAGAACACTCACCTCGCCCACCTCGCGGAGAGCCTCAACCAGGGCGAACAATCCCGGGGCCGTCACACCATCGTCATTGGTAACAAGAATATGTGTCATACTCCATCCTCTGTATCATAACTGGGGTATTGAGCCAGGTTATGCCCCCCGGCCCTAGCTATGGTATAACCCAGCCTGTGAAAGCCCACTACTCCCTTGATAGATAGCTGGACTCGATTACAATGGGACCATTATAACTTACTCTGGACGGCAAAGACCCCGACATGGACAAACCTCCGGGTAAATATCCCGCGGATCTCAGTATTCTCTCCAGGACAAAACAATACCTGGAAACCTACCCTGCCCAGTTTTGGCTTTTATTCTGGGGAATGCTCGTTCACACCACGGGAATGAGCATGGTCTGGCCTTTCCTGGTTGTGTACATTGGCCAGGAACTCTCCCTTCCTCTGACAGTAGTGACCAGCCTGATCACTATTAACGCTGCTGTCCGGCTGGCGTCCTCGTTTATCGCTGGAACCATTACGGACAGGTTAGGTCGGAAATGGTCCATGGTCATCAGCCTGGCAGTTAGCGGGGGAGGGCTGGCAGCTATGATCCCAGCCCATACCTATGCCCAATTCGCCTTGATCATGGTCATCCGGGGTATTTTCCAACCCTTATATCGGGTCGGTTCCGATGCCATGATCGCAGATCTTGTACCCCGGGAACAGAGGCCGGACGCCTATGCCCTGACCCGGCTCAGCAAGAACCTCGGGGTAGCGCTTGGCCCAGCCCTGGGAGGTGTGCTGGCAACCCAATCCTACGGCATCACCTTTTCAATTGCGGCAGGGGCGGCAGTGTTCTTCAGTATCCTGATCGCACTTTATGCCTTCGAGACCCTGCCAGACGCCGCCCGGAGTCTCCATCAAAAGATCACGGAAACCCTCAAGGACTACCTGGAGATCTTCCAGGACCGGCTATTTACCAGTTTCGTGGCGGGATTTACGCTCAGGCAGATCTCAGGGTCCATCCTGTGGGTCCTTCTTGGTGCCTATACGAAAGACAATTACGGGTTGCCTGAAAGCGTTTATGGACTGATCCCCACCACCAATGCCCTGATGGTAGTAACCCTCCAGCTCTTCATCACCCGCAGGACCTCTCGTTATCATCCCCTGCCGGTCATGGCCCTGGGAACTCTGCTCTATGGAATTGGGGTGGGCAGTATTGCCCTCGGCTCCGGGTTTTGGGGGTTCTGGATCAGCATGGTGATCGTCACCATCGGCGAGCTCATGGTTATCCCTACTGCGAGCACCTTCACCGCTAACCGGGCGCCAGAGACCATGCGTGGTCGGTACATGAGCCTGCTGGCCCTCACCTGGGGTGCCGGCTCGATGGTCGGTCCCCTATTGGGCGGTATCCTCAACGATGCTTTCAACCCCAGGACGATCTGGTATGGAGGAGGCGCCGCCGGCATACTGGGGGCGCTGGTCTACTTGATCCTCACCTTGCGGAAGAACGGGACAGAACCACAGGGGAAACCCATCTGAAATACAAACCGGAACAGGGTGCTGTTCCGGTGAGAAATACTTACCCCTCCTTACCGTCCAGGGCCGCATCCATTAACTGCTGGATGCGAGGGATCATCGAAGCGGGATCTGGATGCAATCCCTCGATCAATAAGGTGCTGTCGAAGATCTGCTCGATGACCAGGTCCCTCAAGGGGTTTTCCTCGGGGAGTGTGGTGATGCGTTTGAGGATCGGGTGTCCAGGATTGATCTCCAGGATCTTCTTGGGGAACTGATAATCCCTATCCATCATCCGGTATACCCGCTGCATTTCCTGGCCTAGCGAGCCTTTGGCATCAACCAGCCTGGCAATGGAATTGGTCAAGCGATCAGTGACCCGGACATCAGACACCCGATCGCCCAAGACAGCTTTGAAACTGTCGATCAGCTCCTCAAGCCCCTCATCTGTGAGATCCTGATCCTCCTCGGGTTTACCGTCCTTTTCTTCCCCTTCTTCTTCCGGAAGCTCGAGATCGGCATCAGCCACGTTCACTAACGGTGTGCCTTTGTATTCCCGCAAACCCAGGAGCATGAAGCTGTCCACTGGATCGGTCAGAGTGAGCACGTCAATGCAGTGAGTCTGGAAATAATCCAGATGGGGACTTCTGGCAACCGCACTCTTGTCATCACCGAGAATATAGTAGATCTTGTCCTGACCGGGTTTGCTGTATTCCAGATAATCATCCAGGGATGTCCATTGATCCGGGAGGGTAGTCGACCTGAACCGCAGCAAGCCTGACAGCTCTTCCCGGTACTCATCGTTGGCAGCGACACCTTCCTTGAGGAACTGGCCGAATTCCGACCAGAACTTTCCGTACAAATCGCTTTCCTTTTCAGCCATTTCCTTGAGCTTCTGGATCACCTGGTTGGTGAGTATCTTCTTGATCCGGGCCAGGATCGCAGTCGCCTGGACGGATTCCCGTGAGACATTCAGCGGTAGATCCTCCGCGTCAACCACGCCCTCGATGAACCGCAAATAAGGCGGCAGCAGGTCCTTGGAATACTCATCGATCAGGACCTTTCTGGCATAAAGCTTGAGCCCATCCTCTTCCCGGAGAGTGAATACCCCTCTATCAAGCCTGGCTGGCAGATAGAGCAAAGCGTAGATCATTAACGGTGCATCCGCTACGAAATGGATCTTGGTCAGGGGAGGCTCAGGTTCGAGGGTCAGCTGCCGGTAGAAATCCTGGTATTGCTCCTCCTCGATCGACCGGGGATTCTGCCGCCAGATCGCATTCTGCCGGTTGATCTGCTCTTCACCGTCGTTAAGATAGATCGGGAATGGGATGTAATCCGAATGGGTCTTGATGATCTCGCGGATGCGGGTCTCCTCCAGGAATTCCCTGGCGTCCTCCTTGAGCTTGACCTCGATCACCGTGCCGCGCTGCTCCTTATCAGCACTCCCCATTTCGAAGGTATCCGCTCCGGTGGCATACCAGCAGGCAGCTTCCTGATCCGTCTGATAACTGCGGGAAGTGACTTTGACCCACTCAGCGACCATAAAGACCGAATAGAAGCCAACCCCAAAGCGGCCAATGACATCAACCAGGTCCGATTCCTCGCCGTTTGCTGCTTCCAAGAACGCCTTCGCGCCAGACTGGGCAATCGTTCCCAGATTGGTCTTCATTTCCTCTTTCGTCATTCCGACACCACTGTCACTGACCGTTATTTTCCCCTGGTCTTGATCAAGGTCAATGTCGATCTTGAGTTCCAGGGACGGGTCCAGGACTTCATGTTCGGTTTGCTGCAGGAAGCGCATCTGGGTTAAAGCATCTGAGGCATTGGAAAGCAGCTCGCGCAGAAAGATCTCTCTCTTCGTGTACAGAGAGTGGATCAGGATGTTCAGAAGCTGTTTGATCTCCGTCTGAAAAGCAATCGGACCGCTGGAATCCTTGAGCTGTGAAGTACCCTTTTCCGCCATGTGTCCTCCCATAATTACCCTTATTTTCAACTGTACCGCACGAATATTAACTTGACATAAGAAAAAGCCCCGGGCGGTTTAGCCCGGGGCTGTAAGGGTCTTTACAAATAAGAGGATGCTATCGGACGATGGCGTCTGTCATCCTGGCAGTCCTGATCATCTCCTTGACATCATGAACCCGAACGATATCTGCTCCGCGGGTGATCCCGACAGAGATGGCAGCTGCCGTGCCTTCCACTCTCTCCTCGGGAGGCAGGTCCAAAGTATAACCGATAAAGGATTTTCGGGAAGGGCCAAGCAGCACCGGGTAGCCCAGGGCCCGGATCTCATCCAGGCGGTTGAGCAGCTCAAGATTCTGCTCAACTGTTTTCCCGAATCCTATGCCAGGATCCAGGATGATATGCTCATCTGGTATGCCTGCCCGGTGGGCGACTGCCACGCTCTCCAGCAATTCGGATTTGACATCCTCCAGCAGGTCTTCATATTCCATACCGATATAACGGCCGCCAAGTTTTTCCTTGATCGCCGCATTATTGGGATTACTGCGGTT
>JBGCVQ010000086.1:0-45150 GCA_045888315.1 Anaerolineales bacterium | reverse complement strand
ATCCCCGAGAAGGTCCAGATCAAGCGCGGTGTGGTCTTCGGACTGCTGATCATCACCGCCCTGGTCGCCTTCGAGGTCTTCAATTACAGCACGACCGATTTCGCCCTGACCGACCTGCTGGGCAACCTGCGCTTCTGGGGTGTGCGCTGGGCCACCATCCTGGCCATCGCCTTCTGCGGGATCGATTTCGCCGGGATCGCCCGCCTGTTCTCTCCCGAGGGCAAGGTGGGGGAAGGCACCGAGAGCTGGTACCTGTTCGCCGCCTGGCTGATCGCCGCCACCATGAACGCCACCCTGACCTGGTGGGGTGTCTCGATCGCCATCGCCAATCATGAGACCCTGGGCAACGCGGTCATCGCCCGCCAGACGCTTCTGCAGGTGGTGCCGGTCTTCGTGGCCGTGATGGTCTGGCTGCTGCGGGTGCTGATCATCGGCCTCTTCAGCATCGCCGGGGAGCGCTATTTCGGCCAGGACCAGCTGCGGGTGGAGTTCGCCCCCCGCCAGCGCCGACAGGCTCCGGTCACCAGCCGCAAACCGGCCATGGCCGCCAGCTCCCGCCCCGCTCCCAAACCGGCTTCGCGGGCACCCCGCCCTGAGCCCAGCTATCAACCTCTCTCTGCTCGCAACAGCGAGGGGTCCCAGCCAACTCAATTGTTGTAAAAGTTAGGAATTAATAGAAAAAACCGCTGGTGTGACCAGCGGTTTTTTTTATGGAAGTCGGGATGGAGGGATTTGAACCCACGACCTCGCCGACCCGAACGGCGCGCGCTAGCCGGACTGCGCCACATCCCGAATTCGATGAAATTATAACTCAGCTTGGACGGTTGGGCAAGCTGAGTCCCTCTCCCAATTACCAGCGGTATGCTGGATAGACCGTTTCGGGCTTTTTCAACAATCTGCCGAGCAGGACGCCGGTGACGAACCCGCCAATGTGAGCCCAGAAGGCAACCCCTCCTACATCCGTCATCCCCAGAGAAAGCACTCCCTGGAAGAACTGCAGCACGAACCATAATCCCAGCACCAGGCTCGCAGGGAGCATGGTCATGCGCAGCCAGAAACCGAGCGGGATAAGTGTTAAAACCTTTTGGCTGGGGAACAGCACCAGGTATGCTCCCAGGACTGCTGCGATGGCGCCGCTGGCTCCCACCGTGGGTATGGTTGAGGTGGGATGGGTGAGGATTTGGGTCAGTGAGGCGACTACCCCGCCCAATATATAGAACAGAAGATATCTGAAGCTGCCCATGCGGTCTTCGACGTTGTCTCCGAAGATCCACAGGTAGAGCATATTCCCGCCGATATGAGCCAACCCCGCATGCATGAACATACTGGAGAAGATGGTGAAGATTCCCCAGGCAGTCAATCCGGAGGTGAGAGAAGCAGGTTTAAGGGCAAATTGGTCAATGAAAGCCTCATTGTGAGATCCGATCATAACCTGGAAGATAAAGACCAGGATATTGAACAGGATCAGCAGATAGGTGATAATGGGCACACTATGAGTAGGATTTTCGTCTCGGAGGGGGATCATTCGTGATTTCCTGTGAGGTGAGGTTCGATCAGGGAGAATTGTAATTCCTATTCGATTTTACCATATGGGTATTGCTTGGATTTCGCTGACACACGGGGTGGATTTTACTGCGAAGGCTGCAATATTCCTGCCTTGACAGTGGTTCAGCCTTTGGTACACTACCATGCATATGGTGACCTTACTTGAATCCTCAGCTCCCGTCCCTACCAGGCCGATAGATTGATCGGATTTGGCCGTTTGGAGCTAGGCGAAAGTGGTTGATAAATTTTAAAACTCCGGGCTGAAATCCGGAGCTTTTTTTTGAGTAGATCAGAGTGCCGGCCGGCAGTCATTAGCAGGAGAAGTCCTATGAGAATGTCAAGTTTGCTCAGCCAAACCCTTAGAGAAGCGCCGTCAGATGCAGAGATTGCCAGCCATAAGCTGCTGGTCAGGGCAGGTTATATCCGCCAGATGGCGGCAGGCATCTTCACGTATATGCCCTTAGCAAAGCGCTCCTTGACAAAGATCGAGAATATCATGCGCGATGAGATGAACTCGATCGGTGGGCAGGAATTGGCTATGCCGGTTGTCCACCCGGCAGAGATTTGGAAAGCCACCGGGCGCTGGGAGAAGGTGGGCCCGGAGATGGGACGGTTCAAAGACCGCAACGGTAGGGACATGGTCCTTGCCATGACCCACGAAGAGGCAGTTGTCGATGTCGTTAAGGACGAAGTCCAATCCTACCGCCAGCTGCCCATGCTGATCTATCATATCCAGACCAAATGGCGTGATGATCCCCGTCCCCGCGCAGGCTTGATCCGGGTTCGGGAATTCACCATGAAGGACAGCTACAGCCTTGATCGCGATTGGGATGGTTTGGATCTCCAGTACGCCAACCACTATCAAGCCTATTTCAATATTTTCGGCCGCTGTAAACTCCCTGTGATCGCTGTCGAATCCGATGTGGGTATGATGGGCGGCAATATGGCTCATGAGTACATGTATCTGACACCGGTTGGGGAGGATACTCTGCTGCTGTGCGATGCCTGCGGGTACTCTGCAAACCGTCAGATCGCGGAATTCCAAAAGGTGAGCTCTCCCCAGGAAGACCAGTTGGAGATCGAAAAGGTCGCTACTCCGGAAATGAAAACGATTGCTGATCTTGCGAAATTCCTGGATATTCCGGAAAGCAAGACAGCCAAGGCAGTTTTCATCATGGCTGCCGTACAGGAAGAGGAAGAAGAACAGGAAAAGCTGGTCTTCGCCATTGTCCGGGGTGATATGGAACTCAACGAGACCAAGCTCCTCAATGCCCTGGGGGCAAAAAGCCTGCGGCCGGCGGTAGAAGAGGAGATCAAGGCTTCCGGTGCTGTGCCTGGCTACGCGTCCCCGGTGGGTTTAAAGGACATCATTGTTGTCGTGGATGACCTGATACCTGATTCCCCCAATCTTGTGGCAGGTGCGAATGAGGAAGGCTACCACTTCACGAATGTCAACTACGGAAGGGATTTCGAGGCTGATATAGTCACCGATATCGCGGCTGCTCAGGACGGTGATGGCTGCCCCAACTGTGCCAGCTCCATGCGGGCTGTCCGCGGAGTGGAGGTGGGAAATATCTTCAAGCTTGGCACCTGGTATAGTGAGGCTGTTGGAGCTACTTACCAGGATGCGGCTGGCAATGAAAAACCGATCGTGATGGGCAGCTACGGTATCGGCAGCGGACGGCTGCTGGCCTCGATCGCAGAGGAGTATCATGATGACTACGGCTTGATCATGCCCGTGACGGTAGCTCCTTATGAGGTGTACCTCGTGGAGCTGGCCGGCAGCAAGCAGGAGAGTGAAACGGTCCATCAAGCAGCTGAAAAACTCTACCAGGATCTCCAGGATGCCGGGATCGAGGTTCTTTTCGATGACCGCGATGAAAGTCCTGGGGTTAAGTTCAATGACGCAGATCTGATCGGCATCCCCCTGCGGTTGACTGTAGGTGGAAGGTCCTTACAACAAGGCGGAGTGGAAGCGAAGCTCCGGCACGAGAAAGAGAAATCTCTCTATCCTCTGGATGAGACTGTTGAGCGCACAAAGGCGGCTCTTCAGGAACTCTATGGCGAGATCTTGGGATCGCTGAAAAAGGTCGAATTGAAATACTGAGAACCCGACCTAAGGTATTCAGGCCTCCTGTGTAACAGGAGGCCTTTTTTTGATCGAATCCAGGGAAGGGTGGCTATCCGGGATTGCGGGTCCTTCGCTGCCCCCGCTTGATTGGCAGTGGTCCCACCTGTCCAAAATGACCTGCCCAGGGAGAGACCGTGTCCCCGCCGGTTGGCGGGATCAAGTCCTTGGTATAGATCACCAGGTGATCTCCGGGTGCATAAAAATTGCGGATAACAGCTTCCCGCAAGTACCCGTGGCGGCGGTAAAAATTCCTGGCCGCCTCATAAGCCCCTGTGCTGGATGTCTCTATGATCAACCGGCGGCCGCTTTGAGCAAGCACCTGTTCCTCGACATAGAAGAGCAGGTCCGAACCCGCTCCTGACCTTTGGTTGGCGGCGTTCACAGCGATCCAATACAGGTCGTAGGTATTCTCTGTCAGGGCATGTTTGCCAAAGCAGGCGAATCCCAATGCTTCCTGGGACAAGTCATCCCGGCAGATGCAGAACTGGTATGAGCTCTGGTTGCCGTTGTGTCTGAAGTCATCCCACAATTCCCGGACGCAGTCGCGGTCCGTTGCTGTGAAATTGCTCAGGGAGTTCATGATCCGGTCAATGTCTGATCCGTCGTTTATTTTTGTGGGCTGGACGATATTCATCACTTGGTCTCCTGGCCAGGGAGATTATTTTCAAGACCATTTTTTGATAGTTTATACCCGCACACTGGACCGTGTTCGCGAAACCTGCCCCCGGTGAAATGTCCGGGTTGCAATTGATCTCCAGGATATATGGTTCCTCATCTGCAGATATGCGCAAATCGACCCTGGCGTAGGTGTTCACGCCGGCGCATTTCAAGGCGCTCAGAGCTGAACGGTTGATCTTCCTTTTGAGAGTGGGACTCACCACAGCTGGGCAGATAGCGGGTGTGTGGTGGAATTCATAAGCATCATCCTGCCATTTAGCGTCATAATTGACGATTTTCAATTCATCCGGACCGCTGATATCCTGGAAATCGATTTCCGCCAGCGGCAGCAATTCGGGTGGATCGCCCCAGGCAGAGACATTGAATTCCCGGCCGGGTATGAATTCCTCTACCAGAGCAGACTGCTGGTAGTAGTTGATGATATAGTCTGTCCTCTCCCGCAGAGCGCTGAAATCGGAGACCACGGAATCGTTTTCGATACCCAGGCTGGCATCCTCAGCGACTGGTTTGACAAAGAGCGGGTAAGGGAAGGGAGTGTCTCTGGGGATGTCATCAGGCGTGTGGAACAGCCACCACCTGGGTGTAGTCAGACCGATCCGGGCCAGATAGTATTTAGTGAGGGCCTTATTGGTGGTCAGGGACAGGACCCTGCCGCTGGATCCGGTGAAGTGATACCCTCGGATCTCCAGCAGCCAGGCTATTCGGGATTCCTCGTAGGATTTACCTCCCAATCCCTCTGCAAGGTTGAAAACAAGCCAATCCGCGGGAGAGTATTCTGCCAGGGCGCTTTCAGCTTCTCCGTGGATAGGCGCTAACTGGGCAGGGATGCCCTCACATGTGAGGGCATCCGCCACGGCTTTCGCGCAGCTGATCACGCCTTGTTCGGAGATCAGATCTTTTTGTTCGCCCTTGATGAGCCCGGACGATTCGTTGTAAAGGACAGCGACTCCCTTGAAATTCTTAAGATCGATCATTCTTCTTGTTCGGTTTGCGGCTGATCTCCGCAGGATCGCTTCGGTCTGGGTTCTGCTGGAGAGGTTTTAATGCCGCAGGGACCTTCCTCTTAGGCTGGAGACTGTCAGGCAGCGGAACGGACCGCTGATGGGACGAGCTCCATTGTTCAGGCAGGATCGCTCGCTTATGACCTGATAGCAGGGCTGAGACCCCTTCCTGGCTGTCCTCCGCAGCCGAAAGACAGGCCGGGCAGGTCAATGGATCGTGGCTGGCGTATCCGGCAGGCTGATGATAGGCAGTGATCAAGCCTTCATAGTTGCGGACCACGGCTGTCTTGTCTGAGTTGCTGATCAAGTACTGCGGGAAGATGGGGACTTTTCCGCCACCCTCGGGAGCGTCTATCACAAAGGTTGGTATGGCAAATCCGGAGGTATGCCCCCGTAGGCTTTCGATGATCTCTATACCAGTAGAAACCGAGGTCCGGAAATGGCTTGACCCGGGAACCTGGTCGCATTGATAGAGGTAGTACGGTCGGACCCTGCTCATCACCAGTTGATGGAAGAGCTTTTTCATGGTTTGGGGGCAGTCGTTGATCCCGGCTAACAAGACCGTCTGGCTTCCAAGCGGGATGCCAGCATCTGCCAGCATGGTTAAAGCGCGCTTGACGTCCGGTGTGATCTCTTTGGGATGATTGAAATGGATGTTCATCCACAAAGGATGGTATCTGCTTAGCATCTGGACCAGGTCAGGATCGATCCGCATCGGGAGGTAGACCGGTACCCGGGTCCCAATCCGGATGACTTCCACGTGAGGGATCTCCCTGATACGCTTGAGGATGCTCTCCAGGACGTGCTGGGGTAGGATCAGCGGATCACCCCCTGACAAGAGCACATCCCGGACGGAAGGATTGGCAGCGATGTAATCGATCTGTTGTTGGTAGTCTTTGTTGGTGAACTGGTGGTGGGGATCTCCGACCAACCGGCTCCGGGTGCAGAAGCGACAGTATCCAGCGCATTGGCTGTTGATGAGCATCAGCACTCGGTCAGGATAGCGGTGGATCAACCCCGGGACAGGGGAGTGGGATTCTTCTCCCAGGGAATCTGCCATCTCATCCAGGGACACCTGCTTTTCGGCGATATTCGGTATCACCTGCCGTCGGATAGGACAATTCGGGTCGTGAGGATCTATCAGGCTGGCAAAATAGGGCGTCACGCCTATCTTGAACATTCCTGGGGATTGTAATGCCTGGAGCTCTTCAGGAAGAAACTCAATCGCACCTTTAAAATCGCTGGGCTTGGAGAGGCTGTGTGCCAGCTGCCAGCGCCAATCATACCAATCTGCGTCGGAGATCCCGTGGCGGTAGATGTTACCAGGAGGGACGTCCGCCTCTTCGGTTCGGTCGATCAGATGGGGAGGTTTTTTTTCATTCATGTTCATACCAATACTCCTTCTTTCAAAAACGAGTCCTACTACTCGATAATAGATTGGATTTCTGTTAGTGGATTGCAGCCACGGGAAAGGATACGCCCGGTCCTTGAGTTGGGATCGGTGTGGGCATGTTGTATCTTTCCGCAGCGAGATAAAGGATCTCAGTGATCAGTATCTCGTACGGCAGTGCTTCGGCGCTGGCTTGGATGCAGAGATCGCTGTAACCAGGGCTCAGACCAGGCAGGGTATTGATCTCCAGCAGCCGCGGCTGCTGGTCGTTATCCAGTCGGAAATCGACCCGTGACACATCACAGACATCCAGAGCTTCAGCAGCTTGCTTGGTGAGTGTGATCAATAATCGCTCAAGGTCGGGAGAGATATCTGCTGGGCAGAGGTACCCGGGAGCTCCCGACGTGCCAACTGCGAAGCTCTTTGCCTGCTGTCCATACACAGTGGGACTGATGCTGATCCCGGAATCTATTTCCAGGATAGGCAAGAAGTGGTAGCCTTCCAGGTCGTACAGACCAGGAAAACGCCGGCCTTTGGGTGATCCAGGATTGCCGATAAAGCCCACGGTAAACTCCCGGCCTGGCAGGAATTCCTCCACTAGGGCTGGCTGATGGTATTTTTCGAGGATATAGGCTGCCTGGATCTGAAGTTCCTTGTAGTCCCTGACAATTGAGCCCTGGGTGATTCCCATGCCTGAACCTTCTCTGGCGGGTTTCACGAACATCGGAAAGTCAAAGGGAATGTGGTCCAGGTCTTTCAGCTGGCGGAGCTCAACAAAGCCAGCTGTCGGCAGGCCGGCGTCCCGCCAGACCCGCTTGGTATGAGCTTTATCGAGTCCGATGGCGCTGCTCACCACCCGGGAGGCAGTGTAAGGTATTCCCAATAGCTCGCAGAGGGCAGGTACCTGTGCTTCCCTGCCATCTCCCTGAAGACCCTCCGCGATATTAAAACAAAAATCCGGCTGGAGGTCAGTCAGGGCAGTGGGGAGGGTAGCGTCAGCGGATAAAAAGGTCACCTGGTGGCCATCTGCTTGCAAGGCATCGCTGATAGCCTGGATGGTTCTTTGTGAATCAAATTCTGAGCCGGCGTCAGGAGGATCATCTTCGTCCGGCTCAAAATCAGCTTTCAAATTCGCGATCAAGGCGATCTTCCAGGGAGGCTTGGCGGACTTTGCTTTCCTCGGCCCGCCGTTCTTACTGTGATTGATAGTGGTTTTCACGACTGCTCCTTAACCTGTCCGATGATTTTCCCTGCCGGTAGGGGTGATAGGGGGATCCAGAGGTAAATCCAGTTCCTGAGGATAAACGCGGATCACCTCAAGCACCCGATTGCAGTGGGGACAAGTGATGAGTTCCCGGCGCTGGTATCGGCGGTCAAGGTCGATGATCCTATGGCAGGAAGGACATTTCGTTCTCGGTGTTGATCTTTTTTCCGGCATAGAATCAGTATAGTTTTAAGTGATTCAATCGGTGTGCAAAAACCATATCAATAGAGTATAAAAACAGCTTTCTATGTCAGATTTTGGCTAAAAATCACTGTTTAAGGAACAAAACAAGGCAGCCAAACTCAATGGCTGCCTTGTTTATGATCCGGGTGATATGTATCCGGCCGATATCCGGATCGCAGGATTCGCCGGTGGAGCTTTATCCTCCCATTTTAAAGAAGCTGGTCAGCTTCATAGCCAGGTTAAGGTCACCTGCAAGCTGCAATTTTCCCTCCATGAACCCTTTCATGCCATCTGCTTTGCCGAGCAGGACATCCCGAAAGTAGCCCCCGTCGGCTGTCAGGGTCATTACCGGGTTCTCAGCCGTGCCTTCTGCCACCTGGCATTTATCATCCTTGATGGTGATGATGTAATCACCAGCTTCATCCCCGGTCAAGTGATACTGGATCACTGCATCCAAGCCAGCAGCTTTTTCTGGCATAAATGCCTTTTCGTGGTTGAAGACCAGCTCTTTTACTGTATATTCTGCCATGATATTCTCCTTCGTCCTCTGCAGACATTAGTTCAAATTCTGAAAGATCGCCGCTGCTCCCATGCCCCCTCCGATGCACATGGTCACCAGCCCCAGCTCCATTTTCCTTCTTTTCAGCTCGTAGATCATCTGGACGGACAGTTTTGCACCTGTGCAGCCCAGAGGATGGCCCAGCGCGATCGCTCCCCCGTTGACATTGGTGATTTCCTGGTCCAGCCCCAGCTCACGGATCACAGCCACTGCCTGGGAGGCGAAAGCCTCATTCAGCTCGATCAGATCGATGTCATCCAGGGCCAATCCAGTCCTTTGCAGGAGTTTTGGCACAGCGCTTACGGGACCCATCCCCATGATCTCAGGCGGAACACCGCCGACCGCATAGCTCACAAAGCGGGCGAGCGGTTTTAATCCCAGGGAATCAGCCTTGGCGCGGGACATGATCACCACCCCAGCCGATCCATCAGACATCTGGGATGAATTGCCTGCTGTCACGGTGCCGTTGAGCTTGAAGGCCGGCCGGAGTTTGGCCAGCGCTTCCAGGCTGGTATCGCCCCTGGGGCCTTCATCGCGCTTGAATTCCACCTGGCGGGTGCCGGAAGGTGAGACGAATTCCACCTGGATGGGAACGATCTCTGGGTCGAAGCGTCCGCTTTCAACCGCCTGATGAGCTTTGAGATTACTTTGGAGAGCGAACTCATCCTGGGTCAGGCGGTCGATCTGGTACCTGTCTGCGACATTCTCGGCAGTGATTCCCATTTGCGTATAGGCTTCGGGCATTTCCTGTGCCAGAGCGTAATCCGGGCTGAATTTATAACCGGTCATGGGCACCATGCTCATCACCTCGACTCCACCGGCAATCGCGGCGTCAATGTACCCGGCAGAAATTGCCTGGGCAGCGTGAGCGATGCTCTGCACTCCCGAAGAGCAGAAGCGGTTAATGGTTTCCGCAGGCACTTCAACGGGCAGGCCGGCCTTCAGACCGATCTGGCGAGCGACATTCATGCCCTGTTCTCCCTCCGGGAAGGCGCAGCCGATCATCAGATCATCGATCTCCCGGGGATCCAGGTCCCCAGCTCTTTTCAACAGCTCCTTGATCACCTCTGCAGCCAGGGTTTCGGGCCGGGTGGTCTTCAAAGTGCCGCGCTTGGCTTTGCCAACAGGTGTCCTGGCAGCTGCAACGATGACCGGATCGTATTTTGGATCTTTTTCTACTATCATGGATGTCTCCTTGATCTCCTGAATGGAAGACTGAGGGCAAAGCGGAAGGTAAAGTCCCTATCTAAGGGGGACTTAATTCCGCAGCACTTTTCCTGTCTGCAGTAGATTCCACATGCGTTCCTGGGTCTTCTTTTCACCACACAGACTGAGAAATGCCTCTCTTTCCAAGTCCAAGAAATACTGTTCATCTACCCATTCAGGTTGCGAGAGTTCTCCTCCTGTCATGACCCGGATGAGTTTTCCGCCGATCACCGCTTCGTAGTCAGTAATGAAGCCGCTTTCTTTGAAATTGTACAGCCCCGCCACTAGGCCCGCCAGCCCATCCCTGCCTGCTGCATAGACTTTCTCGCGAGGCGGTGGCTGGTAGCCTGAACTTGCCATATGCAGCACCTGGCGCTTCGCTTCAGCCAGCAGGTGATCGCGGTTGATCACGATCCTGTCGCAGGGGCTGAGAATGCCCATATTTACGGCCTCCAGGGCACTGGTGGCGACCTCTGCCTGGCCAACCTGCTCGAAGACGCGGGTCAGGTAGGGGAATGCGACAGCGTCCTTCGTGCGCAGCGCTGGATTGACAATGCGCCGGACCATTTCCTTGGTTCCTCCTCCTGCGGGTATCACGCCGGCGCCTACCTCGACCAGGCCGATATAGAGTTCGGCTGCTGCCACAACGGCGCTGCCATGCATGGTGATCTCCGCTCCACCGCCCAGCGCCAGGCCAGCAGGTGCGATCACGACTGGTTTCGGGAAATAACGCATGCGCATATTGACATTCTGCAGTCGTTGGACCAGCAGATCAAGCGGCTCCCACATCTCGTTCTGGGAGGCCATCACGACCCCGAACAGGTTCGCACCGGCACTAAAATTCTCGGCATCACAGCCGATAACGACCCCATTGAGATTGCCTTCCAGGGCGTAATCCAAGGCGCGTTCCATCATCTTGATGGTGTCCTCATCGATGGCGTTCATCTTGGTCTGGAACTCGACACAGGCAACTCCATCTCCCAGGTCGATCAGCGAAGCGCTGGTATTGCGGTCAAGTATCTTCGCTGGATCGCTTTTGATCTCACTCAAGATCAGGATCTGGGGCGTGGGTTGGATCGGTGTGTAGTCTTTTTGTGAAGGCTGGTATGCTGCTGTTTTCTGATTTCCGGCGTACTTATAAAAGCTGGTTTTCCCCTCCTTGATCATGTCTTCAACCCAAGCTGCAGCCTTGAAACCCGCTTTTTCCATCATCGCCGCTGTCTTTTCTACGCCCAGCATATCCCAGATCTCGAAGGGGCCAACTTGATGTCCAAAGCCCCAGCGCATGGCGTCATCGATGGGTTTCGGGGTGTCTGCGATCTCCGGGATACAGTGGGAGGCGTAGGACAAGCCCTGGAGCAGGATGGCTTTTACCAGGTCAGCTGCTTTATCCTCAGCTTCGAGCAGCTTAATCAGCCGATTGCCAAGGTCTTCGATGTTCTTGGCGTCTTTGACGGAATCGAACCTGGCCGATTCTCCCGCTTCGTACTCCCTGCTTTCCAGATTAAGCGGCCAGAACTCTTTCCTGTCTTCGACCTTGACTTGTTTATAGAATCCCTGCTTGGTTTTGTTGCCCAGCTGGCCGTTCTGGACCATATCGTGGATGAGCTGGTTTGCGGCATCCGAGGTCAGGAAAGGCATGGCAGGGTCGTCCTCTGGCAGGGCTTTGGTAAGATTATCCCCGACATGCTGCCAAACATCGATGCCCACCAGGTCGAGGAGACGGAAGGTGGCAGTTTTCGGGCGGCCGATCAATGGGCCGGTGATGCTGTCCACTTCCTTGACGGTGTAGCCGTTCTTGAGGATATAGTCCAGAGAAAAGGCTCCGCTGCCGAATCCCATCCGGTTGGCGATGAAGTTGGGGGTGTCTTTGCAGATCACGACGCCTTTGCCAAGCCGGTATTCTGCGAAATGGCTGATATCCTCAACCACTTCGGGAAGAGTGGAGGAGGTGGGAATCACCTCCAGAAGCTTCAGGTAGCGGGGAGGATTGAAGAAATGGGTGCCCAGGAAATGTTCCTGGAACCCCTGGGAACGCCCTTCAGCGATCGACGTGACCGGGATGCCGGAAGTATTGGTGCTGACGATGGTGTGTTCGGGCCGGATGCGATCGATCTTTTCCATCAGTCCCTGTTTGATCTTCAGATTTTCGATGATGACCTCGATGACCCAGTCGGCATCCTGGATACAATCCAGATCATCTTCTAGATTTCCGATCTGGAGCTGATCTCCTAGCGTTTTAGCGTAAAAACTAGCTGGACGAGAATTCAAGGCAGCCTGCAGCCCCTGGCGGACGATCCGGTTGCGTACGCCTGGGTCGTCCAAGGTCAAACCGGCCTTCTTCTCTTCCTCGCTCAGCTCCCGGGGGATGATATCCAGCAGGGTGACCCGGACTCCGGCGTTGACCAGGTGGGCGGCGATAGCTGCTCCCATTGTGCCCGATCCAATGACCACGGCTTTGTAAATTTGATATCTCATGCTTTCTCTCCTCATTCAAGACCTGGAACGGGCTCAGCGAAGCTGGCTTCCGCGGTAGCCCAGGATATTGCGAGCCACTACAAGCAGGTTGATCTGGCCGGTACCTTCGAAAATGTCATTGATCTTGGCGTCCCGGAACCACTTCTCCAGCAGATAATCCCTGCTGTATCCCAGGGGGCCCATCAGCTCCACGGCTTTCTGAGTGATGATGGTTACTACCTTGCCGGCTTTGACCTTGCTCATGGAGGAGATCAAAGCGTTGGATTGTTTGTTATCTGCCATCCAGAGCGCTTTTACGGTCAGCAGCCAGGCCTGCCGCAGCTGGATTTCCATCTCTATGATCTCCCGCTCAACCAGGGTCATTTTCTGCTTGGGCAGTCCGTAGTGTATCTCGACACCTTCTTCGGCAAGTTTTTCCTGAACGAACTCCAGGGCAGCCCGGGCAACACCCAGAGCTGAGGCGGCTACGATCGGCCTGGTAGCATCAAAGGTCTGCATGGCTCCCTTATAGCCCTTGGTGCTTTTTTCGATGGTAGGGGATCCAAGAATATTCTCAAAGGGGATGCGGCAGTCCTGGAGAACGATGGAAACCGTATCGCTAGCTCGAATGCCCATTTTTTCTTCTAATTTCGTGACCTTGCAGCCGGGTGTGTCTGCTTCGATCACAAAGGATCGGATCCCGGCTCGGCCGGCTTGAAGATCCAGGCTGGCCCAGACGACGATGAAGCCCTTGGAATCTACCAGCGCTTTATGCCCAGCGGTCACGAAGATCTTCTCGCCGTTCAAGACCCACTCATTGGTCTTTTCGTCCAGCACAGCTGTGGTGCGGATAGCCGATGTATCGGATCCTGCTTGAGGCTCGGTCATCGCCATCGCATCAAAGACCGGTTCTTTCCCTTTGAACCTGCTCAGGAAGCGCTGTTTTTGTTCCTGAGTGCCTGCGGCGCTGATAGCAGCAGCTCCCAGCATACCCCCTGGTGTGCAAAGGTATATACCAGCATCCCCCCAGGAGAGCGTTTCCACCATCACCATTAAGCGCTGGTAGTTGATGGGGGGGCGTTTTTCCTTTTCGGGGTCCGCTTCTTTTTCCTTGGGGGTTTCATCTGGGGCCATCGAGGATGAACCCAGGGCTTTGGTAGCTGTATGCATGAACTCGATATAGCTCCAGGGAATTTCGTGTTCGTTCTCATCCATCTCCCGGGAAACCGGGCGCATCATATTGACAGCGACAGTCTGGACGACATTCCTGGTCTGAACCAGCGGTTTTGGCATTTCAAAACTGATCATGTGATTTCTCCTTTCATCTGCCCGGAGTCTTTCCGGGGGAAGGGTTATATAAGCTAGCGTTCCTATACCATGGCTAACCCGGTAAAGGCTGTGAATCCGCGTCCGTTCCTCATCCACAGCTCAACCGGATGCTCGCGAATATAACCATGTCCGCCAAGGATCTGGACTGCTCTGTCAGTGACCATCATCACCATATCTACCGCTCCGCTGAATGCCAGGTATGCCTGTTTAGAGGCATCCTCTTTGCCTTCATCCAGCATCCAGGCAGCCTCCCAAGCCATCAGCCTAGTGGCTTCAATATCAGTGCCCATTTCTGCCAACATAAAGGCGATTGCCTGCTTCTGGGCGACTTTTACCCCGAAGACTTCCCGGTCTTTGGCATACTCGATCGCGTATTCGTAGGCTGACTGGGCAACACCAAGGGCCAGGGCTGCCAGCCCGATGTGCCAGGAGGCCGCTATTTTTTCCATGGAATGACCCTCAGCTCCGTTGAGCTGCTGGTCAGTGGAGATTTTGACCCCGTCCAGGGTCAACTTGTACAGTGGATAGGCGTGGATGCCGAGGGTCAGCTGCCGCTCCCCAACCGTAAGGCCCTCCGCGTCGCCGGGGACGATGAAAGCCTGGGTCTTCCCATCCAGGCTGGCGTAGACCAGGATCTTCTCTGCTCCCTCCGCATAGGGGACATAGATCTTCTCTCCTGTGAGTGTGATCTCCTTCCCCTTCTTTACGGCGGTGGTCTTAAGATCCAGGGGGTCGAAATCAAATGAGGGCTCGATCAAAGCAGCCGTATAGGCTTTCCACTCCATCTCGATCACTGGTGGGATGAGTTCCGATTTCTGGTCTTCGGATCCTTCCAGGAGGAGGGGGAGGACGAATAGATTAGGCGTCATCACTCCCAGGGCAACGGCCAGATCACCAAATGCCAAACCTTCAGCGGCCAGTACTCCAGTCAAGGCTGAGTAATCGCCAAATCCTCCATAGGATTCAGGAATCGAGGCCTGGAGGATCCCCAGCTCCCAGCCTTTTTCGATCAACTGGGCAGGCAGCTGGCCATGTTCCTCCGCCTCTCTAGCTGCCGGCCGGCTGTCCCCATCCGCGTAGCGCTTGACAGCATCCAGGAGCATTTGCTGTTCTTCAGTCGGGGTAAATGAATACATAAATACCTCCAGATTAGATATACAGGTTGGGTCAAGGTGGAACGCTGGTGGCGATGGCTTTCAAGGGTAGATGAAGCGGTTGGAGAGGGAAAAACCATCGGTGATAAAGGGAATTCTGGGTTCGGGAAACACCTCCTAGGTATGATTCAGATCTCGTTATCCCGTGCTAGGATTCCGGTGAAAAATAGGTCTGTGAACTGATCGGCGATCTGCTCTGCGGTCAGGGGGCCATCTTCCCTGTACCAGGTGATGGTCCAATTGAGAACACCCAGTAAAGCCTTGGAGATCAGCCCTGTTTCTGGGGCATTGAATTCACCCTTCATATTCCCCTCTTCAAGGATGTCCTGCCAGATGTGGTCAACCTGGTCGCGGAGGGGAATATGTTTTTGTTTGTAAATTGGCTCGAGGGAGCGGTATTCCAGCAGCAAGACCGATGACAGAGAGGGATTTTCAGCCAGGAAAGAAAAATACGATCGCATAGCCTGCCTGATTTTTTCCTGGGGCGCCAGTTCCTCTGAAACCACGGCTTGGAGTCGTTCCAGGATCAAGCTCAAAGCTTGGTCGAGCAGGGCGTAAAGGATGTCCTGCTTGCTGTCAACGTAATGATATAAGCTGCCTTTCTGAAGGTCTACTGCATTGGCGATGTCCTGCATGGACGTCGCATGATAACCTTTTTCCTGGAAGATCTGGGCAGCTGCCTGGAGGATGTTCTCTAAGGTCATGGGTAAATAACCTACCGACCGTTTGGTAGATTAAGCGTAACAAATTCCAGACCTAAAGTCAAGCCGTTTCCAGATCTGCGCCTTTCTCACGGGCCAAGTAGGATACAATTATCAAAGGCTTTTTTTCTACGAGAGTGAGGCTCCCATGTTTAATAAACGTTTGAACGTTGCTCTTATATCCGGGGCTGTGCTGGGGATTTTCTGCATCTTGGGAGGATCGGTCCGCCTGGGCTGGCAGGGCAACCAGCTTCTGCTGTTTTCCTTGTGGTACAACCGCCTGTTGATGGGCTTTGTGATCGGGCTGGCAGGTGGGCTGGTCGTGGTCAAAGGCAAGCTGAACTGGCTGTTCCGGGGCGCTCTCCTGGGCCTGGGAGTCAGCGCGGCCTACTTCTTGACCGCGGGGGCGGGGGATTGGGTCTCCTTTCTGGCAGGTGTGGTGTATGGGGTGATCATCGAATATGTCCTGAACCGTCTGGATCTGCGGTAGCTTTGGCGCCTCCTGCGACCGTCCACAGCATGCAAACTGACCCCGAGCTTGAAGCAGGAGGGTTTCTTGACCCGTAAAGCACTACCCTTCCATCCGATTGGGATTCGTCATTAAGGAAACTTAATATGAATGAGAAACTGCCGACCGCAAGAAAACTGATGTACGGTGCCGGGGATATCGGATTCAGCCTCACCAGCACGATCATGGGGGTGTATTTCTTGATCTTTATGACCGATGTGGTGGGATTGCGGCCGGCTATCGCGGGAATTCCCATCCTGGTAGGAAAGGTCTGGGATTTTGTCAATGACCCCATTTTTGGTTATATCTCTGATCGGACCCGGACGCGCTGGGGGAGGCGGAGGCCCTTCCTGCTGTTTGGCGCTCTCCCGCTGGCATTGACCTTTACCATGCTCTGGTACCGGCCCCCCTTCGAAAGCACAACTGCCCTGGTAGCCTACTATTCAATTGCCTACCTGATCTTTGAAGCGTCAGCAACTATGCTTTACATGCCGTATTTTGCGCTTACTCCTGAGCTGACCTCGGATTACGATGAGCGGACCTCCCTCACCAGCTACCGCATGTTCTTCTCTATCCTTGGCAGCCTGCTGGCTTTCACGCTGCCCCTGATCATTGTCGGGTCTTTTTCGCCTGAGAATGCTCCTCGGGTCATGCTAATGGGAGGTATCTTCGGCCTGGTATCCGCTTTACCTATGATCTTGACCTTTTTTGGCACCAAGGAGAGGGAAGACCTGGTCGATCTGGAAAAACCTACTTTATGGGAATCTGTGAAATCCGTATGGAAGAATATTCCGTTCAGATATGGGTTGGGCATATTCCTGACCACCTGGGTTTCCGTGGATATATTGCAGTCCAGTTTGCTGTTCTATATCAAGTATGTTGTTCAGCGTGAATCCCAGAACGATATCATCATGGCGACCATTTTTGTGGTCGCAATGTTTGCCCTGCCGATTTGGAACTGGGTTTCCCAACGCTGGAGTAAACGCTTCGCGTATATGTATGGGATTGCATTTTGGGCGGTGGTACAGCTGGTGCTGGTGATGATGACACCTGCCACGCCTTTGCGCTTGATTCTGATCCTGTGCGCGATGGCGGGGATCGGAGTCGCGGCAGCCCATGTCCTGCCCTGGGCAATTCTTCCGGACGCAATCGAATGGTATGAGCATCAAACTGGAGAGCGCCATGAAGGCATGTTCTACAGCGTTACGACGCTAGCCAGAAAGATAACATCTGCAGTCTCGGTCCCGCTCATCGGCCCCATCCTGGAATTGACCGGATACCAGCCCAATGTAGCCCAGCAGAGCGCTGAAGCGGTGCGGGGCATCAAAATGGTGATCGGTCCCATCCCGGCTATTCTGCTGGGATTGGGAATCTTCATCGCCTATAAATATCCTTTGGACAGGGCACAATTCTTGGAGATCATTGAGGATTTGAAAAATCGTAAGGCTGGCATAGTCCGGACAGATGATTGATATGGCTGAGATCAAGATTGTCAAAGTAAAATCAAAAGCTGAACGCAAGGCGTTCATGATCTTCCCTTGGGATCTGTACCGGGAGGATCCTCTCTGGGTTCCTCCCCTGCTGCCGGATAAGAGGGATGCCCTGGATCCCCGCAAGGGAGCCTTCCTCAAGCGCGGCGAGGCGGATCTTTTCCTGGCTTATAAGGACGGCCAGCTTGCCGGCACGATCTGTGCAGCTGAGGATCCGCCAACGAACAAGAATCGCGGAACCAGGGAATGCGTTTTTGGTTTCTTTGATTACATTGAGGATTATGATGTCTTCCAGGCCCTGGTTGAACAGGCCAGCGATTGGGGACGGGCCCGGGGATTGGATCTGCTCTATGGCCCCTGGAACCTGGATTATGAGAACGCTTACGGGGTCCTGGTGGAAGGGAGGGATGCCCCGCCAGCCTTGATGTGCGGCCACACGCCTCCCTATTACAGCCAATTTATGGAGCGCTATGGGTTTACTCCAGCCCGGGCTCAAAATGTCGCCCTGCGGATCGACCTCCAGGATACACCCAGATACCAGCGCCTGGCCCGTTTAGCTGAACGGGTCCGGAAACAGGACAGGATCGTGATCAGGAGCGCCGATTTCGACCGCTGGGGGGATGAGGTTGATGTGGTCTATGGACTGCTGGGAAAAGCACTGGCTCATCTGGATGATTCGATTGGCTGGCACAGAGACGCCCTGGAAGCGATGTTGGCGCCCTTTAAAACCATCGCAGATCCAGAACTGATCCTCTTTGCGGATGTGGATGGGAAAACAGTGGGTTTCCTTCCTGGCATTCCAAATCTAAATGAGATATTTATCGATGTCAACGGTTTGCGTTATCCCTGGAATTACCTTCAACTGCTGTGGTTGATGAAAACCCGCCAGCCACAGTGCTTGGCAGTGAAAAGTGTGTTGGTCTTGCCAGAGTACTGGAATACCGGTGTCATCGTGCTCTTGATGGATGAGATGGCTGCCAGGGCGAAATCGCGGGGATATAAATGGATCGACATGTCAATAACCAGCGCGGATAACCCAACCTCGGTGCTGACAGCGGAAAAGATGGGAGCCGAGATCTACAAGCGCTGGCAGGTCTACCATTACCCGATTGCTGGTTGAGATTTCCTGCCTCAGGCGAGATATCTTGCCAGAACCCCTGGAAGGTTTTATAATGCATTTCGTCCGGGGCGTGGCGCAGTCCGGCTAGCGCGTTGCAATGGGGTTGCAAAGGCCGTCGGTTCGAATCCGACCGCCCCGACCAAAAAAAAACCGCTGATTCCAGCGGTTTTTCTTTTTAATCAGTCAGCGGCGGATCCGGTCAGCAGTAGCCCATGAATGCCTTAGCCTGCTGGTAGATGGAGTAGTCCATCTGGTAGGCTTCTTGGAACTCCTCCAGGAATTCCTGGGTGATACCCAGCTTCTTATAGGGGGATTTCTCAAGGCTGTACCCGCTGGATTCTGGAGAGATGTACTCTGTCCAGTCCTCGTTTTTCAGCTGAGCGATGAAACCAACCTGGCATTCAGCTACTCCCACCAGGTCGTAGTCTCCCAGCCGGCGGTTTCCAAGCGATCTGCTTTGGTAGTTGATGAACTCTTCTTTGAGAGCAAATTCCTGGAAATACATTTTGGCTTGATAAGGAACAGTTGCCCGCCAGTCCACCTTGCCCTTCTTTTGGTTCCATTCATCATAAAGCGCGATCGCCCTATCCAGGGGATCCCTGAGGATGACGCTGGTAAAGGGGTTGTCAAAGATGCCGCGGAAAAGGTTGGGTGTGAAATGTCCATGGACTACAGCTGTATCTGGCGGCAGGTGCTTGCGAACGTAACTCGTACCAGAAAGGGCTGGGTCGTTTTCAGAATCGGGGATGATCTGGTTGATGAGAGGTGTATTCTCAAGCAAGCCCTTTCCAAGTTTGATCAAATTGGACGCCGGACTGCTTGTGGGCAGATCGCTCAACCGGATGAATCTTTTCTGGGACAGCTCATATACCAGCACATGTTCCTGTCCGTAGATCTTCCCCAATTCTGCTAGAAAGGATGAATTTGTGGTGCCTTCGATATGAACACTGATATGGACTCGATCACCGTTAATGGTTTTCAAGATGGCTCCTCAGCTTTGGCTAGGTTGTTGTTGGTTCGATTTATTGAGTGGCCTTTTGGGGATATTTTTTACCATTAGATAGGCCAACCTGCAAGGGTATCGAGTTGGATCGACAGATGCATTGTAAGCGAGCGGCCTGCTGGCCCACAGAAACGCAGAATGGGTAGATTCGGTTGATTGCTGCGGTGGATCGCTAGGGGATATAAACCTCAGGATTAGCGCAGTGCTCCAGCTTCTTTCCCAGGATTCCATATCTCAGGTTGTTCAGGGCAATCTGTGCCATCCGCCGTCTAGTACCGTAAGTAGCTGACCCGATATGAGGTGTGATCAGGCAGTTCTCCAGCTGGTAGAGCGGATGGTCTGGCGGCAGCGGCTCAGGATCGGTTACGTCAAGACCGGCTGCCCGGATCTGTCCTGTTTGGAGGGCGTCCAGGAGGGCTTTTGTGTCCACTACCTGTCCGCGGGCAGCGTTGACCAGTATGGCGCTGGATTTCATCTTTTGGAACGCCTCTCCGTTGATCAGTCCCCTGGTTTCGTCAGTCAGAGAAATATGTAAGCACAGGAAATCGCTTTCTATTAATAGGGTATCGAGATCGACCTGCTCCGCATTAAGTTCTCGGGCCAGTTCTGGTTTCGAACTGCGGTTGGTGAACAGGATCCGGCAGCCAAAGCCAGCCAATCTCCTGGCAACCGCCGAGCCGATCTTACCCATTCCCAGGATGCCTGCCGTTGAGCCGTTGAAATCCGCCCCAAGCCACCCCGTTGGATTCCAGCCCGCCCATCTTCCCTCCCGGGCGTCATTGTTGGCGGCAGTCAGGAGGCGGCTAACCGAAAGCAGCAGCGCCAGGGTCAGGTCAGCTGTGCCGTCAGTGAGAACCCCTGGGGTATGGCCAACTGGGATTCCTCGACGCGTGCAGGCAGCGATGTCGATGTTATCAACGCCAACTGCCATGCTGCTGATCACCCGGAGGTTTTGGGCGCTGTTCAGGATGCTTTCTGGTAGAGGATCGTCGAGCAGGCAGAGGATCCCTGCAGCTCGGGGCAAGTATTCCTGCAGCTTCCCCTGGATGCCTTTCGCTCCTCCTTCTTCCAGGATGACCTCAAAACCGTCCAGATCGTTTCCGATCCATTCAGCCGGCAGCGGGTGTGTCATCAGTACAATGGGTCTTTCATTCATAGGGGTCCTCAAATGTATGTGAAAAGAAAACACAGGTCGTTCACGTTCGTCCCGGTTGGTCCTGGGCGAAGCAGGTCATCCAGCGTCTCAAAGAATGCGTATGAGTTATGGTCGTGGATGTGGTCCTCGGGAATCAAGCCGGCCGTGTTGGCCCGGGAGAGGCTGTCCCCGCTGACCACAGCCCCGGCTGCCTCTGTGATCCCATCTTCTCCGTCACTGGCCAGGCTGACCAAGAAGCTGTTTTCCAGCCCGGCGAGACCTCGGACCGCGCCAAGTGCCAGTTCAAGATTCCTGCCCCCTTTTCCTGGGTGAGGAGTTTGGGAGAGAGTTACGGTTGTCTCACCGCCCGCGATCAGGCAGGCGGGGCGGGGCAGAGGGTCCCCTGATTGGGCCATCCCACGCAGCAAGCGAGCCATGGCCTTTCCTGTGGACTGGGCTTCTCCCTGCAGGGATAGGGGATGAAGAGCGGTGTTAAATCCCTCCCGGACCGCCTGGCGGGCGCCAGCATCGAGGGCATCCCTGTTCGATCCGATCAGGATCTGGATCGCTCCGTCGAAGATGTGGTCCCCGGGTTTAGGCGTTTCCTGGACCTTTCCCCGGGCACCCAGGCGGAGGTGCTGGAGGACCGCATCGGGAAGTTCCTGCTCCAGGTGGTATTGATCGATGATAGCCAAGCTGTCCTCAAAAGTGGTAGGGTCAGGCATGGTGGGCCCGGAGGCGACGCAGTCCAGCTGGTCTCCTGGGACATCGGAGAGGATCAGGGTGATAGTTTTTGCGGGGTGGAGTGCCCTTGCCAGGCGGCCCCCTTTGACTTGGGAGAGGTGTTTGCGGATGGTATTGATCTGGTTGATATCTGCCCCGCTATCCAGAAGTAATTGATTGGTTGTGATCAGGTCCTGGAGGGAGAGGTCAGGCTGCGGGAGAGTGAACAATGCGGAGCCGCCCCCTGATAGAAGCACGAGCACCAGGTCGTTCTCCGAGAGGTTCGAGATTTCCTTGAGGATCGATTCGGCCGCTTGCTTTCCGGCAAGATTCGGCAGGGGGTGGCCTCCTGTATATTCAATCAGCCGCTGTCGGTAGGGGTTCGGGAGGGGGGGGTGCTCGTGTTTTGCGAGGATGAAACCCCGGGTGCCTCGATCACCCAGCAGTTCAGCGCCGGTTAGGGTCATCGAGTGGGCTGCTTTCCCGATTCCCAGCAAATGAATGTGCTGGTAATCATCGAGATCGATCCTGTCGTCCTGCAGTTCGAGCATCGATCCTGTGAGGGCGAGATTGCGCTTGACCAACAGCGAGGGGTCTACGCCGGCAATGGCCGCAGCCAGAATCCTGGCGATCTTGCCGCCAATCGGCCGGGACTTGAGGGTCGAAGTCAAGAATTGCTCCGCCAGAAGGGTCATAACAAGCTGCCAGCCTGGATGCACTGGGGAGAGTTGTTTTTAGGGGAGTTTACGTAATTTGATACGGGGTAGGACTGCATCATCTCAGCTGGATAAGGAACCAACAGCGGCTGGAATTGTTCTGAGGCGCCTTCTTCGGGTATCAGCCAGGTGCTGTAGCTCTCAGGTTGGAGGATCACGGGCATCCTGTTGTGGACTGGTTTGACGAGTTGATTGGGATCCGTAGTGAGAATTGTGGCGGTTTTGATGGGATCTCCATCGGGCGAATACCAGACATCCCACAAACCGGCAAAAGCAAAAGGGCTGTGGTCTGCTAGTGTAAAATAATAGGGCGTTTTCCCTCCCCCCGAGGCGTTTGCCTTCCACTCATAGAAGCCATCTGCCAGGATCAGGCAGCGGCGCCGGCGGAAGCTGGCTTTGAAAGAGGCTTTCTCTGCGGCGGTCTCAGAGCGGGCGTTGATGAAATTATACTTTCCCAGGTTCTCCGCTTTGGTCCAGGAGGGGATCAGACCCCAGCGGAAGAAATCCAGCTGGTTCTCTCCATCATTAGGAATGACCGGAATGGGCTGGGAAGGTGCGATATTATAGCTAGGAGGGATATCACCAGGTATCCGGAAATCAGGGAAAGCCGCTTGTAATTCTTCTGGCGAAACGGTCAGGGTGAATCTGCCGCACATGCCTGCCTCCTCTGGCTGGATGCGAACTGATCATACCCTATTGTAGCCGAATACCAGAATAAAAAAACCCCTTGACCTGAGGGGGGCAGGCCAAGGAGTACAGCGATTATCACATATTCAGAGATGACTGTCAAGATGGTTAGGGAATCTGCATCCCAATCCTCTGGTACTAATCCTTCAGGATAGTTTTAGTGAGAAAAAGAACATATATTTTTTGCAATGTTATAATCACAATCGCCGGTCCCCATCACAGCGCAGGTCCAATTCATGAAACGAACGCTCTCGATTTCCTTAGGTTTCCTTCAAACGCTGGTGACCCTGGCTCTGGTTTGTATTGCCATCATCTTCATTACCTATTTCGGCTTGGAAATGGCCTCCAATTGGGATGGCCCTAACCCTGGTTATCACTTAGTCCCTACGTTTAAAGAAGCGGCCTCCAGCACCCTGCAGTTCCTCAGTGGGATGGTGAAGGGAGATCTGGGGCAGACCAGGATGACCTATGGCAATGACGATGTCACAGCTGTCCTGTGGGCGTCCTACAAGAACAGCGCTGGCCTGTTGGGGATGGCGCTGCTGGCAGCATCGATCCTGGGGATCCTCTTTGGGGGAATAGCAGCTCTCTCATCCCAGAGCAGGTGGGAGTACTTGATACTGGTTGTGACCTTGCTGGGGATTTCTGCGCCTTCCTTCTTCCTGGCTGTGATCCTGCAGGCCCTTGGTATCAAATACACAACGACTTTCGGCAATCAACTGGTGAGCATGGGCGGTTATGCCTGGGATTTCAAGCACCTGGCAATGCCCTTGCTGATCCTGATGGCGCGGCCCCTGGCGCAGATCACACGGGTGACCTTCATCAATCTCAACGAGATCATGGGCGAGGAGTACATCCGAACTGCCTATGCCAAAGGGTTGAAGTATTCCCGGACTGTCATCGTCCATGCTTTGAAGAACCTGGCGGTTTCTGTGCTGACCGCCATCGGTGTCTCCCTGCGGTTTTCGATCAGCATACTCCCTGTGGTTGAGTATATCTTCGCTTGGCCGGGCTTGGGGCGCCAATTCCTGGAAGGGATCTGGGAGGGACGGATGAGCCTGGTGGTGGCGATCGCCTTATCGATCGGCCTGACCATCCAGCTGATCAATTACCTGCTCAATCTTGCTTACCCTTACCTTGATCCAAGATTGAAGGCCCAGGCATGACATTCCTCAAGCGGCTCTTCTCGTATTTGATCAATCCCCGCTCAGGTATCTGGCGGTTCTCGGCGGATGCAGAGGAAATCGAACCCCGCAAGGTTCCCTGGAAGGGGATCTTCAATCCGCCCTTCGTGCTGGGCTCATTGATCGTCATCTTTTTGATCGTCATAGTCTGGTTCGGGCCCAAATTCGCCAGTTATGATCCCTATATCACCAGCCGCTCCGTTCCCTCCTATTACGATTCAGAGAATAGGGTCATGGTCAGACCTCCCTTCCTGCCGAGCAGTGTCTATCCCCTGGGCACGGACCGGTTTGGGAATGATATCCTCAGTTTGCTTTTCTATGGAGCCAGGGTCACCCTGATCTCCTGCCTGTACATCACTGCCGGTAGGGTGCTGTTGGGATTGATCCTGGGCGGGATAGCTGGCTGGTATGAAGGTTCGCGATTTGACCGGATCATGATGCGTACCAGTGCGGTGATCGCGTCCATCCCGCTTCTGCTGAGCGCGATGCTGATGATCCTGGCATTGGACATCCACAAGGGAGTCTGGGTATTTGTGGTATCCCTCTCTGTCCTGGGGTGGACGGAGATCGCCCAGATCGTGCGGGGAGAATTCATCCGCATCAAGGAGATGCTTTATGTGGAGGCGGCCAGGGCTCTGGGATTGACCAGGATGCAGATCATCATCCGCCACGCCCTTCCCAATGTGCTGTCATACTTGATGAGTATCTCGTTCCTGGAAATGGGCTCGGTGCTGTTGATCATGGCTGAGTTGGGTTTCCTGGGTTTATTTGTCGGTGGAGGCTCGCGCTTCATGTCTGATCCGCTGAACCCGGTGATCGTCCAGATCAGCGAGATCCCGGAGTGGGGCGCCATGGTTGCCCAAGGTACACCCTACATTCGCACTTACCCCTACATGGTGATGGGGCCGGCTGCCGCCTTTTTCATCGCCATCGTTGGTCTGAACGCTTTTGGGGAAGGGTTGAGGCGGATCTTCGACCGCTGGCCATTCAGCACTGCGTTCATCCTTAAGAAACGCATGCTGCTGGTCATCGGGGCTTTTGTGGCGGTATCGATCTTTATCTTCCAGAAGACCAACGCCCAGGTTTCCTATCAGCAAGTAGCTGCCTCCTTCAGTGAGCAAGGTGCCTTGGCCCGCCTGGAGGAACTGAAGATCTACAACTCGATCACCCGGGGTGAAGACAGCCCGGTTGTGGATTATCTGATCGAGAGAATGCGGGAGTACGAGGTTGAGCCGGGGTGGTCAGAGACCTTGACCTCGACCCATTATTATCCGATATCGGCGGAGATAGTGCGTCCTGCCCAGGAACCCCACCTGGTCGTTGGAACTCGAGGTTATTTCAAATTCCAGAACGAATTCTCGTTCCTCACAGAGGGCTGTGCCGGCAGTGGAAGCCAGCAGGCTGACCTGATGATCCTGGGCGGAAGGGATCATTCTGCGGTGGACTTCTTTGCGCCAGCTGAAGGAAGGATCGTCCTCATGTTGGATGAGGATATCAGCGCTGGAACCCTTCGGGCTGCGGTGAAGTCAGGAGTCGAAGGTCTTCTGCTGATCAGTGACCAGGAGCCTCCCCTGACTTCCCAATACCAGGTGCATCCTGAGCGAGTAGAAAGCCGTTGTCCAGAAGGCGAGATCCCGGTATTCCGGATCTCAGAGGCCACTGCCCGCCGGATCGCAGCCGAAGCCAGGCTGGATTGGGATGTGTTGGGCCGCCAGATCGAAGAGGAGCAATTCATATTGGATCTGGATCTGGATACGGTGATGTCCCTCGACCTCGCGGAACCGGAACTGGTCAGCGTGCCCAATGTGGTTGGGTTCATCGGCGGCTATGATTTTGATCACGCCGATGAGATCGTGGTCATCTATACTACCTTTGACGGCTTGGGGCTCAGCGATTACGGTCAGCAGACGATCCCCGAGGATGACCTGGACAGGATCGCAGCCCTGTTAGAGATCATGAAAACCTGGCATGATAATAAGCTCGATCCCCGGCGTTCGGTCCAATTTGTGATCTGGGGTGGGGAGGGCCTGCAGGAACCGTTCTATCAGATGATTTACGGGCTTTTTGAGAATAACAAGCTGGCAGCGAAAGTCCCGACAAATATGAATCCCTATATCAATACCAATCCGGTCAAACCCGCGATCTGGGTCGAGATCGGCGATCTCAGTGCGGATACCGGGACTCTGGTATATTCCCTACAGTCCACGGATTACCTGCAGCAGATCTTTCGTCAGGCTGCCCAGGCTGCCAGGGTTGAAGTTGAACCCGGCTTTCCGCCCCGGGGCGGTGTGAACAGCGGCTTGCCCCAACTTTATATCTGGGAAGAAGCATCTCAAACCCCCACAGCGGTGCCAGATAATCAGAATTTCGCGTCGAAAGGCGTGGTCCTTAATCGGACTCTGATCCAGCTCCTGCGTGATATGAAGAATTGATCCTCCGGATCACAGTTGGCATCATCCTCTCTCAACTGACAGTGCTTCCTGATAACAGGGGAATGAGCATTGTTGTCTTGATGTTTCCATCCACAGCAGCAGCGGCTTTGAAATTCCCTCCAATTTCCAGGTTCTTGACCGACCAGGCTTGACTATAAATCCCTGGAACGGATGCTGTGAAACTGCCGTGAATCCCCGGGTCTGGCACCAGGCTGACCTCTGCCGGGCTCACTTGAAAGCCAGACCCCATTGCCTTTAATAATGCTTCCTTGGCAGCCCAGAGTTCAAAGAACGACTCCTTGGAGGGTTTATTCGTACTGTTCAGGTAATCCTTTTCCGCGGGGCTGAAATAGCGCTCAATGATCCTTTCCTTTCCGCTGATCTCGTACATCTCCTGGATGTCCACCCCAATCTGCGGCCAGAGACCGCAGGCACAAAGCAGGAATTTTCCGGAATGGGAGATATTGAAACCCAATTCCCCGGTGCGCAGAAAAGGTTTTCCATGATCGCTGACTTCGATTTCCAGCTCCTTGGGATCCTTGCCGAGGTAGGCGCCGAGGATCAGTCTCAGGAGACCGTGCGAGATCAGGAACTCATTCTTTTTTGTCTGTACCTTGAAGCGTTCCAGGCGCTCGGCCTCTGCGTCGGAAAGCAGAGGCCGGAACAGTGGCGAATGTGGTTCCCAGGCTAGAAGATCCACTTTCCAGACCTGAAGCTGTTCCGGAGCCACGGCGGACGGGATAGGGATCTCAAGCATCTAGATAACGGGTCCAAGCTGTTGGCGTGGTGATTCCCTGCATGGCAAGCTGGTTAAGCCGGTACTGATAGGCAGCTCCTTGCAGCAGCTGATCCGCAACCCGCACCGCGCTTCGATTGTGAGGTGCCTCAAGGCTAGTCCCCCTGGCCCAATCGTTAAATGCCCCCATAGAGGGACCGCACCAGATCTGGTAATCAAGCTTTCTCTCCGGCACTCCTTGGACGCCCCAGTGCGTTGCTAGCCCCAAGTACCAGCGAAATACCAGGGCCATCTTCTTTTTAGGGTCCTGGTTGGCTTTTTGGAGTTGGGAGGGATCCCGCTCCTGGAAGAATTTCTCACACTCAGCCCATACCAGGTCCAGGTCTTTCTGGAAGATCTTCTCTTCCAGGTCGGCCCTGACAGCGGGTTCGATCGCTTCAATGCTCTCATAGGCCAGATAGGTATCGTAGAGCTTCTGCGAGCGCATGGGGAACATCGTTCCCCGTTTCAGCACCTGGACTTTTACCCCCATTTCGAACATATCCGCAGAAGGGGCCATCATGACATCCGGGGCAGCTGCCTGGCACAGGGCTTCCTTGACGGCTGCTGAGGTCCCCGCTTCCAGGCAGGCCTGGTTGACAGAGCCGGTGACCACGTAAGCTGCACCCATCGCAAAAGCTCCTAATACGGCGATCGGTGTACCGATACCACCCCCTGCGCCGATCCGGACCGGTACGGAGTAGCCTTGCTGGTCCTGGACCTCGTTGCGAAGAGCGATGATCGACGGCAGGAGTCCAACCAGGGGACGGTTATCGGTGTGACCTCCTGAATCCGCCTCCACGGTCACATCATCCGCCATGGGGACTGATCCGGCGAGTTCAGCCTGGAGGGGAGTGATCTTCCTTTCATCAACAAGCTGCTGAAGAAGCCTTTCCGGTGCTGGATTCAAGAACTGCACTGCTACTTCAGGTCGCGATAATTTCGCGATGACTTGATTTCCGATGTGGACTTTCCCGGACGGGTCGGCTGACAATCCTGCCGCCCGGTATTGGACTACAGCGGGAGTTAACCGCAGGAACGCGGAGGCCTCGATCACCCTCACTTGATGTTCGAGATAGAGATCTACCGCTTTCTGCTCCAGGGCAGGTTCGTGAGGGGAGTGGATCAGATTGAAAGCATATGGACCATTGGGTAGGGATGCCTGGATTTTCTGGATGGCCTCCAGGAGGCGGGTGGGAGAGACACCCCCAGCTCCATAGGAGGCCAGGTAGCCAGCCTGACCCAGCGCGGTCACAAGTTCTACTCCGGAGATGGCATTGGCCATCGAACCTGCCATATAAGCTGCCTTGATCCCATAGCTCTTTAGAAATGTGGGGTCTCCGAACTGGGATGGGGCCACTGCCGGTAATTCACCGACTGCCGCTATTCCCTTGGGGAAGGAATCGCCTATCATCAATATGCCATCAGCCGTTCCAACCGCAATCTGGTCCAGGTAATCGAGCAATACCAGCTCTTGGGATAGATCCAACAGCTGTTTCTTGATCTCGGCGGGATCGGTCTTGATGCTATTCTCCGACCCCTTCCAGCTGCCAATTACCGATCTCTTTCGGGTGTAGTTTAAGCCGGTCATTTATTTACCGCTCTCCTGAAGGATGGGATATGATTCCAGGCAAAGGTTTTCAACCAGGTAGATGCGTTTGGATCCTTTCCAAAGCTGACCATCCACTGTGATCTCCCAACCCGGTCCTTTCTTGATGATCGATTTGATATGGAGATCGACTGTGATGTTCCGGATGTTGGGTGTGATCTGTCCCCGATATTTCCAGGTGAGCCTGGTATTCCCAGCCATTTGCCATCCGAGATTTTCTGGAATACCCCATTGAGAAGCGGCGGACCGCACAGCTGCTGCCATGGTCTCTACTCCAAGGGATCCAGGCATAACTGGATCTTGATGGAAGTGAGCTGAGTAGAACCAGCTATTCTCGGGGATGGATTGGTTGAGGAGCAAATATCCTTTTTGATGCTCCCCGCCCTGGTGGGCTACCCAGGCATGATCCACGGAAGGGAGAACGGGAGTTCCGTTCAGCGGGATGGAAGTTCTCCTGAGATCCATCCATCTGCCAGCGTCAGGATTCTGCTCCTGCCAGGGTTGTCTGTCTTGATTTCCGTCCAGACCGTTTTGATTCTTCAACATCTGGGGTGTGAAATATCCAAATGAGGAGCTGCCCTTGAAAAATGGCTGTCCTTCCTGGGACAGCTCGAACTGGTATTTCTGGATGATGACATCTCCCAGTGAACTGGAGGACAGCAGCTCTACCTGGTTGGTGATGGGTTGGTTGGGGTCAAATGGACGGTTCAGCAGTGTCGCCTCCCCATCCAAATTGCGGAAGTAAAGGTCCTGCCCTTCCCGGCCCAGGATACTCCCCATATAGGCCGACAGGAAACCGCAGGGTTGGAGGGCGATCTCCATCAAGGCGACGTGAGGCAGGATTTCCGCCTTCCCATCTCTGAACCAGCTGTCCGCTGGTGTGTCAAACTCACTTACCAGGGAAGATCCTGGTCTGACCTCCCCTAAGTGGCCGTCGATCTGGATGACTCTATCCAGGAACTGCAGGGGACCATTCGGCAAGCGGGGGATCCTTTGCTGATGAAAGCCCTGGAAGAGATCACCGAAGCAAGCTTTTGGATCCCCGATGGTGAAAGCCTGGATCTGCCGCCTGGTGTAGAGTGCATCCTGGTTTTGGGCATTGAGGGGTTGGTCGGAAAGCCCCTTTTGATTGACAATTGCTTTGAGAATGGACTTAGTGACCTTATGCTGCTCGGTGAGATAAATTTGGTGGCTGCGTGCCATCCCCTCAGCGAGGAGGTTCAAGTTCTGGAAATAAGCAGCGTTCAGGCCCCCGGTGGTTGCAGGGCTGGCGGCGAGTGTTCTTCCCCCCGCTGAGGAACCCTTTTCGCGCTCGCTCTGGACCGGAGATGGATTATCGGCCGGTGCTGTGTCCTGGTGGTCGTAGAGAGAATGCAGGTCAAGCTCAACTCCCTGGCTGATGAGCAGGCTGATAGCCTTTAGGATCCCCAGGAAATCGCCCTGATACTTCTTGTTGATGGGGATCACGGCATGGGGTTTCCCATCCAAGATCCTTTCGATCCATCTTGAACAGGTCTTTTGTGGGCCTACTTCGACGAAGATCCGGACACCGCTGTCGTACACTTGGTTGACAAGTCTGGAAAAATCGATGGGGCTGGTGGTCATCCTCGCCATGCTTTGAGCGAGATTCTCCTTCGAAAGCCGCAGTACCTGGTAATCGGCTGCAGAATAAAAGCGGATCCCATCCCGGGGAGTGGTCGGGTTGCTGTACAGCTCAAGGAAATCAGGGTAGCTGGCAGCAACTGCCGGGTTATGGATAGCGGTGTTAAAAGGCATTGGCAGAGCGCGGCATCCCAGTTTGCTGATAACTCGCTGGCAGGCTTCCTTCTCACCTGCGATGACCACTTCCTCAGGCGTATTGCGGATGGTGAGAAAAGCCAGGGGTTCCTGGTCACAGATCACTTCAACCTGCTGCGAATCGGCTTTCAATATGTATGAGTCCCAAAAATCTGGAGCAAGGACCTCGTTCTTCCAGAATTCCCTGACGATTTTCATCTCGCCTACCAGCTGGTCGGTGTAGAGATGGGAGTTCTTCCAGCGGTCTGAGCTGTCCTGGGCGTTCTGCCAAACCCGGTTTGCCCACAGCATGCTGATCTCTCCCAGACTGTATCCCAGGGCTGCATCTGGTGTAAGGTTGAAGACGTCTTTGAGCAGGATGGTATACAGGGCGGAGAGACTGATGCCGGACTCGATCAGTTGGGTAGGATGCCTGTAAAATTCATCTATCAGCTGGTCCTCGGAGAGATCCAGGTCGTGATCTGGTCCGCCCAGGTACAGGAAATCCTCTGCGAGGGAATGCCTGAGGTCGGGTATGATCTGCTGGGCCAAATCAAAAAGACCAGGAAATGAGAAGAATAGTTCCCTTCCCATGCCGGGGTAGGAGTTAAATGCACCAGGGTAGACGAAAGCGATTCCCCCGTTTCCCAAAGGCTGGGAAGTGAAATAACTTCCGGCAGGGGAATTCCAGGGTTGGCCTGTTTCGAAGGCTTTGATGATCCCTGATCTGGCGTGGGAGATTTCATTTTCCAGCTGCTCCCGGTCCTTTCCGAGCAGGCAGCAGGTGAAGGTTCCCTTCTTTTGGAGGTATTTCGCATAGGCATTATCAGCGATCTTTTTGAGGGATCCTGGCTCTTTGATGTTGACCTCCAGACTATCCAGATGATGGAGGACTTCATCAGGTTGATCACCTGTGAGGGGAATGAGGACAGGATCCTTTCCGGGGATAACCCTGATTCCGCAGGGTCCGGGATCGCCAGGCAGTTCCTCGATGGACAGCAGATCCCAATCCGGAGTTCCTGGATTGAGCTGGGCGAAGATCGCCCTGCGTTTAAAACCTGGACCGCCTGAGAGCCAGGGCCTGGATTGGGTGCTGATCTGCAGATTTTGGAGACCTGTTCCAAGTTCGGGTGCCGAGTTTCCAGCATGCCAGGCGGGGATGATCCGGTTCTTGACCGCCAATATAGTCTGGATCAGGACCGGTAAAGCTTCATAGCCAAATCTGGGTGCGTTGAATGAACCTAGTGCAATGGGGTAGGAATCCTTCCCTGCGGTTAGCTCAGCCAGGGTTGAGAGGTTTCTCAGGTCTGGAGGGGACGCGATCCCGATGTACTCAGCTCGCGGCTGATCAGGGCCATTCGCAGTCCAGGGAGAAATGATCGCGATACCGGGAACATCCGAATCCAGATGGGAGAGGACAACTGCGGCAGTCCCAGACTTAGTGGTTTCACTGATCAATACCTGGGAGTCGCAGTCAATCACAGCTGTCGCTGCCAGCCGGATCACCTGGGCTATTTGTGGTGTTTCTGGGACAAACTGCTTAACGGACAAGAACTGCTCTTCCAGCAGCGATGTATAATGCCCAAGTTCAGCTTCCGCACCCAGGTGGATGTGGGTCAATCTGGATTCACTCTTGCGAGGGATCCCTCTCAGAGCTTTCAGGATAACTTCACCCGGATGCTCCACAAGAGAAGGCAGGGGTTGATAGCTCCCTGTCAGGCAGAATTCCGCCTGCTTCAGGGATGGGGTCCATTGCAGGGAGAGAGAAATCCCGCTGACTTTCAGGTTCATGCCGGTTCGCTCTCCAACTGATTCTCTCGGAAAAGGTCGTAGAGGTTCCCGTTCAAGGTGATCTCTGCGCCTGTGACCTCTGAATAGATCTTCCCCTGTCTGTCATGACTGATCACATCTGCGACGAGCTTGTGGTTCGTTACCGACTGCACCCGCATTGTCGCATAGCTGATTGTGCCAGCAGGGGGCATAGCATACTGGATTCCCGACTCGATTCTGAGAGGAAGCCCGACCGATCCCAGCTGATGATGGGACCAGATCAGTAAACTCTGCAGGTGAACATCTGCCAGTAGGGGATCGAATTGAACGATAGGGAACTGCCCCATTTCGTCAGCTGGCACAGGTTGGAGCTGGCATTCTGATGTCATCCCCTGGGGGGTTAGATTGAGGATCCTTTTCACCCCTTGAAACCTTGGACCGTGGAAAAGGACCCCGGGAGCATACAGCGGCTCAGGGGCCAATTGGGGATCGGCTGTGAGGTCCACGCCGCTCAACAGCGCTGGATCAGGGATTGTCCTCCTTAGTTCGACTTCAGCCTGGTAATGGTACCTGATTTGCTCTGCCCCTAAGTGACTGCTGATCTTCCCTCGCAATACCAGCTTTTCGGCTGATTTTTCAGTTTCCTCCAGATCTAAAATGTAATCCTCTACCGAGCTGCTATCGAAGACAATCCCCTTGAAAACCCGGTAATCTCTGACTGCGTAAAAAGAGTATTCCGGGTAGAGGGCTGTTGAGGAATTGATGATCCAAGCCACGGCACAGACGGTTGGCAGGACAGCCTTCCCACCGATCACGTGGTCTGCCAGGAAGGGATTGCTCTCCAGCGTGAGACGGCGGGAGATCCGATAGTTTTTCAATTCCGGGTCTAGTTTGCGGGGAGGGATAGGAAGGGGAGTGCCTATCACGTACTGGGGATTCTCCTGAGGAGTAGATAGGAGCTCTACCAGTGCTTGCGTTCCTTCCTCGATAGAGATCAAGGCGATGTTCTTCCTGGTGAGGATACGCTTGAGCTGTGGTGTGACCATCCCTCCATCCCAGGGACCCCAATCGACCGCCAGGATCTGGCAGCGAGGATGAGCCCGCTTGAGGTGGTAGGCTAGCTTGTTAAGGATCTCGTTGCTGAGGCTGTAATCTGCTTGCCCTGCATTACCGTAAAAGCCTGCCACAGAAGAGAACAGGATCAGGTGCTTCAGCTGATCGGAGGGAATCAGCTGCAAGATATTCTTCAGTCCACCGATCTTCACTCCATATACCAGGTTGAAATCCATTTCGGTCTTGTCTTCAATGTATTTATCTGCCAGCGCTCCCGCGCCGTGAAGCAGTCCGTCGACTGAGGTGATACTCTCTGCCAGCTTGCTCCTCAGATCCTCCTGATCCGTGACATCTGCCTGGATGTACACGGCAGTGCCTCCAGCCCGATCGATGCGTTCCAGGGTGTGTTTGATCTCCCGGCTGGATCGGACCCGGTTCACCTCGCGGTCGATCTCCTTGGGAGTGATTGACCGTTCTTCCGCTTGGAAATGAGCCAGTGCGGCTCGTTTCAATTCGCGCTCTTCCTCCAGGCCTACTGACCAGTGGGGTTCTTCGGCAAGCAGCTCCGACCTTCCAACCAGTGTGAAGCGGGAATTAAAGGCAGCCGCCAGGGCCACGGCATTCTCTGCCGTGATACCCTTGCCACCCCCAGTGACCAGGAAGTGGGTGTCTTTCGATGGCGGTGTGAATTCTGTTCCTGTCATAATCTCTCTCAGTATTTCCTTTGGATCGTTTGCCTGGAATCAGGGCGGAGGCCCACTTCCACTAGACCCCGATCAGGGTCATGGATCTCTTTAGCCAGGGAAAGTGCGGCAGGTCCATTCTCCAACGCGCGGCTGAGGTCGATGTATCTGCAGAAGACATCCGGCCATTCCCAGCGGAGCGTTTTGGCCAGTCCGGCTAGACCGCTTCCTTCCTGGAATTCACCTCCTCCTTCGAGGCCCAAGGAGCCGTCTCCACGGAGAACGATCAAAAACAAGTTCCACCCTGGGCTGGATTTTTGATCCAGATCGCCTTTGATCGCTCCCGAGATCAGGAACACCTGCTTGATGATCTGCTCTTCAAGACTGTCGAATAATCCCTTTCCCTCGCTCCGGGAGTGGTGGAGATGGATGAAGCCCGACGGTATGCCGTAAGCGGTCCGGATCTCATTTAATGCCTTGTCGATCCCACCTTTCCCGTTCTCCGTCTGGCGGACAACAGGGATACCCTCCGGCAGTCCGGCGCCGTCCTCGGGAAGAAGCCCTTCGGGAAAGGCCCAGATCACAACCTTCCAGCCCTCAGCTGAAAGCAAGGCAGCTGCTTCACCAGTGAAGTCCGTTCCTTCGTAGCTGAGGATCAAGGGGCGTTCCGCATCGGGGACGAACTCCAGCCTGTCGGGCTCGGGAAGAGACTGCAGGCTGATCGGTGTCTTTTCCAGGTTTATATGTTCAGCTTTTTTTTTATCTTCTCCCTCGGCTGGCAGACTGATAACGGCTGTGCTAGCTCCGTTTCCCATCAGATCAACGATCTGACCCAATGTTCTCAACCCTGCCAGAGTCTCCGCCTCGATACTGGGAAGCTCGGGAACCTGTTCTTCCATGGTCCCAAGGATTTCCACCCGTTTAATGGAATCGATTCCCAGATCAGCTTCCATGTCCATATCCATTTCCAGCATTTCTGCCGGGTAGCCGGTCTTCTCAGCTACGATCTCCAGCAGGACCTGCTTCAAATAGTCAGGGGAGATAGAGGAGCTGTCCTTAACCTCCGCGTCTTTTTGAAGAGCCACCGCGGGAATTGAAGGCTTCTCTTCCTCAGGATGGGCAGGTTCGGACTTAGGGCTGACATCCAGCGCGGCTGTCTCGGAATCAAGGTAGGCCAGGATCTCCTTCAAGGTCCGGGTCTGGCCTAAGGTTTCTGTATTCGCTGGTGGCAGTGACGGATATTTCTCTTCCAGAGTTCCCAGTATTTCCACCCGCTTGATCGAATCTATGCCTAGATCTGCTTCCAGATCCATATCCATCTCCAGCATTTCAACCGGATAGCCGGTCTTCTCGGCTACGATGTCTAGCAGCGCGTTAGCCAGTTCCTTGCTGTTTACAGTACTAGTTCGAGGAGCGGCAGGCACTTCGATTCCTGGCGTGCCGGTCTCGGGCCCCGGCTGCTCCTGGACTGGCTGGGATTCGGCTGGGGAGTAGGCGTCAACGATGATCGGGGGCTGCTGGACGACCCATTCTGTCACTTGCTTGCTGGGGGATTCAACCGGTCTTTCTGTTACAGCCTGGCTCCGAGGGAGCTGGCTGCCTTCCAATACCTGCAAATAGCGCTCTGAGAAAGCCGATTGCTGGTGGAGGAACTCCTGGTGGACTCGAATCCCCTGCTCACGGATAGCATGGAAGTTATCCAGGGTCCTCTGGAATGTTTCCACCATCTGCGCGGCACCGTTTCCGCTGCCCTGATCGAGGACTTTGCCCTGCTGATCGAGGACAGATGTGATCAGCTGGATATATTCTGTCTGCTGGGCAAGGTACTGTTGATGGATTTCCATCGTTCGTTCCTGGTGCTGGTAGGTGTGCTCCAGGGCTTGCGAGAGACTTATCTCCGCTGATCTGAGCTGGGAATCCTGGCCCTGATTCATACTGGGCTGCTCAACTGCGGGCGATGGGGATTCATCCCGGTGGGGCATATCTTCAGAAGACACGGTGATCCTCCCGTTGTCCCCACAGTCGATGTGGTGGTCGTCCGCTAGCGAGTCTGTAAACGCTTTCTGGCGGTCTTTGTTGACGATATTACTTCCATTGAGGGGTATCTGTAATTTAGCCATGGTCATATCCTATCTTTAGCTGAACAAGGTCTTGGTCAGTTTACTGGTTGGTAAGGGTCCACATCATGAATCGGCAGGCCAACCACCTGGAGGGTGACGACCGCCTGCCTGAATTGAAGATCGCTGCTCTTGTCCCGGCTGGGGTTGAGGGAGACTGCGGTATAGGTTTTGTCTTCCAGGATATCCCGGACCAGATTCCCCAACACCTGCCTGGGTCCGATCTCCACGAAAACCCGACCTCCGTCCTGATAGATTTGCTCGATCTGATCCTTGAAGATCACAGGATTGAGGATATGGTTGGAGAGGATCTCGTGGATTTTTCCCGAATCTGCCGGGTAGGTTTCGCCGGTCGTGTTGGAATAGACCGGGATCTGGAACTCCAAGAATTCCTCTGCTCCTACCGCCTTGGCAAAGGGCTTTGAGGCGTGCTCTACCAGAGGTGTGTGGAAGGCAGCGGAAACAGGAAGCGTGGTTACTTTGTAGCCAGCGTCGCTCAAGGAAACCGCTGCCTCTTCGATGGCTTTCGTTGAGCCAGCCAGCACCACCTGGGAAGGAGAATTCTGATTTGCGATCCTGACTTCCGGGAATGACTCGATCGCCTTTTCGATCTCGCCCAGCGGTCCCTGGACTGCTGCCATGGTACCGCTGTCAAAATTCTTGTCCTCCGGTGGACGCATGGCTTTGCCGCGCGCCTTGACCAGGCGCAGGAAGGCTTCAGCACTCAAGGCTCCACCTGCCCAGAGGGCGGTCAATTCTCCGAAACTGTGGCCGGCAGCCATATCAGGTTGAAAACCGGCTTCCTGAAGGATCTTATACATTCCGTAGCTGACAACTCCGATGGCTGCCTGGGCGTAATCAGTTTCCTGCAGCGCCAGCTTTTGGGTTTCCTGATCCGATTCCGAGAAGACTGGGATGGGGTAGAGCACACTGGACAAGGTCTTTTGTCCCTCGGCCAGGAAGAGTTCATCCATGCTCTCAAATGCATCCAGGAGAGGCGGGTAGTTGATTACCAGATCCTGGACCATGTTCAAGTACTGTGAGCCCTGGCCCGGGAAAAGAGCCACGATCTTCTGATCCTTATCAATTCCCTTGGAGCGGTAGGTGATGCCCCGGGGATGGTCCCAGGCTGGGTTCTCCGGGTCTTTCTCAAGAAGGCCGGCCGAGATCTCCAGGAACCTCAGGGCTTCATCCGGCGAGCCAGCCACAAAACCAAGGCGGGGATGCTCCCTGTCAGGGATCCCGGCTCTGGCTGCCTGGGCCAGGTTCAAGAAGATTTCGTTGGCGTCCTGGGTCCCAAGTCCCGCAGCTGCTTGCTTGACAATCGTCAGGAGTTCGGAGACGGAAGGTGCGCTGAGCAGGATCCCTCGCGCCGTGCTGTGCAGGCGCTGGAATGGAGCAGCATTTCCGGTGTATTCTTCCAGGACCACGTGGAAATTAGTACCTCCAAATCCGAAGGCGCTGACAGCTGCCTTCCTGGTCTCTCCCTTGCCGCGAATGAACCAGGGCCTGGCTTCAGTATTGAGGTAAAAATGGGAATCCTCGATCTGCAGCGCTTCTGCAGGCTTGGTTATGTTCAGTGTTGGCGGCAGCACCTTATGGTGCAGGGCCAGAGCGGTTTTGATCATTCCTGCTGCTCCGGCAGCAGCCTTGGTGTGCCCGATCTGGGATTTGACAGACCCGATGGCGATGCTCTGTCTATTGCCGTTGGGTGACCCGAAAACAGCCTTTAAACCGCTGAATTCTGCTGGGTCACCGGCTTTAGTGCCCGTACCGTGAGCCTCTACCAATCCGATCGATTGAGGTGCAAAGCCGGCTTCCTGGTACGCTCTTTCAATTGCCAGCGATTGTCCAGAAGGCCGGGGGGCGTAGATGCTTTTATACTTGCCGTCGCTGGAACTGCCAATTCCCCTGATCAGGGCATAGATGCGGTCGCCATCTCGTTCGGCATCTTCCAGGCGCTTGAGGACGATCATTCCCAGACCCTCTCCGATCAACATGCCGTCGGAATCCTCGTCAAAGGGGCGGATGTGCTGGGAGGGAGAGAACGCTGGTGTCTTGCTGAAACAAAGATAGGTGAAGGGGGAGTTGTCAGCATCCACACCACCAGTGATCATCATATCCGCCCGACCTTCGACTAGCTCACTGACAGCGGTCTTGACCGCAGCCAGGCTGCTTGCGCAGGCTGCATCAACCACGCTGTTCATCCCGCCTAAATCAAGGCGGTTGGCAATCCGGCCAGCGATCACGTTGCCCAGCAAGCCTGGAAAGGAGTTCTCGTTCCAGGGCGCATACGCCAGTTTGATCTTATTGATGATGATCTCGGTATCCTCAGGGGTGACACCGCTGCTTTCCAGGACTCGCTGCCAGATGGGATATTGGAGACGGGAAGTGAGGTCACTGATCAACTTGGTTCCCCCTGCCACGCCCAGGACTACTCCCACATTCTGGCGGTTGAATTCCCTGTCCAAGCCGTAGCCAGCGTCTTCCATGGCATCCCGGGCCACGACCAGGCCCAGCAGCTGGCTGGAATCGGTTACTTCCAACAAATTGGGGGGAAGTCCAAACTCAAGCGGGTCGAAATCGATGTCAGGAATAAAGCCGCCCATCTTGCAGTAGGTTTTATCCTCCGCGCTCGGATCGGGATCGTAGTACTCCTCCGTGTTCCACCTGGAGGGAGGCACCTCACTGATGCCATCGATCTTGTTGAGGATGTTGTCCCAGTATTCCTTCAGGTTGGCAGCTTTAGCGAAGACAGCTGCCTGGCCAATGATAGCAATCGGGTGTTTGCTCAGTAAATTCTCATTCATATGATTGTGCTCCTCGAGAGCTGCTGTGCCCGCTGATCAGCGGGGCTCCCTCTCCAGCTGGAATCGATCGGTCAGCCAGCTTCCTCCACTGATGATCACGATTGCCAGAACGAGCTTTACGGCATCTCCGATCAGGAAAGGGTAAAGGCCCAGCTGAAGTGCTTGGGCTTCTCCTGTGAAGCGCACCAGCCATGTCAGTCCGAAGAGATAGATGACGATATTCCCCAGCAGCAGTGTTGTAGCTGCCTGGAGGGGAGAGCGCCTGTAACGCAGCTCAGAAAGCATTCCGACAATATAGGCGGCTGCCAGGAATCCGAAAAGATAGCCACCGGTGGGCCCCAACAAGGCCGCAATGCCAGATTTTCCACCGGCAAAGAACGGCAGTCCGGCTGCTCCTTGCAGCAGATAAGTGCCAACGGCTGCCGCGGCAAGATTCTTCCCCAGGATCAGCCCGCACAGCAGCACGACCAGGGTCTGCCCGGTAACAGGTACAGGGCTGAACGGGATCTGGAAGGTGATCTGAGCGCTGAGTGCGATCAGCCAGGATGTGCCTAGAACCAGCACAATATTGGCATAGCGGCTGTGTACAGGATTCTGGGGATGAAGGATGTCTGTGTAGTTCATTTTTACCTCGCTTTTCTCTCGAGATCTCTTCGCTCAAACTCAGGCTGGTTGGATCGAGACCAACAGGATCCCTTTTTCCACCTGGTCTCCAGGCTTGGTTGAAATCGCGGTGATGATTCCATCCAACGGTGAGCGCAGTTTCATCTGCATTTTCATTGCTTCCTGGATGATCAGGGTCTCGCCTTGCTTGACCGTGTCCCCGATCTTGACCATGATGTCAATGATCAGCCCGGGCATGGGAGACAGAATGCGCCCGTTGTTTTTGGATTGGTTGGCTTGGGAGCTCTGGAATCCTACCGCAACCTGGGCGTTGAGGTGATTTCCGTCGATCTGGATGTCTACAGTGCCAGAAGGGTTGGCTTCAACATGGGCTTCAATATTCCGGTGAGGCTGCCTGAGGATATGCAGTCCCTTTCCGTCCAGAGAGTCGACATCGTATTTGATCCGGTCGCCGTTGACCTCCAGTTCGTCATCATGGATGCTGACGTCATATGTCCTATCGGCGATGCTGATTCGGTAATTTGTCATGGTTTCCTCGGTTGTTATGGAGGTGGTGATCAAGCACCAGGCCTGGTCTGCTCTCTCCAAGCGGCCTGCCTCCAGGGATTTTCACACGGTTCCTGCTGTTTCTTCTTCTCGAACTGTTGTTGATGAATGTGCAGAGCTGCCGCAATCGCTGCATCGCGAGTGAGTGATTCGGCAGGAATGTCCTGCCCGATCCGATAATCGTCTAAAAAGGTTGTGGTGATCCTGCCTGCCTGATAGGGATGGGATTCTAGGATTTTTGCCAGGAATGCCAGGTCCGTTTTCAATCCGCCGATCTGGTATTCCTTGATCCCCCGCCGCAGCCTATGGATAGCTGTGCGCCGATCAGGACCCCAGGCGATGGTCTTTGCGACCAGAGAATCGTAATCCGCAGTGACTTTCATTCCCTGGTATAGGCAGCTGTCGATCCTGATGCCCGGTCCGCCGGGCTCTTTGAGATAAGAGATCTCCCCGGAGGTTGGCAGGAAGTCCACATCCGGATCTTCAGCAAGCACCCTGGCCTCGATGGCTGCTCCCTTGACCTGGATATCGTGCTGTTCCAATCCCAGCTTGCCAGTTTTTGCCAATATGAGCTGTTCTCTCACCAGGTCAACACCGGTGACCATTTCCGTCACGGGATGTTCCACCTGGATGCGGGGATTGACCTCGATGAAGAAGAACTGGCCGGTCTCATCCATCAAGAACTCCACAGTCCCCAGGCTCCGGTAGGATGTGATCTGTCCCAGTGCAATGGCAGCCTGGGTGATGCACTCGCGCGCCGTTGGGGAGAGTCTCGGGGCAGGGGCTTCCTCGATCAATTTCTGGTGCCTTCTCTGGATGGAGCATTCCCGCTCCCCAAAGGCGAGAACCTGGCCCTGTCCGTCGCCCAAGATCTGAACTTCGATATGGCGGGCTTTCTTGACCAGCGGCTCCAGGTAGATGCTTCCATCCCCGAAGGCAGCCTTGGCTTCCTCTCTGGCTAGATCAACCACTTCTTGAAGCTCCTGTTGGCTGCGTGCCAGTCGGATCCCCTTACCGCCTCCGCCAGCAGCCGCTTTCACCAGCACGGGGAAGGATAATTCTGTTGCGATGGCACCATCGATCCGCGTTTCGGGTAGGGGCTGATCGGGTCCGGGTAGAACGGTCAATCCTGCTTCGCGGGCAGCTTTGCGAGCGGAAAGCTTGTCTCCGAATATAGCCATGGTCTCTGGCCTGGGGCCAATGAAAATCATCCCCGCCGTCTCGACCGCCCTTCCGAAATGGGGGTTTTCTGAGAGGAAACCATACCCGGGATGGATAGCATCCGCACCGATCTGTGATGCTGCATCGAGGATGGCAGCGATATTCAAGTAGCTTTCCGAGGCCCGGGCTGGCCCGATGTGGATGGCTTCATCTGCATACCGGGTGTGCAGCGCGTTCTGGTCGGCATCAGAGTAGACCGCAACCGTCGGAAAACCCATTTCCCGGCAGGTCCGCATGATTCTAATGGCAATTTCGCCCCGATTGGCTATCAGTACTTTCATCTTGTATCTCACTTAAAGGGGGATGTTCCCGTGTTTACGCTGCGGAACGGTTACCCGCTTGTCTTGAAAGGTTTCCAGAGCCCGGATGATCCTTTCCCGGCTTTCAGCGGGGTTGATGATATCGTCCAGGTAGCCTTCTCCAGCGGCCAGGAAGGGTGAAGCCAATTCCTCCCGGTAGGATCGTGACAGCTGCTCCTGAAGGATATCCGGCTCCTTTGACTCGGCGAGTTCTTTGCGGTGCAGGATCTTGACCGCACCCTGGGGACCCATGACGGCAATCTCCGCCTTTGGCCAGGCAAAGTTCTGATCGCCGGCCAGGTGTTTGGACCCCATGACAATATAAGCTCCGCCGTATGCTTTGCGGAGGATCAAAGTGATTTTCGGTACGCTGGCTTCCGCATAGGCAAAGATCATCTTGGCACCGTGGCGAATGATGCCCTCGTGTTCCTGTTCGATCCCGGGAAGGAATCCTGGTGTGTCAACCAAGGTGACTAGCGGGATGTGGAAGTTATCGCAAAAACGTATGAAACGGGCGGCTTTATCCGAGGCATTGATATCGATCACCCCTGCTAGATGATCCGGCTGGTTGGCGATCATTCCGGCGACCAGGCCATTGAACCGGGCAAAGCCGATAACAATGTTGGCTGCATACTGGGGCTGAACCTCAAAGAATTCCCCGCTGTCCACCAGGGAGGCGATGGCTTTCTTGATGTCATAGGGCTCGTCAGCCTGTTCAGGAACGATCTTTTCCAGTTCTGGCGTGGTTCGGTCAGGGGGGTCGAGGCTGGGTGTTCGGGGCGGCGCGCTGAGATTGTTGGCAGGTAAGAAAGAAAGCAGCTGCCGCACACTAGCGAAGATCTCCTCTTCAGTGCCGGCTGTGAAGTGGGCCACACCGCTCTGGGCAAAGTGAACTCCGGCGCCGCCCAGGGATTCCAGGTCGATCTCTTCTTGGGTGACCTGCCGGATGACTTCCGGTCCGGTGATGAACATCTGGGAGATGCCCTCCACCATGAACACGAAATCTGTGATCGCCGGGGAATAGACGGCTCCGCCTGCACATGGCCCTAAGATAACTGAGATCTGAGGAATGACACCGGAGGCACGGACATTGCGGTAGAAAATGTCCCCATAGGCTGCCAGGGAGCTGACCCCTTCCTGGATGCGGGCGCCGCCCGAATCATTCAGGCCGATCAGCGGAGCCCCGTTCTGGATTGCCAGGTCCATGATTGCGGCGATTTTCCGGCCATGGACCTTTCCAACCGACCCGCCTTTGATCGTGAAATCCTGGGCAAAGACATACACTGGCTGGCCATCGATCTTTCCTTTGCCGGTGATGACACCATCCCCGTAATCCTTTCCGGAACCGTTGCCAGCCGCGGCCAAGGGATTGTAGGCGAAGAGGCCGATCTCCTGGAAAGTGCCTGGATCGAGAAGCCGGCTGATCCGTTCCCGGGCAGTTTGTTTGCCCTTTTGATGCTGGCTGCCGATGCGCTGGTCTCCTCCCCCCAGGAGAGCGGCCTCGCGGAGCTCAGTAAGCGATCTAGGATCAGGACTCATATTTCGATATCCTTCCGTTCTTCGAGCGGTACATGCCTCCTATAACACAGGTTTTACGGAAGTGATACGTCCAATATTATTTACATTTCTAAATGGATAAGGTTTTCCCAAGGGACTGACAGGCTAGCTGTCGGGTGATTCACGACAGACCTCAAGATTGCATGCGGTCCGGGATTGGTCCACGGGAGATAGATTTGGGACCGCTGCTGACCAGCGTGGTGGCGGATCTAAATTGAGGGAGGCTTGTTTGCGTTCAGGTTGAAGACGGGGAGTCCTGGAGTTGTTCAGCGATCATGCGATCCAGTTTTCCCATCGGATAGGCGTCCAGGTTGTCAGGTTCAACCCAGCTGACATCCGTGTGGTAGTTGAGCTGGATATCGCCCTGGATTTCCCGACAGCGGAAAGCGTGCAAGGTCACACTGTAATGCGTATAGGCATGCTGAAAGATGCCCAGCGCTTCCCCAACCACGATTTCCAGGTCCAATTCCTCCTGGATCTCCCGCCGCAGGGCTTCTGGAAGGGTTTCAGCTTCTTCCTGCTTCCCACCCGGGAACTCCCACAGACCGCCTAATAAGCCGTCTGGCGGACGCTTGGCTAACAGCACCTGTCCTTCTTTTTCGATCACCGCGGCTGCTACCTGGTAGTGGGGAGGCGGGCTCTTCTCCTTCCGGACGGGGAGCGATTCTTGGATTCCCAGTTGATTCGCCTGGCATTCCTTATTAAGCGGGCAGTCAGCACAGTTCGGGTTAATCGGAAGGCAGACCAAGGCACCCAGTTCCATCAAAGCCTGGTTGAAATCCCCGGGATTGTTGGGGGGAAGCAGTTCGCCAGCAAGTTTCCAGAGCCTTTTCTCTGTTTCCGTGGTTTGGATGGGGGTGCGGATATTGGAGAATCTGGTAAGCACGCGGCGCAGGTTGCCGTCCAGGATTGGGGCGGGGATTCCAAAGGCGATAGAGGCGATAGCACCTGCTGTGTAGCGCCCTACGCCTGGCAGGCTTTGCAGGTCCTTGAGATCTCGGGGCAGCTGCCCCTGGAAACGATCGACCAGGATGTGGGCGGCTTTATGCAGGTTGCGAGCTCTGCTGTAATATCCGAGCCCTTCCCAGACTTTAAGAACTCGGTCTTCATCCGCGGTAGCCAGATCCTCCACGGTGGGGTACTCCTCTAGCCATTGGTGATAATAAGGAATGACTGTATCCACCCGGGTCTGCTGGAGCATGATCTCAGAGATCCAAATGGCGTAGGGGTCACTGGTCTCCCTCCAGGGCAGGATGCGGGCGTTTTTTCTATACCACGCCAATAACAGCTGGCTGAATTTTATTTGGAAGGATTTATCGATCACAATCACAAAGTGTACCACTACCCTGAGCCTCCTGGAAATCGATTGACAGCGTTCTATCAATCGTATACACTCAAAGGCAGAAACCAGCTCAACCCAGTCCTATTGACCGTTCTTCCGAAGTGCTGAGATCGTTTCTTATTAATCCCCTAAGCCGTTGTAACAAATCCAAGAGCGTACTCGTTAACTTCATGACCGCTCCATACACCAGGATATTGCCACCAGAGAAGGAGACCCCCATGAAAAGAATTGCGCCCGTGATACTTGTTCTTATTTTGTCCCTTGTCCTCGCCGCCTGTGGTGGGAAGGAGGGGAATGATGTAAGCCCGGACATTGCCCAGGGTGTAGCTGCAACCCAGACCAAGATGGCCTGGGAGGCATCCTTAGAGGAGG
>JBGCVQ010000085.1:0-45008 GCA_045888315.1 Anaerolineales bacterium | reverse complement strand
CCACCACGAACATGTTGTCCGAGTAATCGAAGGTCATGGCGCTCTCGCCGCCCATCCACTGCTGAATATTCAGCAGGGCATCATACATGGACTGGCTGAATGCCAGGTCATTGATGGCGCTGGGCATAACGACAGCGACTTTGAAACCACCCTCGAATTCTGGAACTGCCTCTCCCATAGCCTCGCTTGGAGCACCTACGCCAGTGTCGATGGAGCCGTCAATGATCCCAGCGATCGTGCTGTCCGCCAGTGCTTGAACGTCTGCCGGAAGGTCGTAGGCATCGTTGAACTCGATCACTTCGCCACCGTTGCCCAGGTTGATCACGAAGGACTCACCGCCCAATGTCCCGGCCTTGATCAGGTCAATGATCTGATTCAGGACCACATCCCAGCGGTAGACCTGGTTGGCCACCACATTGGCAGGTGCCAGTTCAGTCTGGGAGGACTGGGTGCCGAACCACAGGGCTCCGTTCTCTTCCGCAACACCGATCGCGCCCACAACCATCTGGGCCGTTCCCGTCAGGGCATCCGCTCCAGCCGCGATATGGGTATTGGCCGCTTCTGATGCCAGGGCGACATCCGAGAAGGATCCGATGTAGTTCACGTTCACCTGGATGTCAGGGTTGGTCGCTTTCGCGCCTGCCACAAAACCATCCACGTACAGCTTGGCATCGCCGGTCTCGATCGGACCCACCACGCCCAGCACGCCGCTTTCCGACAGGCTGGCCGCGATCACGCCGTTCACATAGCCGCCTTCCTGGGAAGCCGCTTCGTAAGCGAAGATATTGTCAATTCCAAAGGTGTCTACTGTGGTTCCCCAGGCAAAGCTGGTGTCCGGGAAGTCGGGAGCGATCTCCTGCAGCGAGCTTCCGTACTGGGAACCGTGAGCGATCACCAGGTCGTAGCCCTGGGCTGCGTAGTCCCGGATGGCTGCCGCGGCGTCATCCACCACGAACATGTTGTCCGAGTAATCGAAGGTCATGGCGCTCTCGCCGCCCATTTCCTCCTGGACCATAAGCAGCGCATCGTACATGGACTGGCTGAATGCCAGGTCATTGATGGCGCTGGGCATGACGACAGCGATCCTGAAGGGACCGGCTTCCTCTGCAGCCGGGGGTTCAGAACCACCCTCTTCGCCGGCAGGCGCAGCAGCCTGCGGCTGGCAGGCAGTTAACAATACCGCCAAGACAAGTAGAACACTTAGTAGAAATTGGATCTTTTTCATGCTCATCTCCTGATTAGAAAAATGGTTGGATAGGGTTACCGATAAAAAATGAGTTGTGGCTGCACCTCCTAGTTATACTTTTAGTCTTCTCTCTCAAACGTTCTGGTTAACGCGGATGGGGGTCTTACTCTGGAAACGGTCAGGACCAGCACCAGGATGGTCAGGATATAAGGCATCATAACAGCGATATCAGAGGGAATCGGGATTCCCAGCACCTGGACCCAGAGCTGGAGCGAGTTGACCAGGCTGAACAGCAAGGCTCCTCCCAGCACACCCCACGGCCTCCAGGCGCCAAAATACACCAATGCAACGGCAATGAAACCCAGGCCGCTGGTTAGATTCTGCTGGAATACGTTCAATAGGGCAATTGACAGGGAAGCCCCCGCCACGCCGGAGAGTGTACCGCCCAGGATGACCGTAAAATAGCGCACCCGGACAACGCTCACTCCCAGTGAATCCGCTGCTTCCGGATTCTCACCGACTGCCTTGATCTTCAATCCCAGTGTGGTCTTGTTGAGAACGAACCAGGCGAGAGGTACCAGGGCCAGGGAGATATACACCAGCACATTCTGCCTGAAAAATATCTCTCCGATCACAGGGATATCGCTGAGCAAGGGGATATGGACCTTTGGAAATCCCTTCACTGTCTCAACATTGCCGATCAGCTTCTGGAAGAGCAGGTCACTCAATCCTAATCCGAATAAGTAAAATCCGATCCCGCTGATCCCCTGCTCCGCGTGGAGATTGATGGTGACAAAAGCCATTGCCAATCCCATCAGGGCGCCTACCACAGCAGCAGCCAGCACACCCAGCCAGAGATTTTCAATGGTCAGCGCTACATAAAAGGCCGCAAAGGCACCCAGGAGCATCTGGCCTTCCACACCTAAATTGAGCACACCACTGCGCTGGGAAAAGGTCTCACCAATAGCTGCGTAAAGATAGGGTGTAGCGAGGCGAATACCGGAGGCGAGGATTCCAACCAGAACAGTCAGAGAAAAGAGATCCTTGATCATGCCGGCACCTCCGCTTCAGAGTCTGGCTCATCTGATCCAGCGTTATCCCCTTTATCCTCCACAGCGGCACTCGCGATTGCCAGGCGTTTCTTCTGCCTGCGTCGGCGCCAGATCTCACTGCTCACCACAAAGACCACCACCAGTCCGTTAAGCGCCGTGATCAAAGCGGAAGGAACCTGCACCACGCGCTGCATCTTATTGGCACCCACCAGCAGTGCACCAAACAGAATGGATGCTGGGATTGTGCCAATGGGATGCAGCTGACCAAAAAGCGCAGCTACAATGCCGTTAAAACCAGCGCTTCCCGTGAAACCTGAAGCAGAGCCGTCTGTGATCATCCGGTAATTCACACCATAGACCTGCATAACCCCTGCCAATCCAGCAAATGCCCCACTCAGGACCAAAGCAAGGACGATGTAATTTTTGACCTTGATCCCCGCATACCGCGAGGCATCCGGATTCTGACCGACTGCCCGGATGCGGTAACCCCAGGTAGTCCGCCAGAGCAGGATATAAACCAATACGGCCAACACTACTGCGATCAACGCTCCCAGGTGCAAACGTGTGGGGACCCAACGCGGTAAGCGGAAAGCATCCAGGAGCCTTGCTGTCTGGGGGATCTTGGAAGCCAGTTCAGCTTGAGAGGGATCGATCATTGGACCCCGCAGCAGGAAGTTCATCAGCTGGACCGCGATGGCGTTCATCATCACAGTACTGAGGATCTCATTGACATTGAAATATGCCTTGAGAACACCCGGGATGCCGCCCCATACAGCACCGCCTAGAAATCCAAAGATCAGCGCCAGGATGATCACTACCCAGCCTGGCCAATCTACCAGAGTTAAGCCAACCAGAGTGCCAACGATAGCCCCCACAATCATCTGGCCTTCACCCCCGATGTTGATCACATCGCCGCGGAATGAGATGCAGATGCCCAGGCCCACGAGCAGAAGCGGAGTCGCTTTCACCAGGGTTTCAGCCAGGGCGTTTTGACTCCCGAATGCGCCTTCCCACATTGCTTTATAAGCTTCGATGGGGTTGACTTTCAAGAGCAGCAGCATCACTGCTCCCACCAGCAGCGCAGCAATTGTAGCCAAGATCGGCAAGGAGGCATCGATCAGCTTTGCGTACCATTTATCTGGATTCTGATTGTTCATAGCTAACTGCCTTTCATAGATTTCGCCATTGGCACTCCCTCAGGAATCCAGACCCAAGACCTTTTCAGGAGTGATCGGCAGATCGTAAATTCGCACTTTTACCGCATCATAGACCGCGTTGGACACGGCTGGCGCAGTGGGAACCAGGGGGATTTCTCCGATCCCCTTGGCACCATAAGGCCCACTGGCTTCGGGAACCTCAAGGATGATGCTGCGGTAATTCTCTGGCAGATCCACTGCGGTTGGAAGCAGGTACTCGGTAAAGCTGTCCACCCAGGCGTTTTCTTTACGAGCCATGGTTTCATAGAGGGCATATCCCAAGCCAGTCGCCACGCCACCTTCGATCTGGCCTTCCACTCCTGCCCGATTGATCACCTTACCGACATCATGGATCGAGGCGAGATGGGTCACATCGACCGTTCCCAGGTCGGGATCGACCTCTACCCGCACGATCTGCGCCCCAAAACAATATAACACGTGAGGCATGCCAATTGGCAAATGCTGGGGAGTGGTCTCCTCCGGATAGGGGAAGCTGAAAGTGCTTTCCGCCGTGAGGGTAATGGATTCCTCAGCCAGCCGGCTGACAAATTCAACAGCCGGGACCTCGGTCCCGTCCGGCTTGACCACCATCCCATTCCTGTAGGATAGCTGCTCAGCCGGGACATCCAGAAGCCTGGCGGCTTCTGTCAGCAAGGATTGGATCAAAGTCGCAGATGCCTCCAGCAGGGCATTGCCGGCCATGTAAGTCATTCGCGAAGCACAGGTGACATTTCCATTGGGAGTCTCCAGGGTATCCAGGGGAAGGCTGTGGACCTGCTCATAAGCGATCCCCAGTGCTTCCGCAGTGACCTGTTCAGCTGCTGCTGCCAACCCCTGCCCCAGGTCGGGCGCGCCGAGGTGGATCAGCACACTACCGTCTAGAGCCCACTCCAGCCGATGGCTGGAATCATCCGGCACATTGGCACCCAATCCCATTGACTGGGCAGCCAGGGCGATGCCCACGCCGGATAACTTTCCCGGGGTGGTCTCAACGGCTCTGAACTCGTCCATGATCCCTTTTCCCTTCTGGAGACATTCCGGAAGGGACAGCGCCGAATTATTCACCACAACCTTGGTGTAGATCTGGTCCCCGGGACGAAGGATGTTCTTCTCCCGGATCTCGATCGGATCCAGGCCGATCTTCTCCGCCAGGATATCCAGCGTGCTTTCCACCGCAAAGTGGGTTTGGGGGCTGCCAAATCCCCGCATCGCTCCTGAAAGGGGCGAATTTGTGTAGACTACATAGCTGTCAACCTTGACGTTGGGGATGCGGTAGGAACCGGTCATGGTCTCGGTAGAGATCATGGCTACGGCAGGTCCATAGGAGGCGTAAGCCCCAGTGTCGAGATATGCCTCAGCCTGCAAAGCAGTCAATGTGCCGTCTTTCCTTGCGCCTAATTTATAGTAAATCTGAGCCGGATGCCTTTTCGGATGCGCCAGGAAGGATTCCCGGCGGTTATTGACCAACTTGACCGCTCCCCGGATCTTCCACGCCCCCAGGGCTGCCAGGATAGAGAGGCTGGAGTCTTCTTTTCCACCGAAAGCACCACCGACCACAGCGCTCTTTACACGCACATGATCGACCGGCAGATCCAGAGCCGCGGCGATGACCGCCTGGTCCGTGAAAGGGTGTTGGGAGCTGACCCAAACAGTGATTGTCCCATCCTCTTCCCAGACCGCCAGGCTGGTCTCTGGTTCCATGTAACCAGGATGGATGCGAGGCAGATTGAAAGTTCCTTCAACGATCACTTCTGCCTGTTGGAAACCGGCAGCGATATCCCCATCCCCTACATGAAGCTCCGTGACGACATTCCCTTCTGGATGGAGCTGAGGTGCGTCAGGCTGAGCGGCTTCAACAGGATCGAAAACCGCTTCCAGCTCCTGGTATGAGACACCGATCCGCTCACAGGCTTTCTCGGCTGCCGACCTGGAATTTGCTACTACCAGGACGATAGGCTCACCCTGGTGGCGAACCACTTCCCTCGCCAGAGATGGCTGATCCTGGACCAAAGGACCAAATATCTTCTCTCCCGGTATATCCTCGGCGGTGATCACTGCCTGAACGCCCGGTACATCTTTAGCTGCTTTGACATCGATCTCCAGGATGCGCGCATGGTGATGCGGGGAGCGCAGGATTGCGCCGTAGCTCAGGCGGTCAACTGGCAGGTCTGCCGTGTAGAGCGCCTTACCAGTAGCTTTCTCCCAAGCATCTTTGCGAATGACATTCTTTCCTACAGTCTGAAAGTTATCAGTCATTAATACCCTCTTCGATCACCTGATGAACTGCGTCCAGCATCTTGGTGTAACCAGTGCAGCGGCATAAATTTCCCGACAAGCCTTCCCGGATCTGCTGGTCAGTTGGATGGGGATTGCTGTCCAGCAAGGCTTTGGCAGCCATGATCGCGCCTGGGGTGCAGTAGCCGCACTGGACCGCCCCGGCCTCTACGAAGGCTTGCTGAATGGGGTGATACCCTTCCTCGGGGGTGATCCCCTCGATGGTCATCACCTGCAAACCATCAACTTGCCCAATGAAAATCAAGCAGCTGTTGACAGGTCTCCCATTGATGATCACTGTGCAGGCACCACACTCACCTTCCCCTCCGCAAGCATCTTTGACACCTGTTAAGCCCAGGTCCTCCCGCAGCACATCCAGCAATGTTCGATTGGGATAGCTGCTGAGGGCTGTTATCATTCCATTCAGAGTAAACTCGACCTCGATCTTCTTCACTGATTCCTCCGTTCAGCCTCGAAAGCAGCAGTCTCCAGCGCTCGGGTAAGGATCACAGAGGCAGAATGGAGCCGATAATCCACCGTGGACCGGATATCGGAGATCGGCCGCATCTCTTCCCGGACGAGGCTCCCAGCTTCTGTGAATAGATCCTTTCCCGGTATTTTTCCAGAAAGAAAGTTTTCGGTTTGGCGGCAGCGAATGACAACGGAACCTACCGCTCCCAGAGCGATGCGGGCATCGGAGATCACACCCTCCTGGTCCAGGATCAGCGCAGCAGCAGTGTTCACGACTGATATTGCCATCCCGGTCCGTTTGCCTACTTTGATGAAAGCCGCACCCCAACGCTCCTTCAAACGGGGGAAGGAGACACTGTGAATGAACTCACCCTGCCTCAGGTCCGTTTTCCCAGGACCTAAAACAAAGGACTCCAAGGGAATCGTTCGCTCGCCTTCCAGGCTCTGGATAAGGATGCTGGCATCATAGATCAACAAGGCCGGGACTGTATCTGCCGCAGGTGAGGCGTTCGCCAGGTTGCCCCCCAGGGTTCCCTGGCAGCGGGTTTGGATGCAGCCAATGCTTTCCACGGCTGCCTTCAAAGCAGGGTTCACATCTCCGATCAGTTCGGATTGAGCCATCTGCTGATGAGTGGTCAGTGCCCCGATCACTACTTGTTCGCCCTGATCTTCGATGAACTCCAAATCCGGAATCCCACTGGTATCAACCAGGATGGTAGGTGTGAATTTTCTCTGCCTCATCTTCGGAATGATATCCGTGCCGCCAGCCAGCACCACTGCTCCAGGCTGACTGAGATTTTCCTTCAACTCATGAACCGTCTTCGGTCGATAATAATCAAATTCCCACATGCTGGTCTCCGTTAGGACACAAAGGAGCTGATCAATTGGTGAGCGAAAACATCCACCAGCCCTTGATCCGTCAATCCCAGATCGGGCACAGTTGGCAGCCCGATAAAGGATAAGGTCATGAAAGGTGCCGGGAGTGTGCCTCCCAGGTCATGATAGGCCATGTTGATCTGATCTAAATTCTCGATAATATCATCCACGGGTTGCTGGCTTAATAAACCGCCGATGGGAAGGGGAAGCCGTCCCAGGACTTCTCCCCGGGATACGAGCACGAAACCTCCCTGCATGTTTTCGATCTCAGCAGCGCAGAGAGCCATATCCTCGTCATTTGTACCGGCCACAATGATATTATGATGATCGTGGGCGATGGATGATGCCAGAGCCCCATCCTTCAATCCGAATCCTTGCACAAAAGTGATCCCGATATTCCCGTTCTTTCCATGGCGTTCGACAACAGCCAGCTTGAGGAGATCTCTTGCTGGGTCAGCGATCACCTGTCCTTCCCGGACTTCCAGTTTGGCTTGGATCTTGGTATTGATGATCTGGTCAGGAAAGAGCTCGATCACCCAGACATCGGCTTCATCCAGATTGGATGCCAGCCGGAAATCCTCTGGCTGTTTTCCCCTGGTGAGTGATACGGTGTTGAAGATCCATTCAGGATAATCCGGCCGGGGCGGCTTTCCAATATAAATGCCTTCTTCAACCACAAGTTTTCCTTTGAAGAATACCTCAGAGGGTTTAATGTGGCGCAGGTCCTCTGCCAGGATGATATCCGCCCACCGGCCAGGAGAGAGAGATCCGACCAGGTGCTCGATCCGGAAATGCTGGGCGGCATTGATAGTCGCCATCTGGATTGCCTGCATGGGGGTCAATCCCAGCTCGATCGCCCGATTGACCATCAAATCGATATGGCCTTCCTCGAGGATCTCATCAGGGTGTTTATCATCTGTGCAAAACATCAGGTGCTGGGAGTAAGTCCCCTCCCTGACCACTCCTTCCAGGATCAGGTCTAGATTCCTTTCGGTGCTTCCCTCACGAACCAGCACTGCCATGCCCAGCTTCAAGCGGGAAACGGCCTCCTGGTAATCAACGCATTCATGGTCATCTGCCAATCCCCCGCAGGCATATGCCACCAGCTCTTTACCAACCCGTCCCACTGCATGGCCGTTGCAGATCTTGCCCAGCCGCAGGGCTGCTTCGACTTTCAGCAGGTATTCCTCCCGCATCTCCAGCACCTTGGAGGGATCCAGTTCGCCCAGGCTCACAGCCTGGGGCCAGGTCAGGATCTCACGGACAGCCTCCAGGTCCAGCTCTCCGCCGGTCGTTTCCAGGCCAGGCGCCGTAGGCACCCGGGAGGAAACTTCCAGGAAGATGTGATAGTCCAATTGATCCATTGAACCCAGCAAAGCTTTGAAACCCCGCAAGCCAGCCACATTGGCGATCTCCATCGGGTCAGAGAGCATCACCGTTGTGCCGCGCGGCAGAAGCAGCTGAGAAAGGTTCTCGGGAATTACCAGGGTGGAATCCAGATGGACGTGGGTGTCGATGAATCCGGGAATGGCAAAAAACCCGCCGCCATCCAGGACCTGGCGCGCTTGATAATCACCCGCATAGGGTGTGACGATCCTGCCGTCCTTGACACCGATCGAACCAGGTTCGATCGTTCCATTGTAGACGTTGACTACCTGGATATGGTCGATTCGCAGGTCCAGCGGTACTTCACCAAGGGCTGCCCTGATCAAGTCCTTACGCTCTTCCAGACTGATCATAGACTTATAAACCGCGCTGACCGCGGATATAGGGTAATCCCAGCGCTGCTGGTGTACCAATGCGCTTACGGTTGGCTTCTCTGGAACCGATCACCAGGAAGATCACTGTAAAGGCATAAGGCAGCATTTTCAAGAAGAACCCATAGTAGGTGTTATAGAAGAACGGATTCGCCAAACCCAGGATGGTGGAAGGTCCCTGGATATCAAGCACCAGGCGCCGCAGCGCGCCAAAGGTGAAAGCGCCAAAAGCTGCCCGAATCGGGTTCCACTGGGCGAAGATCACCAAGCCGATGGCGATCCATCCCTGGCCGGATGTGGTCAGAGCGCCAAACCATCCGGGCGAGATGGAAAGGCTGATAGTCGCTCCCGCCAACCCCGCCAGCAACCCACCCACGAAGACGTAAAAATACCTCAGTCCAAAAACCCTGATCCCCAGGGTATCAGCCGCCGCGGGGTATTCACCTACCGCCCGCAGATGGAGTCCCGGGCGGGTGCGGTTGATGTAATACCAAGCCAGGGGCACGAACAGGTAGCCGATATAGACCATGATGCTCTGGTTGGTGAAAAATACCCTGCCCAGGATAGGGATCTGGGTCAAGAGGGGGATGGTCAGTTTGGGAAGCTGGGGAACGATGTCCCGCAGACTGGTCAGACCCTCACCAAAGACCAGGCTGACCCCCGTAGCTAGGAAGTTCAAGGCCAAGCCGCTGATCACCTGGTCCGCCTGCAAAGTGATGGCGATAAAGGCGTGAACCTGGCTGATCAAGCCGGCAGCCAGCATGGCAACCAGCAGTCCGACCCAGGGGTTTCCGGTGGTTGCAGAGATGCGGTAGGCTGCCATTGCGCCAAGCAGCATCATCCCTTCCACACCCAGGTTGAGGATCCCGGACCGTTCAGAAAAGATCTCGCCTACTGTGGCATACAGCAGGACCGTACCAGTGGCAACTCCAGACGCTAAAATAATGATTAGATCCATTTAGTCCTCCACCCGACGGATAATCCGCACCCGATTCCGCAGGAAAAAGTCGCTGGCTATCAAAGAGACCATGATCACTCCCTGGATCAAAGTCGGCACTCCGGAAGGCTGGACCTCTCGACCTGCCAGGATCAGGGCGCCGAAGAGGATCGAGGCCACGATCACTGCCAGAGGGTTGAGTTTGGCCAGCCAGGCGATGATGATCCCCGTATAGCCGTAGCCAGGGGAGATCGCTCCCTGCAAGCGGTGCACAACACCAGCGATCTCAGACATGCCTGCCAATCCCGCCAGGGCGCCTGAGACCATCATCACCAGGATGATATTCCTGCCGATCTTGACACCAGCATATTCCGCAGCCCGGGGGTTATCACCGATCAAACGGATCTCATATCCCCATTGGGTCTTTGCCAGGACGAACCACAAGATCACAGCAGCTACAATCGCAAAAACCAGTCCCAGATGCGTGGTCAGCCCGCTGAATAGCTTCCACTTGCTGGCCAGGTCAGAAAGCCGCGGCAGCCAGGCATTTCGCTGGAACATGCGCGACATCTGGAAGCCGCCTTCGGTCCAGACCGCATAGATGAAATAGTTATTCCATTCAATGGCGATATAGTTCATCATCAAAGTGGAAATGATCTCATTGACATTGTAGCGAGCCTTGAGAAATCCAGGGATGAATCCCCACAGAGCGCCGAACAACATCCCAAAGAAAACCATGGTGATGATGAACAGCCATTTTGGAGCGTCCTCGGGAAGGATAGGCAGCAGGACCACCATACTGGCGCCAAATGCCCCCAGGAAGAACTGCCCTTCAGCGCCGATGTTCCAGAGTTTCATCCGAAAAGCGATCGAGCAGGCCAAGCCAACCAGCATGAGGGGGATGGCTTTGACCATCGTATCTGAGATCACACCCAGGCTTCCGAAAGAATATTTGGCGATATGCTTGTAAACCGCCCAGGGCTGCCCGCCGGCGATGCTGATCACCAGGGCACCTACCAGCAGTGCGATCACCACTGCCACAATAGACAGCAAAGGTGACAGCCACCGGGGAGGATTTTCGACCCGGTTCTCCACCTTGATTTGATATGGAAATAGCGACCTTTTCGCAGGTTTATTGACCTCAACAGCACTCATCTCAGGCAACTCCTTCCCGCTCGATCTCCTCCAGCCGGGTCCCGGTCATCATCATCCCGATCTTGGTGATATCGCCGTCCATGATCTCCCCCATGATCTCACCCTCATAAATGACATAGATACGGTCGCTCAGGGAGAGCAGCTCCTCCAATTCTTCTGATATCAATAAAATTGCCGCGCCGGCTTGCCGCTGGGCTAACAGCAGTCGCTGGACTCCTTCGATCGCGCCCACATCCAGGCCGCGGGTAGGTTGGACCGCGATCATCAGCGTTGGCTCGCTGGAGATCTCCCGGGCCAGAATGACTTTCTGCAAGTTGCCACCAGACAGCAGCCGAACCGAGGTATCGATCGTCGGCACCATGATCTTGTAAGCTTCTTTGAGATCCCTGGCATAGGATTCCGCTTCAGACATATGCAGCAGCCCACTTTTACCAATCGGATCCTGATCATATTTCTTCATGATCATATTGTCTGTCACACTTAGATTCGGGGCAGTGCCGACCTGGGTCCGATCTGCCGGGATCAAAGAGATCCCGTGGCGGATGCCCAGCTTGACGGGTTTATTGGTCACGTCACTGTGATTGACAATGATCTTTCCTCCCGTTGCCTCGCGCAAGCCTGCCAAGGTTTCTGCCAGTTCATTCTGACCGTTGCCGGCCACGCCAGCCAAGCCAACGATCTCCCCCTGGCGGACATTCAAACTGACACCTCGCAAAGCCGTTAAACCTTTATCGTTATTCGCTTCCAGATCCTGCACCGAGAGGACTTCTTCCCCTACTTGCGAGACCTGTTTATCCACTCGGAAAACCACTTCACGGCCGACCATCAAGCGCGCCAGGTCTTCCCGGGTAACATCATTGCTGTTCAACCCGGCGGAAGTTACCTTGCCTTTCTGGAGCACCGTGATCCGATCTGAGATATCCATCACTTCATGCAATTTATGGCTGATGAAGACCACTGATTTTCCCTGCTTTGTCATCGACCGCAGGGTATTGAACAGTTCATCGATCTCGCTGGGAGCCAGCACCGCTGTCGGCTCATCTGTGATCAGCACATCTGCACCGCGGTAGAGCATCTTGAGGATCTCTACCCGCTGCTGTTCGCCCACGGACAGCTGCCAGACCTTGGCACTCGGATCGACATGCAGTCCAAATTTATGGGCCATTTCCTCAATGACCTCGTTATATTTGGACAGCTGCATTCGGAACCGTGGCTCATCCAGACCTAACAGGATATTTTCTGTGACACTTTGGGAAGGCACCAGCATGAAATGTTGGTGGACCATCCCGATACCTTCCTCGATGGCTTCCCGCGGCGAACCAAACTCTACCTGTTTATCATGGACCCGGATGATGCCAGCTTCCGGTCGATAGAGGCCGGCCAGGACATTCATCAAGGTGCTTTTTCCAGCGCCATTCTCCCCCAGCAGGGCATGAACCTCTCCCTTGCGCAGGTCAAAATCCACGTGGTCATTGGCGAGGACCCCAGGAAATCGCTTGGTGATGCCCCGCATACTGACAACATTTTCAAGGCCGCTTTCAGTCTTATCTGCATCCATAGGAAACCACCGCTTCTATATTAATTGTTGAAAAAGATCAAGAGAATAATAACGAGGTAAAGCAAGGGTGGCCGGAAGATCCGGCCACCCTGTCGATCTTAAGGATTTTACAGTTCAGGCAGTTCGGCGGTAACGTTCTCGTTCCACCAATACATGCCGTATTCGCATTCCAGTCCGGGGGCTCCGGGGGCAAACTGGTCGATATCAGCTTGCTGCATTCTTGCGCCGTCAGGAACAACCACGTTGCCCTGGTTGTCCGTGATCGGGCCAGCGAAGACATCAAAGCGGTTGAATTCACCCGCCAGGGCAGCTGCCAGTGTATCCTGGACCAGCTGCAGATCCTCTGCAGGCAGACTGGCGACACCAGGCTGCATCTCCTGACCATCCATGAAGCCGTAGATGCCCAGGCCGCCGGAAGCAGCGTCGAAGTACTGCCAGCCGTACTCATAGGTACCAGCCATCACATCTTCCACGATGCCAACAAAGACGGGACCCCAGTTCCAGTAAGGAGCTGTAAGGCATTCCGGAACCGTGCAGGAGCCAGACCAGTCGTAGGTGATACCATAAACACCTTCGCGGTCAGCGGCTGCCAGAGCAGAAGCCGGGGTGTCAGCGCCGGTCATAACAACATGGGCGCCAGCGTCAAACAGAGAATCCGCACCTTCGCGCTCGATGATCGGGTCGTGCCAGGTGTTGATCCAGCGGATGTCCAGGGTGCACTCGGGGCAGGTCTTCTGGATGCCCAGGGCATAAGCGTTGAACAGGCGGAACTCTTCTGGGATCGGGAAAGTCGCCATACCACCGATCACGGTCTCGCCATCGGCCTTGGCCCGGGAACCAGCGATCATTCCAGCCAGGTATTTCATGACTTCCATCTCGCCGAACATGTTGCCGAAGTTGGTCATATTGGCTTTGTAGCCGCTGATATGAACATAGCCGATATCAGGGAAATCAGCCGCAACCACTTCCATGGAGTCCATATAACCGAAAGACCCACCGAAGATCAGGTCAAATCCCTTGCGGGACAGAGCCCGGAAGACCTGCTCGGAGTCAGCGCCTTCTGCCACAGATTCCACGTAGGCAGTATGGACGCCGTCCACATTCTCGTTCAGATAGACGATGCCATCATACTGAGCCTGGGACCAGCCGCCATCATCGTGGGTGCTGAGCATCACGAAGGCGACATTGAATTTCCCTTCCTCGATCTCAGGGATCTGCAGTCCGCCCGTTTCCTCTGCGGGGGCAGCTTCTTCTTGGGCTGCTTCCTCGCCGGCTGCAGGTTCTTCTGCTGGAGCTGGCTGGCAGGCAGTAAAGACGAATGCTGCGATCAGCATCAGACTGACCACTAACCATAGACTTTTCTTTCTCATTTTATCTCCTCTATACAGTGAAAAATGGACTTCCTTTCCGACAACAAGTGTGAGAGGCACCTCCTTTCCTGACAAGAGCGGTTCTCGAATAACCTAAGTATACTTGAATATTGTTCTCTACGATTAAGAACAATATCCTGTCATCCAACCTGATAGTTGGCAGGAATTTCAAGGAGACCGCAGGGGATCAGGGGACGATCCGCGTCCCGGTCTCTCCCTTCAGCGCCCGCCCGATATTCTCAGGGTTGGTAATGATGGCTTCTTTACCGCCTGCTTCCAGGAACTTGACAATGGCCTTGATCTTGGGCTCCATGGAACCTTTGGCGAAATGGATGCCTTCTGCAAGATATTTTTTCGCCTCGGCAACTGTCATTTGATCCACTTCTACCTGGTCAGGTTTGCCAAAATTCAGGGCAACTTTTTCCACAGCTGTGGAGATCAGCAGCAGATCAGCGTTGATCTCATTAGCCAGGAAGGCAGACGCGAAATCCTTGTCGATCACTGCAGCAGTGCCGATCACGCCGGCATCAGAATCGATCACCGGGATCCCGCCGCCGCCAACCGTGATGGTGACCATGCCGGAATCGATCAGGGCTTTGATTGCATTCAGCTCCATGATCTCTACCGGGATCGGGGACGCCACTACCCTGCGCCAACCTCGACCGGCATCCTCAACCACATCCCAGCCCAACTCCTGCTCTTTTTTCTTGGCTTCAGCTTCCTCCATGAATGAGCCAATGGGTTTGGCGGGAGCCTGGAAGGCAGGATCATTGGGATCAACCCGCACCTGGGTGATCACGGTTGCTGCCGACTTGCTGATGCCGCGTTTCTTGAGCTCATTCTGGATGTTCTGCTGTAAGGCATACCCGATCGCTCCCTGGCTGTCCGCACCGCACACATCCAGGGGAATCTCGTGCATACCCTCTGCCTTATGGGCAATTTCCGAGCGACGCAGGATAAAACCAACCTGGGGACCATTCCCATGGCCCACAGCGATATCCCAGCCTGCCTCGATCATATCCACCAGGTGGTAAGCGGTTTCCTTGGCAGCCTGATATTGATCCTCAACGGTTTGCTGTGCCTTGGATTTGATCAGGGAATTGCCGCCAATGGCGACAACCGCAACTTTCTTTTTTTCAGTCATATCCATCTCCTAGCGCATCGTCAGAGCCATAACGGCTTTCTGGGCATGCATCCTGTTCTCTGCCTGGTCAAAGACCACGGATTGTGGTCCGTCCATTACCTCACTGGTGACCTCAACATCCCGATCAGCAGGAAGCGGATGCATATAGATCGCGTCCTTGTCTGCCAATGCCATCTTCTTGGCATCGGTGATCCAGTCCTTGTACTTATCCTGGATGGCTTTGCCTTCCTCAGGATCCTGCGTGGTCAGCAGGGGACCCCAGGATTTCGCATACACGATATCGGCGTCCTTGAATCCTTCTTTCATATCATCCACGACCTCGAATTTCCCGCCAAAGATCTTGGCTTGCTCTTTAGCCTGCTCCATGATCTCAGGCATGAGCTTGAATTCCGGGGGGTGGGCCAGCGTGACGTCCAGACCAAAGCGCGGCATCTGGAGGATCAGGGATTGGGGAACGGAAATCGGTTTCAGGTAGGATGAAGCATAAGCCCAGGAAACGACGATTTTCTTTCCTCTCAAGTCGCGGCCTTTCTTCTCGAGGATGGTCATGATATCTGCCAGGCACTGATGGGGATGGTAGATCTCGCACTGCATATTCAGCACCGGAGAGCGCGAAGCGGATGCGATATTGTTGATATATTTGTTGCCAACGCCCCAATCGACGTGGCGAACGGCGATCCCATCAAAATACCGGCCGAGGATCTCCCCCAACTCCTTCTCTGTATCACCATGCGAGACCTGGGTCGTGCGGCTTTCCATGAAGGCTGCATGCCCGCCCAGCTGCGCCATGCCGGACTCAAATGATGCCCGGGTCCTGGTGCTGGAGAAGAAGAACAGCATGGCCAGGGTCTTATCTTGCAGCAGGTTGTGCCTTTCACCCAAAGCCCGTTTTTTCTTTAGATCCCAGGCAACCTCGAGGACGGTTTCAACTTCCTCTTTGGTAAAGTCCAGGTCGCCAATCAGATCACGGCCCCTTAAATCAGAAATCATAGCTAGCTCCTTTCAGTCAATTCAATTTGCTGATCCCGGCAGGCAGGCATTCTGCCCGCCTGCCCGCCGGTGATTTGGTAATATTCCTACTCCATCGCGCCCAGGACGAGGGCCAGCAGGGCCATGCGCATGACAACGCCGTTAAAGCCTTCCTGCCAGTAGCGCGCCCAGCGGGTCTGATCCACATCAGGAGGAATCTCATCCATGCGGGGCAGGGAGTGCAGCAGCACCGCGTCAGATTTGGCCTTGGTCTCCAGCAGTTCCTTGGTGATCTTGAATTGTGGAGGTGTCTGGCCGACATCGCCATCCCGTTCGTCGCGGGATTTGGTGTAGTCTGGCTGGACAACCGGCTCAACCAGGATCACATCTGCGTCCGCGATCACTTCCCGGACATCCCCGCCTTCGGTGAAGTTCAGGCTGTTGCGCTTGAAATCCTCCCGGTACTCATCGGGCAAGCTCATATCCTTGGGAGCGATAAAGGTGATCGGGCAGTCGAACTGGGTCAGGGCGTGGCCCAGGGAGTGCATGGTGCGCATGCGCATATCACCAACTGCCACCCAACGCAGGCCGTCAATGCGGCCTTTCTCGCGCATGATGGTGTAAAGGTCGGTCAGGATCTGGGTAGGATGCTCGCCCCAGCCATCGCCGCCGTTGATGATCGGAATGCTGACCCATTTGGATGCTTCCTGAGGAGCGCCTTTCATGAAGTGGCGCATGACGATGACATCGCCGTAGTTCTCAAGCATCTTGAAGGTATCCTTGATGGATTCCATGTAAAAGTCACCCGCGCGGGTCATTTTGGCGTCGGAAAAGCCGGTCACTTTCCCACCCAGCCGGAGCATGGCTGCTTCATGTGCCAAGCGGGTGCGGGTGGACGGCTGATAAAAAGCCGTCACCATGGTCTTTTCCTTGAGCAGGTTGACGTTCTTGCGGTTGTGAGCGATCGGGGCCAGTTTTTCAGCAACCTCAAAGACACGCTCAAACTCGTGCCGCTCGAAATCGCGTAAAGATATGATGTTCCTTCCTACAAAACTCCTCATTGTAAATCTCCTTTTTCAAAATATTGAACTCTTTCGAAACGATAAGTGGATTTCTCTGGTATTTCTTCCGAATTTTCCTCCTCCACGGTTACTTTCATATCGGATTTCCAACCCTGCGCACAATATGAAAATGGAAATATCCAGGCAGGAAATAACTGAAGGACGAGTCGATGATCCTTCCACGCGTGGAATACAGCAGGGATGAAAATACAAGCAGGGGATCATGGCGCTGAATGTCCAGCGCACTGGCGATCTCGGATGTCGCTCCCAGGGCGCTGATCTGGCATTTAGAGCTTGCCAGGGGGATATCATCCCGCCGGATGAGCATGTCCAGCACCGAACCAGTGAAATTCTGGCGAACCTCACTCTCGGTGATGACATCAATAGGCAGATTGTCCTCCAGGTACGCTACCGGACGTTCCTGGGCCAGGATCACACGAGAGACGGTGAGGATTTCCTGACCTTCTGGCAGCTCCAGGATCTCAGCTAGCTCCTGATTGATGACCTGTCTGGAGATTTCCATTTTGCCCATCGAGACCTCCAGGCCCAGCTGGGCAGCGATGGTCTCCAGGCTGTTGAGGTTTTCCAGGCCAGTCTCGAAGACACTTTCAGGGTGGATAACGAAGGTCCCTACACCCTGCTTTCTCTGCAGCAGCCCCCGGGTCTCAAAAGTCCGCATGGCTTCCCGCAGGGAAGCCCGGGAGACACCCAGTTCAACTGCCAGTTTTGGTTCGGAAGGCAGGCGCTGACCCGACTCGGTATCAGCGATCAACTGGCTGAGCTGCTCATGCAGGGATCGGGAAACATCATTGTCCTTGATCAAGACCCCTCCCCTTCCAGGACCGGGACAAATTCGAATTTACTGACATCCACCAATCCCAGATCGGAAATTCGCAGCTCTGGGATCACCACCAAAGCCAGCAAACTTAACTGCATGTTGGGATTGACAATGCTGCATCCACAGGCTTTGAATCCAGCCAACACACTGGCGGCTTCTTCGGCAACGATATCAGCCCGCTTGGTGGACATCAAACCCGCGATGGGCAGTGCCACAGAGCCGATCACCTTGCCGTCCTTGACGACGACCTGCCCTCCATTCATCTCAGCCAGTTCATTAGCTGCCAGCGCCATCTGACTCTCATCCGTACCAACGATGATCATGTGGTGGGAATCATGGGCGACGGTCGAACCCAGGGCACAGCTGCCCTGCAAGCCAAAACCGCTCACCAGACCAACTACCACGCCGCCGGTAGCTTGATGCCTTTCTACCAGGGCGATCTTCAACAGGTCCCGACCGGGATCGATCTTGATCTCCCCCTCAACGGGCTGGACAGGTATCCGAAGGTGCTTGGTCGGCGCCTGACCTTCGACCACACCGATGACATGGGCTGTGACCGCTTTCCCCCTTAATCCCGGGGCCACTGAGAGGCGGAAATCCTCCGCAGTCAGCGGCCTTTTCATATGGACAGATTTGGAAGCCCATTCCGGATACTGGGTGCCTGGTAGATCGATCTTCCAGGCGCCATCCTCCGCGAGCAGTTTCCCACGGGCGAAGACTTGATGAGCCCGGAAATCCGCCAGATCCTTCACCAGCAGGATATCAGCATACCTGCCAGGAGCGATCTGTCCCATGTCCCTTGATACGCCAAAATGCTCTGCGGTATTGAGCGTAGCCATCTGCAAAGCTGTCATAGGATCCAATCCCAGGTTGATGGCGTGGCGCAGCACCCGGTCCATATGGCCGTCATTGACCAATGTTTCTGAGTGAGAGTCATCGGTGCAGAGGACAAAATGGCGGGAATCGAGCTTGTCTTCCAGGATGGCTGGGATCTGGGCTTCAACGTCCAGCCAGCCAGATCCATAACGGAGCATGGCTTTCATACCCTGGCGAACTCTGGCAACAGCATCCTCCTTCCTAGTGCCCTCGTGGTCGTCCTCAGGACCGCCGGCAACATATCCATGAAATGGAAGTCCCAGATCTGGGGCAGCATAATGGCCTCCGATCACCTTGCCTGCGGCTCTGGTGGCTGCCATCTCGTCATGCATCTTCTGGTCGCCAAAAAACACACCAGGGAAATTCATCATCTCTCCCAGACCGATGATGCGTTCCCAGGTCATGGCTTCAGCCACGTCCTCCGGGCCGATGGATGATCCCGGCGTTTCCAGACCCGGGGCTGAAGGCACACAGGAAGGCACCTGGACCCAGACATGGATGGGCTGTTCTTCCGCCTCATCTGCCATCAGCTTGACACCTTTTAGGCCAAAGACATTGGCAATTTCATGGGGGTCGATGAACATCCCCGTCGTGCCGTGTGGAGCAACTGCCCGCACGAATTCGGTAATGGTCACCATGCCAGATTCTACGTGCATGTGGGCGTCCAGCAAACCGGGCACCAGGTACATATCCTGCGCATCCACAACCTGGGTATGATCCCCGATCGTGTGCGAGGCATCCTCACCGACGTAGGCGATCCGTTCTCCCAGTACCGCGATATCGATCCCGGAGATGATCTCCCCTGACTGGACACACACCCAGCGGCCATTTTGGATCACCAGGTCTGCCTTTTTCCGCCCCATGGCGACATCCACGAGGGCTCTCGTTCTGGCGCTGATTTCCTTTGCGTTCATAATATTCTCCCCTATGCTGATGGCTGACTAGCCATTGAGCAGCCGCTTGGCTGCCTGGTTGTGTTTTTCGATCAATACCGGCAGGTCCGCAGTAGTAAGCTGGCCTTCGTTGACAATGAATCTACCGCCGACAACGTTGTAATCCACCTTGACAGGGGCGCAGAAGACCAGGGCAGCTACAGGATCATGCAGTGCTCCCGCATAGTCGATCCTTTCCAGGTCAATGGCGATGAAATCAGCGGCTTTGCCAGGTTCCAGGGAACCGATGTCCTTTCTTCCCAGGACTGCAGCTCCTCCCCGGGTCCCTAACTCCAGCGATTGGCGGGCAGACATAATGGGCTGGTCCCCACCACCAGAGCGGGAAGCACCGTGGATCCCGGCCCGCAGCCTGGCCAGCAGCAGGGCCTGGCGGGCTTCTTCCAGCAAATGAGATCCGTCATTGCTGGCTGATCCATCCACGCCAATGCCCACATCCACTCCGGCGGAAACCAAATCGAGGATCGGAGCCGCGCCTGAGGCCAGTCGCATATTCGAACTGGGGCAGTGCGCAACTCCACAGCCGTGATCCGCATAGACGCCGATCTCGGACTCATTAAGGTACACAGAATGCGCAAACCACACATCAGGACCGATCCAGTCCACCTCTTCCATATAGGCCACCGGCCGCTTGCCAAACTTCTCAATGGTGAAATCCACCTCATCCTCGGTTTCAGCCAGGTGCGTGTGGAGCTGGACACCATACTGCCGAGCCAGGGAAGCGCTCTCGCGCATCAAGTCCCCGGTAACGCTGAACGGTGAGCAGGGAGCCAGCACGATCTGGGTTAAAGACCCGGGCTCGCTGTCATGGTAGGCTTCGATCAGCCGCTGGGAATCCTTGAGGATCGAATCCTCGTCCTCCACAACGCTGTCAGGCGGCAGCCCCCCCTTGCTCTCCCCCAGGCTCATAGAACCGCGGGATGCGTGGAGCCGGAGCCCCATCTCCAGGGCGACCTCGATCTCATCATCCAGGCGGGAGCCGTTCGGGAATAGATAGAGATGGTCAGAAGCAGTTGTGCAGCCGGAGAGGGCCAGCTCAGCCAGGGCAGTCCTGGTGGAGATCCGGATATCCTCTGGCTGCATCCGGGCCCAAATGGGATAGAGGGTCTTCAGCCAGTGGAACAAGTTGGCGTCCTGAGCCTCGGGAACCACCCGGGTGAGTGTCTGGTAGAAATGGTGGTGGGTGTTGATCAGCCCTGGGAGCAGGATATGTCCTTTTAAATCAAGAATCTGATCTGCTTTTGAGGGCAATTGATCAGATTCTCCTACCTGCTCGATAAATCCATCCCGGATAAAAATACCACCTCCAGGAATTTCACGGCGCTGGTCATCCATTGTTACCAGAATATGGGCATTCCGAACCAGAAGTGTTGTCATAATTCATCCCGTGGATTACTTGTCTGACAATTTCAAGTTTAACAAAGATGTAGCAACCTGTCAATTGTCTGACAAGTATTTTGCCCAAATCGTGATAATCATCACCTTTGGTTGGTCGGAGTTGAATGGCTGTAAAAAGGAAAAAAACCTAGAACCAGATGGCCAGCAAACCGCGGGCTAAAGTCGGGTTGAGCATGGCAAATACCGCAGCCGCCAGAACAAGAATGAGAGCCAGTAAACCGATCAATCCCAGGCATCCTCCCCGGTCGAGCTTGATCGTTGCCCTCGCAGACCCCTTCTTCTTAGCCCGGGAACGACTCCCCTTGCCTCCCGGTTTCGAATCCAGATCTTTGGTCTCGACCCTGCGCACGACGACCTCGGGGGATTTTTGGGCTGCGGGTTTGGGAGCTTTACTCCCCTGGGGCTGATCGAGACCGAAATTGCCGGTGAACCTGCCGCTCTGAGCTTTGAGGAGTTCGTTCTTGAATTCGGCCGCCATCTGCCAGCGGTTGTTGGGGTGCACCTGGAGCGCCTTCTCGACCGCTTCTGCCACGCGTTTTGAAACCCGGGGATTCCTTTCCCGGACCGGGGTCAGCTCAACCTGGTCCATGGTTTGAGCCAGGCTGTCTTCCGGGGTCAATCCTGTTAATGCCGTATAAAGGGTTGCTCCCAATGAGTAGATATCCGTCCGGGCATCCGTCCGGGCCGCTCCGTATTGTTCTGGGGGAGAAAAACCCATGGTCATGGCCCGGGCGCCTGTGGTGGTGGTCTGGTCGCCCTGGATGACCTTGGCCAATCCGAAATCTACCAGGAACACTCCCCCGCTGGGAGTGATCCGCACGTTCGCCGGCTTGATATCTCGGTGCAGGACCACTGGATCCCGGGAATGCATATATGAGAGTGCGTCGCAGATCGCTGCCCCGATGTAGACGACCTCCTCTTCTTCGAAGGGGCCGATCCTTTCCAGCCTTTCCTGGAGGTCTTCCCCCTCGATGTAATCCATGATCAAGTACTGGCCTTGATCCTCGACACTGAAATGATCTGAAACGCGCGGTAGATTCGGATGGCGCAAGCTTGCCAGGATGGTGGCTTCCCGTCTGAACTGTCGGGCATAGTCATCGATCGTGAACAGGTTCTCCTTGACTGCCACTTCCAAACCCAGGTTCTCATCCACGGCACGGAAGATGGACCCCATCCCACCATGTCCGAGGACCTCGATGATCCTGTAGCGTTCGCGAAGGAGCTGACCTTGACTTAGCGACATCTGGATTTAGGTGTTAGATATCCAAATTCCTTACTTCATTGGCATGAGTGATGATAAAACGTTTCCGCGGTGGAACAGAGGACCCCATCAGCATATCAAAGGTCCTGTCAGCGGCAGCAGCATCTTCGATGGAAACCTGCAGCAGGGTGCGAGTTTCAGGATCCATGGTAGTCTCCCACAGCTGCTGGGGATTCATCTCACCAAGACCCTTGTAGCGCTGCAGGTTGGCTTTATCAAGGGATATACTCAGTTCCTTCAGCCTTTCTATTTTCTGCTTCTCAGTATAGATATAACTCGTTTTGTTCTTGTACTCCAGTTTATAGAGAGGCGGCTGGGCGATGTAGAGATGCCCGGTCTCGATCAGCTCCTGCATGTAGCGAAAGAAGAAAGTCAGCAGCAAGGTGCGGATGTGCGCGCCATCGACATCGGCATCGGTCATGATGATCACCCGCCAATAGCGCAAGCCTTCGATATCGAAGCTGTCCCCGATCCCCACTCCCAGGGCAGAGATCAGTGATTTGACCTCGTTATTGGTCAGGATCTGGTTCAATCGGGCCCGCTCCGTGTTGAGGATCTTACCCCGCAAGGGCAGGATGGCCTGGAAGTGGCGGTCGCGGCCTTGTTTGGCTGATCCACCTGCCGAGTCACCCTCGACGATGTAAATCTCGGATTCCTGGGGGTCGCGGGAGGAGCAGTCTGCCAGCTTACCCGGCAGGGTCATGCTCTCCAGGGCTGATTTCCTGATTACCAAATCACGAGCTTTGCTGGCTGCCGTTCGGGCGCGAGCAGAAGTCAGGCACTTATTGACAATCGCTTTGGCAGCGGCAGGATTCTCCTCCAAGAAAGCCTCGACGCCTTCCGCAACCACCTGTTGGGTGTGGGTTTTTACCTCGGCATTCATTAACTTGACCTTGGTCTGGCTCTCGAACTGGGGGTTGGGGTGTTTGACACTGATGATCGCAGTCAATCCCTCCCGGGTGTCATCGCCTGACAGATTCGGGTCAGAGTCCTTGAAGATCTTCTTGCTGCGGGCATAGTTATTGACCGTGCGCGTAATTGCAGTCCGTAAACCGGTCAGATGCGTGCCGCCGTCATGGGTATTGATGGTGTTGGCAAAGGCGTAAATGGATTCCGCAAAAGAATCCGTGTATTGGAAGGCTGCATCGATGACGATATCATCGATCTCCTTCTCAACATGGATCACGGGATGGAGCTTTTCGCGGTTGCGGTTCAGATATCGGACAAAAGAGGTGATCCCACCGTCAAAGTAGAAGTTCATCTCCCGGTCGGTCCGTTCATCGATGAACCGGATGGTGACTCCCCGGGTTACGAATGCCATCTCCCTGAAGCGCTGGACCAGGGTTTCAAATTGATAGGTCAGGTCCTGATCAAAGATGGTTTTATCGTACAGGAACGTCTGGGTGGTGCCGGTTTTACCCTTAGGAGCATCGCCGACCACTTCCAGTTTTGTCACAGCCACACCTTTCTCATAGCGCTGGAAATATTCCTTCTTGTCCCTCCAGACGCGGACCTCGAACCATTCTGACAAGGCGTTGACAGCAGACAGCCCGACACCATGAAGACCGCCGGAAACCTTGTAGCCGCCCCCGCCGAACTTACCACCGGCATGCAGCATGGTCATGACCAGCTCCAGGGCGGGGACCTTCTTCTCGGGGTGAATATCCACCGGGATCCCGCGCCCATTATCGGTCACGGTCACACTTTCATCTTGATGGATGATGATCTCGATCTCATCGCAATACTCCGCCAGGGCCTCATCGATGGAGTTATCAACGACCTCGTAAACCAGGTGATGGAGAGCCTTGATGTCCGTGCCGCCAACGTACATACCTGGGCGCATTCGGACTGCTTCCAAACCTTCCAGGACCTGGATATCTTTTGCATCATAGGACATTTTTTGATTCTTATTTGCCACAACACCCTCCATGAAGTTTCAAGCAAACCCAAATCATAACATGACTTGGGTCATTTTTCCAAACTTGGTCCGCCTTCAGCGGTTTTCTGAGACACTCCCAAAGCTTTCATTTCTTCCATCCAGCGGTTGATCTCCTGGTAGTAGACAAAACTGGCCGAAAGCATTCCGGTAGTAACAAAAGCATGGCCTAAAATGCTGATCATCATCAGCCAGGATTTCTCCGGGGCGATCTGCCAGACAATATTCAATCCCTGATTGATCAGAATGGCGATCATGATGAATACGCTGGTTTTCAAGAAAGTCAGATTGGTCAATTGAATGCTGGTGATCAGGGATTGCCAGGCTTTTAGGCCTTTAGTGAAGATCCCATGGGGAGAAAAGAACAGCGGGAAAAGCAGCCAGAAACTGACAATGCCGAAAAGGACGATCACCATCTGGCCCAGGGAAACGCTGAACATAGTGATCCCCGTCGCTGCGCAGCTTCCCAAGATCAGGATAGCCAGGAAAAACACCAGCCACAGAATGCTCAGCACCAATGACTGCCAGGTGACTCGAGGCCATTCCCGCAGGATGGTATGCCAGTCAAGCTGGTCAAAGACGGCCGCCTGGCGTACGGCGGAAAAATACAAGCTCCCCAAGACCAGTCCGACCAGGAAGATGATCACTGTCAGCAGGAATGCCCAACCCAGGTCTGGCACATCCCAGAACAGCGGGCTTCCAAGAGGGTTTTCAACTGGGAGCACAGATGCCAGCAGGCTGAACACTCCCACCGGCACTGAACGCAGGGCAACCAGCATGTTGATCCGCTCTGCCGCCATGGCCCAGATCTCCTGGCCCGCCTCCATAACCTCGCCGAAATCCGCTGGAAGCAATCCAGCAACCTCGTTCATCTCACTGATCAGCCCTTCGATCAGGGTTCGGATCTGCAAATGCGGACCAAGCCACAATACCAGATCCACCCCGAGCGGAAACAGCAATAGCACCACATGTTTGGTGATTGCATCAAACCCAATTTGGATGGATTTTAAAACTTTGGGAGGGTCTGGGAGAGTGATCTTATTGATATTCATCGATGCTCTATTTTACCATACATCACCCCCCAGGAACCGCTGCAAAACAGGGTTGGGAATGCCGGAAATCCCCCCATATCCGGCCGTTCCCTCGCAGCAAAGGGCTACCCATGGAGGTGGTTAACGTCGTCGTAAAAATGGATTTCAGGTGATACAATCTACACTAATCCCCTGCGTCCCGCTCCCTTATATTTTTAGGATTGGGTCCGATATGCCTGCGGAACGAGCTGAAGATTATTTCGAATTTCTCGCTAAACTCGGCCTGACCAAACATTACGGCAGCCTGGATGCAACGCGGGAGCTGGTCCAACGGACCGGGATCCAGTCCGGGCAGCTGGTGCTGGACCTGGGCTGCGGCGTGGGCGCCACACCGGTGTTCTTGGCCCAGGAGATCGCTCCGCGCCTGGTTGGGGCAGACCTGATCGAGAACATGCTCCATGAAGCTCGACAAAGAGCGTTAAGGCACAAGGTTGGTAATCTGGCATCCTTCCTGGCCGCTGATGCCAGATCACTGCCTTTTCGGGATGATTGCTTTGACGTCGTGCTGCTAGAATCGGTGAATGTCTTCTTCGATGACAAATCAGCCGCGCTTCGGGAATATGCCAGGGTGATCAAACCGGGAGGATACCTGGGGATCACTGAAATGACCTGGCTTCAGCCTCCGACCCAGGCCTACCAGGAGATGTTCAAACGGGTAGCCTTTGTGACCGCCCACCTGGAAGGAGAATGGAAGGATCTGATCGAGAGGGCAGGTTTCATTGATGTCAATGGTTCCAGCCAGCGGATTGATCCCGGTCGGGAGAGCAAAAGCCGCTTTCAACGCTATGGCCTGGCAAATGTTCTTGGGACCCTGCCCAGGATCATCAAATTACTCTTGACGGATCGATCGTCACGGATGTTCTTTAAAGATGGAACTAGCAATCTGTCCAGGGATATCATGGATTACGTTGGATATGGGGTATTCTCCGGGAAGAAACCTTGCTAGTAGGCTAAAGATGAGGTACGCATGACCAAAAAAGCTGACAAACTGCTGGTTAACGCCTATGTGCTCTGCATGGATGAGGACTTTCACCAATATGAACGAGGTGCTGTGGCGGTTATTGGGGACCATATCGAGGCTGTCGGTCCTGCCGACCAGCTCGAGAAGGAATTCTCAGCGGATGAGCTGATCGACTGCCAGGGCAAGGTCCTCATGCCAGGCCTGGTGAACGCCCATACCCATGTACCGATGAACTTGCTGCGCGGATTAGGAGATGACCTCAGGCTCGATGTCTGGCTGCTGGGGTATATCATGCCCGTGGAAAGGGAATACGTGGATCCCGAATTCGTCCGCCTGGGAACCTCATTGGCCTGCGCGGAGCTGATACGCTCCGGGGTGACCAGCTTCGCCGATATGTACTACTTCGAGGATCAAGTCGCTGAAGCCACCGCCCAAGCTGGATTGAGAGCGGTCTGCTGCCAAACCATCCTGAAATTCCCCTCCCCCGACGCCGATTCTTACGAGGAATCCCTGGCAGCGTCGGAAAAAATGATCCTGAAATGGAAGGATCACCCCCTGATCACACCCGCCGTTGCCCCCCACGCCCCCTATACTGCCACTGTCGAAATCCTGGAATCTGCCACCAAGCTGGCCTTGAAGTATGATGTGCCCCTGCACATCCATATCGCGGAAACCGCCCAAGAAGTCCAGGATAGCCTGGAGCTGCACGACATGACCGTCGTGCCCTATGTAGAGCAGTACGATATTTTCAAAGCCAAGGTGATTGCTGCCCACTGCGTCCATATCGATGAAAGGGAAATGCACACCCTGGCCAGGTACGGAGCAGGCGTAGCCCACAATCCGACCTCCAATCTAAAACTATCCTCGGGCATTGCACCTGTTTCGAGGATGCTGGATCACGGCCTCCAGGTCGGGATCGGCACAGACGGGGTGTCATCCAACAATGACCTGGATATGTTCGAGGAACTGCGCCTGGCCGCGCTGCTGGCAAAAGGCAGCAGTGGAGATCCCACGGTCGTTCCCGCCCGGACAGCGATCGAAATGGCTACCAGTATGGGCGCGAAAGCCATCCACCTGGCAGACCAGGTTGGATCGATCATCGAAGGAAAAAAAGCCGATTTAATCCTGGTCGACATCCAGACCCTCCATAACTCCCCCCATTTCCGAAACGATCCGGATAGTGTCTATGCCCAGCTGGTGTACGCGGCGAAATCCACCGACGTGACCGATGTCATGGTCAACGGGAAATGGCTGATGCGCTCCAGAGAGCTGCTGACTCTTGACCTTGAGGAATTGCTTCCCAAAGCCCAGGTGCTGGCAGAGCAGATCGACCAATTCCTGATCGAGCGCTTCCAATCAGTCCACTCCAAGCTGATTGCCATCGGCGGGGCCGAAGAACAGGAAAGCTACGAAGTCCAGGTCAAAGCTAAAGTGCAGGATCCCCAGAGCGTGATTGACAGGATCCTGGAATGCGATCTGGAGATCCTCTACTACCGCCATTACCACGAGTATGATACCTACTTCCGTTTTGATAAGCCCGAGGAAGGCTGGCTGAGGTACCGGGAGGACGAATTCATCGACCGCAACGGTGATGTTGAGAATATCCGCTATCGCCTGACCTTGATCGGTCCCCAGCGGGAACGTCATTTCCCTCAGGATGTCCTGCTCTCCAGGAGCCGATTCATCGCCCCTGCCCCACACAGCTTGCGCTTCTACCGGGAATACTTCAAACCCAGCGCGGAAACCTTTATCGAAAAAGACCGCAAGCGCTGGAAAGTCTGCTTCCGGGATATAGAGTTCTTCATCAATGTCGACCGCTTGGATGAACCCGCTCTGGGCACATTCCTGGAAGTCAAGAGTCGCACCTGGAGCTTGGAGGACGCTGAAAAGAAAGCCCAGGTCGCCAAGGATCTACTCCAACTGCTGGGAAGCAAACCAGAAGAGACTGAAACCCTGGATTATGTCCAGATCATCGAGTCCCAATCCTGAACCATGAAGATCGCTGCCCTGGGTGATATCCACGGTAATTACCAGGCGTTAATTACCGTTCTGGATGACGTTGCCTCCTGGAATCCTGACCTGGTCATTATCCTGGGAGATATTATCAACCGCGGTCCCCGCTCCAAGGACTGTTATGATTTGATCCGAGATAAAGCCACCAACCCGGATTGGCGGCTGATCAAGGGCAATCATGAAGGCTATGTACTGAGCTTCAGGGATCCCAATTTCTCCCGTGAAAGCCATGAGTTCCAAATGCGGGAAATCATATACTGGACTTACCAGTCCCTTACAAAGGAAGATATCGAACAGATCAGCCAGCTGCCAGATGAGATCTTCCTCAATCTTCCCGACCAAGATCCAGTTCAAGCCGCGCATGCCTCAACCGCTGGTGACCGGATCGGGATCTATCCCACCACACCGGCGGCGGATCTGCCCGGGTTGATCCCGGTAGATGCCGGGCTGTTCCTGGTTGGCCATACCCATCAGCCGCTGGTCAGGCGCTATCACGACACGACGATCGTCAATGCCGGATCGGTGGGATTGCCATTCGACGGGGATACCCGGCCGGCCTATGCCCAGCTCACTTATCAGGGTGGGGAGTGGACAGGGGAGATCACCCGGGTGGAATACGACCGCCGGGCCGCTGAGGAGGATTTTTACAGCTCCGGGTTCATCCCCCAGGGAGGACCGCTTGCAGAGCTGGTCCTGGCAGAACTGCAGTTGGGATGGCCCCAGCTGGGAAAATGGTTCAGGCGCTTTGAGGAACCTTTCCGCAAAGACCAGATCAGCCTCCAGGACGCAGTATATGAGTTTCTTAAGAATCCCAATATCGAGTCCCGCAACGCAGGATATCCGCGGTAAGATAGCCTGAACGGGGTAAATTATGAATCCTGATAGATTGACAATCGCCCGAACAGCTGCCTTACAGGCAGGAAATGAGCTGGTGAAGATCTACCAGTCCGGCAATCAGCAAGGTGAACTGAAGTCTGATCAGACCCTGGTAACAGAGGCCGATCGAAAAGCCGATCATCTGATCCAATCCCTGATCAGGGAAACCTGCCCCCAGGACGGAATCTTGAGCGAGGAAAGCTCCACGATCTATCCCGAAGGGGAACATGCCTGGGTAGTGGATCCCCTGGACGGCACCGTGAACTTCAGCCACGGTCTGCTGTACTGGGGCGTGTCTATTGCCCACCTGGAACACGGCCAACCTGCGGACGCTGCAGTCTATTTCCCATTAGTGGATGAACTTTACACGGCCTCGCTGGGACAGGGTGCGGAATTGAACGGAAAACCTCTGATCGTTCAAGAGGGTACAAGAGAGGAATTGGTTCCACTCTTTGTCCACTGTTCCAGGATGCATCAGCAGTACGACATCAGGACCCGCTTCAAGAAACGAAGCTTGGGCGCAGCTGCCTATCACATCTGCCTAGTGGCCAAATCGACAGCTGCCCTGGCGCTGGAAAGCACTCCCAGGATCTGGGATTTCGCAGCCAGCTGGTTGATCGTTAAGGAATCCGGAGGAGCGATCAAAGCCCTAGGGGAGGAACAGCCGTTCCCCGCCCAGCCCGGCGTCGATTATGCCGGGAGACCCTTTCCGATCCTGGCAGCCAGATCCGCTCAGGTCTTGGAAGAGCAGGAAGCGGGCATCACCCCCAGAAAGAGATCAACATAGTTGGAGGTAACTAGATATGAAATACAGATATTTAGGGAAATCCGGGCTGCAGATATCCGCCCTCTCCTTTGGGTCCTGGGTCACATTTGGAAAGCAGGTTGATGTCGACAAAGCCATCCATTTGATGGGCACAGCCTTCGATGCCGGTGTGAATTTTTTCGACAACGCGGAAGTTTACAGCAGCGGCGTCTCAGAGACCATCATGGGAAAAGCCATCAAGAAAGCAGGGTGGAAGCGCAGCGACCTGGTCCTATCCACCAAGATCTTCTGGGGAGGTGAAGGTCCCAACGATCGTGGTCTCTCCAGGAAACACATCATTGAAGGGTTGGATGCCTCCCTGCGCCGCATGGACGTGGAATACGTCGACCTGATCTATGCCCATCGACCCGATATCCACACTCCTATCGAGGAAACCGTTCGAGCTTTCAATCATGTCATCGACCAGGGAAAGGCATTTTATTGGGGCACCAGCGAATGGTCAGCCCAACAGATCATGGAAGCTTATGGCATTGCTCGCAGGGAACATCTGATCCCCCCGCTCATGGAGCAGCCCCAGTATAATATGTTCCACCGAGACCGGGTCGAGGTTGAGTATCACAGGCTGTACAGTGAGATCGGCTTGGGCACTACGATCTGGAGTCCACTGGCAAGCGGACTGCTGACCGGGAAATACAACCAGGGGATTCCAAAGGACTCCCGCGCTACCCTGGAAGGATATGAGTGGCTCCGGGAGCGCTTCACAGGAGAGGAAGCCCAGCAAAGGATCAAAAAGGTCATCCAGTTGGCTGATGTTGCAGACCAACTGGGCTGCACAACCGCCCAGCTAGCCTTAGCCTGGTGTCTACTCAACCCTCATGTCAGCACTGTGATCACAGGGGCCTCAAAAGAAAGCCAGCTGGTAGAAAACCTCAAAGCCCTGGATGTGGTTGACCAGCTAACGCCAGATGTGGTCGAGACCATCGAGGGAATTCTGGATAACAAACCAGCCTTACCACACGATGTGCGCTGATGGATAACAGGACACAGTAAATACCAAGACCCCTACCGCAACAAAATAGGGCTGGGCCTCCAAGGACCCAGCCCTATTCTTTTCTGTCTGGCAGCTGTATCAGCCGAGTAAGAGCTGCAGGAGCACCGCGGTGAGGTAGGATACAGCCGTCCCGATCAGGATGCTCAGCAGAGTGCCGATGATGATATATTCCGCCTGGGATCGGCGGGTAGCATCAGTCAACTCACCAAACCGGAAGATCGATTTCGCTGCTACCAGGAAGCCAATCCCGGCTGGATAATCAGCCAGGATGAAAAGGAGGATCAATGCCCTTTCCAGATAACCGATCACTCTCCCTCCTTGAGGGATGCCCTCATCCAGGGAGTTATTCCCGCCTGAGGTGTCATCCATCTTTTCCGCTTGCGGGCCTTTGATCCCCAGAGCCTCAAAAGCCAGTTCAACGGGGAAACTGCCAACATAGATCGAGGTGATGGCGCCGGATAAGAAAGCCAGCAGGATCAGATAACCCTTGCCGAACAAGACGACTCCGACGAGGGGAGCAGCAGAGACGGAGTAGCCAGCCGCCCAGGCAAATAAAGCAAGAATAGTGATGTGCCCAGCCTGGTCTATCAAGAAGCGGGAAAGACGCGTGCCCTTCTTCGACCGCAGCTTCCAGGCATCCAGTAGGATATGGCTGACGGCAATACCCAGCGGGATCTGCCAGCAGCCTATCAAACCCAGGAACAAGTAGCTGAGGATGCCGATGATCAAGCCGTGGCGCAGTAGTCCGGTGATCTGTTCTTTCTCCCGGACAGATGTATCGGTTTGCAGAACGAAGTCACCCAGTATATGGGCGAAAAACAAGGGCAGGAACATTTTGAAAAAAGCAACTAGCATGATAGCCTCACAGATTACAAGTCTTGTAACTTGTTTTCCGTCGATACAACTTCGATCAGTCGTCAGCCGCGGGTTTTAAACGCCCTTGCCAGTACTACTTCCACGAAATGGAGACTGCTTTTGATCTGATACCAGCCTGCGCTGTCCAGGTGCTGGGAGATCGCCTGCTGGGAGACCGGCTCCTCCACCCAGCTGTCCGCGATCTGCTGTTGGGTTAGCCCCACCAGAGCTCCAGCAACAGCCTCTGCTTGCTTTTGCGTCCAGCGCTGGACCTGGAGATCGATCAAACCGCTGATGAAATCGAGTGACATGGTCAACTCAGAAACCAGGCCAGGTGGGAATCGAAGTTTCATGCGGACTGGCTTGATGAGTTTTTTCAAGCCCATCCCAGAGATCGTATAGGCTTCGCCGGTTCCCGTAGACACATCCTTTTCCGGCAGATAATCCACCTTGCCATAACCGATCACCACCCGGGAATCCATATCGGCAGAAGAACGCAGTAAGGCCCGGAACAGGATGGCGATCCGCAGAGCAGACAGCGGATCCCGAGCAACCAGCTGCCAGCTATCACCCCGGAAGACATCGATATCTGCATGGACAGCGGATGGGAAATGGGCTTTGACCTTGGCATTTACCGCCAGGATCTCACCCAGGACCCGGTCCCCCCTTTCACTGTTGATCCGGGAGGAGGACACGATATCACCCGTCAAAACCCCGAAGAAGACATCATCTGACACCGCTTGCTCTTTCCTTTCTATGCTACAAGTTATAACACTTGTATAATAGAAATACAAGTCCTAATTATTGTATTCTTGGGTATTCGGGAAGGAATAGGGACTTGCTTACGACCCAAAGGCCAAACGGATATCTCTGACCACAGCCAGGGCTCGCTTACCCGCATCTCCCAGGTACTCCCCGCCTTCCAGGATGGACCGGATCTGCTGTTCATTCAAATAAGTCCCCAGTTCGGGATCGCCAGCGAGGTCCTCAATCAAGGGATTGGTCTTTCCCGCCCGCACCACATCCCAGGCTTTCAGGGCTTGCTTGCGAATGGATTCGTGCATGACCTGGCGGTCCGCCCCAGCCTTTACCAGGGCCATGAGCAGTTTTTCGGTTGCCGCGAACGGGCCGTAGCTGGCCAGGTTGGCCTGGATTGCCTCCGGATGGATCTGCAATCCCGAAATGATCTCCAGGCTGCTGCGCAGCATCTCATCCAGGCATAAAAAAGCTTCAGGAAGGATGATCCGGCGATTCGCGCTGTCATCCAGGGTGCGTTCCAGCATATTGTTGGCAGCGTTATCCCAGGCGATCCTCGGCAGCTGGGCTAGATACCTCCCGAGTGAATCGAGCTTCTCTGCCCGGATGGGATTCTGTTTGAACGGCATGGCCGATGATCCAACTTGCCGGGTGCCGAAAGGCTCCGCGATCTCTCCAACGGCAGGAGACTGCAGGAAGCGCAGATCGAGGGCAAACTTGGAGAGGATCGCGCTTATACCCGCCAATCGGGTCAGCAGGCGGTAGTCCTGCATGCGGGGATAGGTCTGGGAGACAGCCTGATAGAACTCCACCCCCAATTTTTCCGAAGCGAGTTTTTGAAAAGCTGGCAGGTTATCTTCTCCCAGCAGGGCAGCAAATGATGCGCTTGTCCCCACGGCACCTGTAAATCCCTTACCCTTGATATGGCTGGAGAAGGAAGTTAGATCCAAGTAATCGATCAGTAAATCCTGGCCGTATTGGGCCAGGCGGTATCCCAGTGTGGTCGGTTCGGCTGGCTGGAGATGCGTGAATCCCATCACCGGTGTGTTCGCATACTCCTCGGCCAGATCTGCCAGGAGGCGCAGCAGATCGACCAGTCCTTTGAGGATCAATTCCAAAGCCGCTTTCTGCTGCAAGACCAGGGCATTGTCCTTGATATCCATGGAAGTGGCACCCAGGTGGAGGAGTCCCCCGGCGCTCGGGCACTGGGCAGAGAATACTTTGAGCTCAGCCATCAAGTCATGCTTGAGCTCTTTTTCCAGTTCCAAAGAGCGCTCGATGTCCAGGGCATCCTGTTTTTCTCTCAGTTCCGCTGCTTGCTCCTCGGTCACCAACCCGTACGCGACCTGGGTTTCTGCCAGTGCAACCCAGATCCGCCGCCAGAGAATCCGGGTCTGTTCCAGGCTCCAGATCCGCTTCATATCAGAGGATCCATAGCGCCAAGAGAAAGGAGATTGGTATGCGTGATATTCGCCCATGATCGATCCCGGGAATTGATTTTCGGTTGGGATTAGCCTCTGCAACACCCTCATTATAAACCCTGCCTTGCAATTCCGTTATCAAGGAGAGAGAAATCCCCCCAATTTCCACTCCCCTCCAACCCGTTCGACTCCTGAGGTGCTCTCTTGTGATAAAATCCTTTCATTAAAGAAAACAGAGGCCTAGTGTAAAGCGGATATAATAAAGTGAGTTACAGGGACCTCAGGGAGGCTTGATCTGGAAACTAGAAAAATCACTCAGAATCTGGAAAAGCGGTCCAAAGCCCTCGAGTACCTTCAGCCTGGCACGAAATTAGAGGGCCGCTATAAAATTCTCTCCACGGTAGGCCGGGGCGGGATGGGTGCCGTCTACCGGGCGCAGGACCTCCGCTTCAAAGTTGAAAAGATCGTGGCTGTCAAGGAAATGATCAACCAGGCCACGGATCCGGAAATCCAGAAGACGATTGTGGAAGGCTTCGAGCGGGAAGCCAACATCCTCGCGACTGTCAGCCATCCCTCCATTCCCACCATCTACGATTATTTCACTCTCGGCGCTCGTTCCTATCTGGTGATGGAGTTCATCGAGGGCGACAACCTGGAGATCAAGCTCCAGCAGCGCCGAGCACCTTTCACAGAAGAGGAGGTCATCGCCTGGGGAATTGCCCTCTGTGATGTCCTCGACTATCTCCACACCCACGAACCCACCCCGATCATTTTCCGGGACATCAAACCCGCAAACGTGATGATCACCCGCCGCAATCAGGTCAGGCTGGTAGACTTCGGCATCGCTAAAACCTTCCAAACCGGTTCAAAAGGAACCATGATCGGGACAGAAGGATATTCTCCCCCCGAGCAGTACCGCGGGGAAGCCTCTCCTGCTGTGGATATCTATGCCCTGGGAGCTACCCTCCACCACCTGCTGACCAACCAGGATCCCCGGACGGAACCTCCTTTCACCTTTGACGAAAGGCCGATCCGGGAGGCCAATCCGGATATCAGCGTCGGCCTGGAAACCATCGTTAACACAGCATTGATGTACGCACCCACGGATCGCTTCGAAGACGCCGCAACCATGCGCAAGACCTTGATCGCCCTGGCCCAGAAGACCGGCATGTTGGAAGATGAGATCTCGGTAGCCCAGGCCACCCAACTTTTTCAGGACCAAAGCCATTCCCCGATCTGGACTTTCAGCTGCGAAGATGAGATCCGCGGAACGCCCAGCTACATGGACGGCGTGATCTATATCGGCTCTTACGATCATAATATGTATGCCCTGGAAGCGGAAAACGGCAACTTCATCTGGAAATACGCCGCCAACGGAGGCATAGTCAGCAAACCAGCCATCAATGACAATAAAGTGTTCTTCGGGTCTGTGGACCAGCACATCCATGCCATTTCAACCCGCGGTGGAAAGAAGGTTTGGGTTGAGCCCACCGATGGCGCCATCTACTCCTCTCCTGCCATCACCGAAGGGCATCTGTTCATTGGCTCCGATGACGAGTATCTGCATGTCTTGAACATCCTCTCCGGAAGGGAAGCCTGGCGGGTCAATTTAGGCTCACGGGTGCGCTCCAGTCCCCTGGTAGCTGCGGATTCGGTCTTCGTAGGCTGTGAGAGCGGCGAGATCCAGTGCTACGACTTTGGAGGAGACATTCGCTGGAGGACACCAGCAAAGCGGTCAGTGACGGCCTCCCCTCATTTCGACGATAACGTGATCTACATCACCTCCCTGGATGGGATGCTCTATGCCATTGACGCCAAATCCGGCTGGGTGATCTGGCGCTACCGGATGGAAAGCGGATCGATATCCACGCCAACAACGAACGAGAACCATGTCTACGTAGGTTCGACCGACAATACTTTTTACTGCATCAATACCAAATCAGCCAAGAAGGTTTGGTCCTACGATACTGATAATCAGATTAACAGCTCTCCAGTGTTTTACAAGGGAGCGGTCTACTTCTGCAATGTGGATGGCATGATCTTCAGCTTGCACGCGGCTAGCGGCAGGCTGCGCTGGAAATTTCAGACAGAAGGTCAAATCACCGGCTCACCGATTATCGTGGATGATGTGCTGTTTGTTGGCTCATCGGACACCAAGGTCTACGCCTTACCAGCATAGTCGCAGCAACAGGGAAAAGATGATCAAAAGATTACAAATGACCCTCAAGAGGCTCTTCCAGCCCCAACTAACGGACAGCGAGGAAGAATCCCTCGCACCGGAAAAAACCTATAACACCAAAGAGCTGGCTACCAAACCCCCCGTGGAAGTTGAGAGTCAGAAGATCGGGTACAGCTCTCCCCACATCCAGGTTGGCTACGGTCTTTCCCCTGGTAAACAGAGGACCCACAATGAGGATGCCTTCTTCACTCTGACGACCATGTTCTCGTATAATGAATCCGAACTTCCCTTCGGATTATATGTTGTCGCTGATGGCATGGGCGGCCATAAGAACGGGGAAATCGCCAGCGAATTGGCCATCCGCACAGTCGTCGGGACCATTCTCAATGAGATCTATACACCATTGATGGGGTTGAATCCTGAACCCGGTGAGCTTTCTATCCGGGAGGTTTTCTACAACGGGATCGAAAAGGCCAATGCAGAGATCATCACCAACTCCTATGGGGGTGGCACCACTCTAACAGCTATCCTGGTCATCGGGGACCAGATGACGATCGCCCATGTAGGGGACAGCCGGGTCTATTCGGTGGACACAGGTGGCAATATGGAAGCGCTGACGCGTGATCACTCCTTGGTGAAGCGTCTGCAGGAACTGGGCCAGATCACACCCGAAGAAGCTGCGGTCCATCCCCAGCGCAACGTGCTCTATCGCGCCCTAGGACAGGGTGAGCCCTTTGAGCCAGAGATCATCTCGACTGCCAGGCCTGAGACCGGGTCACTTCTAGTGTGTTCAGACGGCCTGTGGAGCATCATTGGACAGGACGGGTTGACGACCATTTTCAAATCTGGTGTCTCTCCTCAGGATCGCTGCGATCGGCTGATCGACGCGGCTAACGATGCTGGTGGACCAGACAACATCTCGGCGATCGTGGTGGAATTCTCCTGATTCCCATTGGAGCTTATGCCTGATAAGACTGATTTCTACCGGCGATTGAATATCGACACAGGTGCGTCTGAAAAAGCCATCAAGAAAGCCTACCGGATGGCTGTCAGAAAGGCTCATCCCGATGTCAACAAGAATCCCGGCGCTACCCAGATGTTCCTGGATATCCAGGAAGCTTATCAGGTCCTGTCAGATCCCGACCGAAAAGACAGCTACGACAAAGGCCGCGACCCGGACGACGTTATCCCCAACATCCACAAGACCCTCGATTACAGCCAGCCGGCACTATTAAGGCTGGACGAGCCCCAGGTGATCTACACGCTGGTAGATATCGCTGCTTCGGATGAAGAGCGGGAGGTATCCAGTCTGCCCCTCAATATCGCGATTGTGATCGATAACTCTACTTCCATGGCTGGCAACCGGTTGGAAATTCTCAAAGCAGCCGCAAAAGAGATCATCGCGGATCTAGGCGAGGATGATCTGGTCTCGCTGGTCAGTTTCAACGATCGAGCTCATGTGCTTTTGCCGAGCCAATCCCGACCCTCCGCCCGGGCTGTCGACACAGCGATTAACAGCTTGATCGCCGAGGGAGGAACGGAGATATTCCAGGGAATCGAAGCTGGCTACCAGGAGATCAAAAGGAACTCCACCTCCAACTATGTCAGCCACATCCTCCTGATCACGGACGGCCACACCTATGGTGATGAGGACGACTGTGTGGCACTCGCTAAAGAAGCTTCCGGCCAGGACATAGGCATCAGCGGTCTGGGCATCGGCATTGAATGGAATGACGCTTTCATAGACCAGCTGTGCGGGCTGACCGGCGGTCAGAGCATCTTCATCCAGGACATCCAGCAGGTGAAGAAATTCCTGGAACAGAGCATTTCAGCCCTGAAAGAAGCCACTTCCCGGCGCGTTAGCCTGGAGATCACGCCAGCGCCAGGAGTGAGGATCCTATCCGCTTTTCGAATACTACCGGAAGCCCTTCCCCTCCCACAACAGGAGGTCTATTCCCTGGGGATCCTAAAGAAAGACCAGCCTCACCGGGTGCTATTTGAGTTCTTGATCGGCCCACTCGCCAAAGACATCGATCGGGCAGTGATCGCCTCAGGCGAGTTTTCCATCAAGCGCCAGCACAGAGACGTCAGCTTACCCTTCACAATTTCGCGGGGTATCGTACCTCCAACGGAGGAATTCGAAGAGCCCTCTAAACCGATCTTCAAAGCCATCAGCCATCTGGCTTTCTACCGACTGCAGGAGAGAGCCCAGCAAGATGTCGCTATCGGGAATCCCGAGAGCGCCTATCAGCGGCTGCTCAATTTGTCCTCGCACCTGATGGCCAGAGGTGAAAATAATCTGGCAAAGATCGCCATGAATGAAGCACAGTACATTCAATCCCACAATAATTTCAGTCCTACCGGAAAGAAACAGTTGAAATACGGCACCATCCATTTGATGCTGCCCGATAAAACATGATCCGATGTAAATTGTGCGGGAAAGAGGAATATCACGGCATGTTGTTCTGCAGTGAATGCGGTTCACAGCTGGCCGAAAAACCCGGGGAGCAGGTCAACACGCTGGTTTACAATACCAAGCTGCGGGGATTGAACGTGGACATATCCAACACGATCCCTAAACAGATGCTCAACGAGAGGGATTTCATTCTCTATTATATAGACGGAGAGGAGGCACTGGACCTTCCGGTCCAGAACGAATTCACCCTGGGACGGCAGGTAGAAGGTCAACCTATCGCGCCTGATGTCGACCTCAACAAGTATGAAGCCTATGATCTGGGAGTGTCCCGGCTCCACGCCACGATCCGCATTAACCCAAAGAAGAATCAGGTCCACGTCATTGACCTGGGATCGGCTAATGGTTCGAAAGTGAATGGGTATGAAATCCCAGCCAACTCAGAGGTGCCTTTGAACCACGGGGATATCTTAACCTTGGGAAAATTCAACTTGAAAGTAATCCTGCCCGCGGATATGAAGTAAGGATGGTTTGATATGTCAACAACAGTAATCGTACACATCAGAAATGCGGAGCCAATGCTAGCTGAGATCGAAGAGCTGCCGTTGCTGACGGATACGCTGCTCAAACTCAGCAACCCGCGCCAGCGGGATGGCAAGGATTTGATCTTCCTGGAACATAATGTGGTGACTGTCTATTGGCCCTGGTCAGAGATCAGTTTCCTTGAGATCATGCCAGGAGAGACCGCCGAAGAAGTCGTTAGTTTTGTCAGGGAATAAAGATGAGCAGTGATAAAACCAAATACAAGATATTAGCAGTCGATGACGAAAAACGCATGGTGCGTTTTATCCAGCTGAACCTGGAACAGGACGGTTTTCAGGTTGTCACTGCCTATAATGGCAAGGAAGCCCTGGAGCAGGTCAGGACCCAGCTTCCAGACCTGGTCCTGCTGGATATCATGATGCCGGACATCAACGGTTTCGAGGTATTAAAGAAGATCCGTGAGGTCAGCAGCGTCCCGGTGATCATGCTCACAGCCAAGGGAGAGGAGGATGACCGCATCCAGGGTCTGGAGTTAGGCGCGGACGATTACATCACCAAGCCGTTCAGCCCTCGGGAGCTGGTCAGCCGCATCCGGGCTGTCCTGCGGAGGACGAAAGCCTTCAAAGAAGATCAGATTGACATCATTAAAGTCGATGACCGCCTGACGATCGACTTTTCCCGCCGGGAAGTCTGGGTGGAAGGGAAAAAGGTCGATCTACGGCCGACCGAGTACCGCCTCCTCTACCACCTGGTCAAGAATGCCGGTTGGGTGAACACCCATGAACAACTACTGTCAAAAGTATGGGGTTTTGAATACCAGGATGAACCCCATTATGTGCGGTTGTATGTCAACTACCTGCGCAAGAAACTCGAGGAAGACCCATCCAATCCCAAGTACATCCTCACCGAAAGAGGAGTTGGATATCGTTTTGTGGATTATAAGCGGGACCAGGAAAAAGAAGACTAAGCGTAGGAAATTGGACTTCCTTGCCAGTCTGGACAGTCTAGTATATACTGTCTCAACGAAAACAGGAGAAAGTTTATGTCTTTCCAGCGCATTTTATTAGTAGACGACCATGAAGTTGTCAGGCTGGGGTTGAAATCCCTTCTCAACCGCCATACAAAGTTCCAGGTTGTTGCTGAAGCAGCCACAGGCGATGAAGCGGTCGCCAAAGTAGACCAATACCACCCTGACGTTGTAGTGATGGATATCCGCCTCCCCGGAGGCTCGGGTATTGAAGCCTGCGAGAAGATCATTGAGAAGTACCCCGATACCAGGATCATCATGCTGACCTCCTATGCCGAGGACGAGATGCTCTTCTCAGCCATACGGGCGGGAGCGTCTGGTTATGTCCTCAAACAGGTCGGGAGCAATGAGCTGATCGATGCCATTGAAGCAGTGGGAAGAGGAGAGGCCCTCCTGGACCCGGCAGTCACCCAGCGGGTTTTCAAGGAAGTTCGCAAGGCAGCCCGGGAAGAGGAAGCTTCAGCTTTTACAGACCTGACCGACCAGGAAAAGCACGTCTTGATCCATGTCTCGGAAGGGAAGACCAACCGGGAGATCGCAAAGACTCTCTATCTGGGAGAGGGAACGGTCAGGAACTATGTCAGCAGCATTCTTTCCAAGCTGGATGTCAGCAATCGGGCGGAAGCTGCTGCCTACGCAGTAAAACACAACCTCCGCAACCACCTCGTCCATCTTTCCAAGGACTGAGATCAAGCTTCTGAGAATAAAAAAACTGAAGGGAGACTCCCTTCAGTTTTTTGTTTTAAGGGTTCTGGGCGAAAGCCAGGAAGTCCGCGACTGCCCATCCCTGCCGATCTGGATTCAAGGGAGCCTCCAGCTGCCACCACAAGTAGCCATCTTGGTCCTGCGGGCCGCCCTTGACCAGGAAAATCTCCCCCTCCAGGCCAAGGTACACGATCTCACCAGTGAGTGATGGCTCTCTGCGGAGCCGCAATCCTTCACCCTCGGTTCCAGCGATCTGGACGTAGCCTCCCAACAGGATTCCACTGCCCTTCTCCGGTGTGGGAGAAACCAGGGGGATTTCTGTCGCGGTTGGCAGAGGAGTAGGCGTGAAGGTCGGGACCGGGATCAACGTGATCACTCCACCTCCCTGGTATGGCTCTCCCGGGGAAGGAGTGATCCATCCGGCCCCCAGGAAAGCAAATGCAAGGAGGATGGTGGCAGTCAGTACGGTACCTGCAATCACCCAGGGGTTGAAGAAATTTTTCATAAAGCCTTACTTGTGAATAACGCCCGGGGCATCGTTTCTGGCACCATGACCTTTAAGGATAGCGGTTGGATGCTGATGGTGATGCTCCTGGAAGGTATAATGGGTTCCCCATCCAATTGCAGGTAGAGTTCCGCAGCCGACTTGATCTTGATCTCCTGGCAGCTGATCTGCATCGTTTTACTGGAGTCCAGATGCCTGCCCGATGCCAGATCGACCACATGTTGGAATGTCTCCAGCAGGCTGTCACCCGAGAACAACCAGAGATCCATGCGCCCATCGTCAAGCCTGGCCTTGGGAGAGATCTCGGCCAATCCCCCCGCATAGAGATGGATATTGGTCACCAGGGCCAGGATGAACTTGCCTTCGAACTTATCCCCATCCACCCAGATATCCAGGTCCATGCCTGACCAGGTAGGGGCATACCAGGCCAAATTGGCAACCCCCTGGGTGACCGGGAATTGTTTTGCAAACCGGGACCTGGGTTCCAGGTGGTGGACCAAGAAGGCGTCAATACCGATCCCGCTCCACAACAAGAAAGGGATATCCTGGCAGATGCCCACATCCATGGTGTGAACATGTCCATTGAGGAGTTTCTGGACACTGTTCTCTAACGCCAGCCAGTTTGTCCAGGACAGCGTTGGCAATCCCAGTTCCTGGGCCCAGACATTGGCTGTTCCACAAGGCAGGACAGCAAGGCTGGTCTCGCTTCCCAGCAATCCAGCCACCGCTTTGTGAATGGATCCGTCCCCGCCAGCTACAAAAACAGCGTTCATTCCCTTCCGAGCGGCCCTTTTTGCCATCTTGGTGATATCGTTCTCCCCTGTGGTGACCTGGATGTCCACCTCCCAGCCATTGCTGGTCAGGATCCGGGCTGCCCTCTCCACCAGTGGTTGAGAAGGGAATTTACCTGCCATGGGGTTGTAAATCAACAAGCCCCTCATCGTCATCGCGTTACTCCCTTATGCGCGCACTCAAAGTGTACTCTATAGGGAAACCACCGTCAATCAGTTGATGGTACAATCAAACCGGCAGGAATATCAAGGCATAGTAGATGTCAGAAATACTCAACGATCGCTATCGGCTGGATAAAAAATTGGGTGAAGGCGGGATGGCCCTGGTCTTCCAGGCTACGGACCTGATGCTGGAAAGGACTATCGCCATCAAGATCCTCAGAAAGGACTTTTCCGCCTCGGAAGCCTTCCAGCAGCGCTTCAAGGAAGAAGCCCGCGCTGCGGCGAATCTCACTCATCCCAACATCGTGACTGTGCATGACTTCGGCTTCGATAAGAACCGCCTGTTCATTGTCATGGAGCATGTGCCGGGGACCGATCTCAAGGAGATCATCAAAGCTCAGGCTCCCCTGCCCATCCCCCAGGCATCCCGGCTCTTCGTCCAGGCTTGCGCCGGTATCGGGTATGCCCACAGGGCAGGGTTGGTGCACTGCGACATCAAACCCCACAACATGCTGGTCACCCCGGACAACAGGGTCAAGGTCACAGATTTTGGTATTGCCCGGGCTTTAGCATCGGTTCAGCCCGACGAACAGAGCCAGGCGATCTGGGGCTCTCCGGCTTATTTCTCACCCGAGCAAGCGGCCGGCCGGGCACCCTCTCCAGCTTCTGATGTCTACAGTCTGGGAGTGGTGCTGTTTGAAATGCTGACCGGTGAGCTGCCCTTCAGGGACGCAACACCCCAGGACCTGGCACTCAAACACCGCTATGAAGCGCCGCCATCTCCGCGCCAAATCAACCCGGAGATCTCCCCTGCCCTGGAGGAGATCATTCTCAAGGTGCTATCCAAAGAACCCAGCGCCCGCTATCGCACTGCGGACCAACTGGGTCGGATCGTGATCAGCTACACAGAATTGGAGCAGAACAACTACCTGGAGGAACTTGAGCCTCCCCCTCCACCAGATCCCAGCCTGGAAGCCATCCTGGTGCTGGAAGAGAAGAAGCCAGCCCGCCAATGGCTGACGGTCCTGCTGGGACTGCTGGCTTTGATCGCGGTGGGCGGTTTGATCCCTTTCTGGCTCTGGGTTTACTTTCAAATCAATTAGCAAGATTTGACCCGCTGATTGATCCTTGTATTATTGGTGATCACTATGACAGAAAAGAAATTCTTGATCTCTCCCTCTATCCTCTCTGCGGATTTCACACAGTTGGGAGATCAGCTCAAACAAGCTGAAGATGCAGGTGCGGATTGGTTCCACATCGATGTCATGGATGGTCTCTTTGTGCCCAATATCAGCATGGGCCCCTTCATCGTTGAAACCTGTCGGCGGGCGACCGAACTTCCTCTGGACGTGCACTTGATGATCGAAAAGCCGGAACGCTATCTGGGGGATTTTGCCAGCGCTGGAGCAGACTATCTCACAGTCCACATCGAGACCTGCCCCGAGATGGGACAGACCCAGGCCCAGATCCATGAATTGGGCTGTAAAGCCGGCATCACACTTAATCCGGCAACCAGTGTGGAGCGGATCCAGCCATTCCTGATTTCTGCGGACCTGGTGCTGGTGATGAGTGTGCAGCCAGGATTCTCAGGACAATCCTTCCTGCCGGAAGCCCTGCCAAAAATCAGCCGGATCAGGCAAATGCTCGACGAAGTCCATCCAGAAGTCATGATCGAGGTGGACGGGGGAATCAATGCCAAGACGATCCTGGATACCTACCAGCAAGGAGCCCGGGTTTTTGTGGCTGCCAGCGCCATCTTCAAAAACCCGGATGGCATCCAGGCTGGACTGCAATCCCTGGTAGATCAGCTCCCGGCTTAAATCAAAATCCCGGTTCCTGGAAGGGACCGGGATAACTAGGTTGAGCGAACTAAAACAACGAAAGCGGTCTGTGAGTGTTTAACAGAATAGTTTATACTTTAGTTAAGCTGCGGATGCAGCGAGTGCACAGGACCTTGCTTACTTTTTTACCATCCTCAAAGACAGTGACTTTCTGTAAATTCGGTTTGAAAGTCCGTTTGGTCGATTTCTTGGACCAGGGGCGATTTTGCCCAAATTGCGTGGTCTTCCCACAAGCTTCACATTTTGCCATGATATGTCCCTCATTCGTATGAACTACTTGATAATTCCCTCTCAAAAATATGCTGAAGGCCGGAGGGCCGGGCTGGGATTATCAAAATCAAATTACCATCTTCAAGCCCGCCAATCTTACCATACATCAAGGTATTCAACAAGAGGATACCTACCTTAACGATGTTTTTATGTTAAAATTTGGCATCTGCCGCATTAAAAGGAAGTATGGAGAATCCCATGACAAAAGATGATCGAAGTATGGGCGAAGTCCAAATATCCAAGCAAGCGATTGCCACGATCGCTTACCAAGCTGTCCAGAGATCTTACGGAGTGGTAGGCCTGTCTTCCAAGAACATCGCTGACGAGTTAGCCCAAGCCATTGTCAAGGATCCTACCCATGGCATAGACGTTGAATACAAGAATAACCAGATCAATATCGATATCTACATCATCATAGAGTACGGCACCAGGATCAAATCTGTGGCTGCCAGTGTTGCCAATACAGTGCGATACCAAGTCGAGAGTTCCCTGGGTCTTCCTGTGAATGAGATCAACA
>JBGCVQ010000084.1:0-8999 GCA_045888315.1 Anaerolineales bacterium | reverse complement strand
GGTTCATTAGGACATAAGGATCAGATATGGGTGAATCAAATATCCTGCCTTCAGGACATACTCGGATCGATCACCTGGAGATGAAGGGCATCACCAAGCGTTTCCCTGGTGTGCTAGCAAATTACCGGGTAGACTTCTCGGTCAAATCTGGCGAGGTCCACGCTTTGCTGGGTGAGAACGGGGCCGGTAAGACGACCTTGATGAAAGTCCTTTATGGTATGTACCGGCCGGATGAAGGCCGCATCCTGCTCAACGATCAGGAAGTCAACATACAATCTCCGACCGACGCAATCAACCGCGGTATCGGGATGATCCACCAGCACTTCATGCTGGTGGAATCGCTGACAGTTGCTGAAAATGTCGCGTTGGGATTGAGATCCACCAGGGAACCGCTGACGGACCTGGATAAGGTCTCTGCCAGGATCTTGGATCTGGCGCAGATCTACGGCTTGGACATCGATCCCAATGTTTATATCTGGCAGCTGTCTGTCGGCCAGCAGCAGCGCGTTGAGATCATCAAGGCTCTTTATAGGGGAGCAGCCTTGCTGATCCTGGATGAGCCTACCGCCGTGCTGACTCCCCAGGAAGTGGACGAGTTTTTCGTTATCATCAGGGAGATGGCCCGGGATGGTCATGGCTTGATCTTCATCTCCCATAAGCTTCACGAGGTAATTGATATCTCTGACCGGGTAACCGTGCTCAGGGATGGACAGAAAGTGGGCACCTATCAAACAGCAAATGCGACCAAGGCGGACCTGGCTCGCTGGATGGTAGGTAGAGAGGTCGATTTCCGGCCGGAGATTGAAAGTGTCCAGAGGGGAGAAACGCGACTGCGCGTAGTCGGTGTTTCCTGCCCCAGCGACCGAGGAACGCCAGGGCTTCGCAGTGTGGATCTGGAGGTCCATTCCGGGGAAATCTTAGGAATAGCCGGCGTTTCGGGGAACGGACAGCGAGAACTCGCTGAGGTGATCACTGGACTGCGGGAAGCAACCTCTGGAAAGATCTTCCTGGATGGAGACGATATTTCGACCTTGCCTCCCATGGGCAGGACAGATCGACTGCTTTCTTATATCCCCGAAGAACGCATGAAGGATGGCATGATCAAAGATTTCACTGTCGCTGAGAATTTGGTCCTGCGCGAATATTATAAAAAACCCTATTCCAGCCGGGGTTTCCTAAATCTCAAGGCAATCGCTAAACACAGCGATGAGTTGATCCACAGCTTCCAGATCAAAACACCATCTCAAGATACCTTGGCGAAAAGCCTCTCTGGAGGCAATATCCAGAAAGTCGTTGTGGCCAGGGAGCTGTCCAGGCAGCCGCGGGTCATCATTGCGGCTCAACCTACCCGAGGCCTGGATGTGGGTGCGACTGAATATGTCCGTGAGAGATTGCTGGAGGAAAGGAAATCAGGTACAGGTGTGCTGTTGATATCGGAGGATCTAGACGAGATCCTGGCACTGGCAGACCGGATTGCGGTCCTCTATGAAGGTCAGATCATGGGAGTTGTCCCTCGCGAGGAAGCAACTCCTGAAAAATTGGGATTGTTGATGGCAGGTGTGAAGGAAGGAGTGAATTAGCATGGGAAGTTATCTTGGTTATCGGTGTTCGATTTGCGGAAAGACCTATCAGCCGGATGAGGTGACCTATACCTGCCCGGCGGATGGCGGAATCCTGGATGTGCTGCTGGACTACGAGAGCCTGAAAGGAAAGCACCCGCGGGAGCTGATCCTGGAAGGTGAAGAGTCCCTGTGGCGCTATTTTCCTCTGATCCCGGTTTCCAGCCTGATCGGGGAGGGCACCACCCTGCGCGCCGCTGGATGGACGCCTACATTCTCTCCGCCCCAGCTCAGGGAAAAACTGGGACTGAAACAGCTCTGGGTAAAAGACGAGAGCGGCAATCCCACGGCCAGTTTCAAGGACCGGGCCAGCGCTATCCTGGTTGCCCGGGCCCAGGAGATCGGCGCCGAGGTGATCGTCACCGCATCCACTGGCAATGCCGGTGCCGCCCTGGCAGGAATGGCTGCCGCTGTAGATCAAAAATCCGTCATTTTCGCCCCTAAGTCTGCTCCTCCGGCAAAGATCGCCCAGCTGTTGATCTTTGGGGCACAAGTGATCCTGGTGGACGGCAGCTATGATGACGCCTATCAGCTGTCCCTGGAAGCCACAGCGGAATATGGTTGGTATAACCGCAACACCGGCTACAATCCCTTTACGGCAGAAGGGAAGAAAACCGCAGCTTACGAGATCTGGGAACAGGTTTTACTGAAGCAGGACCTGGACCGTCCCCTGGTAATATTCGTTTCTGTTGGGGACGGTAACATCATCTCCGGGATCCATAAAGGATTCAGGGATCTGCAGCAGATCGGTCAGATCCAGACTATGCCGCGGATCATCGGCTGCCAATCGACTGGATCTGCCGCCATCTACAACGCTTTCGTGTCCGGGAAAGAGGAGATCATCCCGGTCTCTGCTGACACCCTGGCAGACAGCATTTCAGTCAATATGCCCAGCGACGGCCTGCGGGCTTTACGCGCTGCTACTCAAACTGGCGGAGCTTACGTGGCTGTGGAGGATCAGCAGATCCTGCAGGCTATCTCAGACCTGGGGGAAGTGGGCATATTCGCAGAACCGGCGGGAGCTACTTCCTATGCCGGGTTGAAGAAAGCTCTGGCAGACGGCCTGGTGAATGCAGACGATCCGATCCTGGTACTCAACACCGGCAGCGGGTTGAAGGACATCCAGGCTGCCAGGGAGGCGGCTGGAGATGCGCCGATCATTCCCCCGAATTTGGAAAGCGTAAAGGAACTGCTGGATAGCTGAAGCCCGCTCAAGGGCGGGAAAGGCAGGTAGGCCATGAATGGAAAACCGACCTATACGATCATCGCTCCTATCTACAACGAAATTGACAACATCCAGACGCTCTATCAGCGGGTCAGCGAGATCATGGACGGGACTGGCGAGTCCTGGGAATTTGTGATGGTGGATGATGGATCCTCTGATGGTTCTACTGAAGCCATCCTGGCGCTGCAAGCCCAAGATCAAAAAGTGGTACCAGTGATATTTGCCCGTAATTTTGGCCACCAGATCGCTGTCACTGCCGGGTTGGATTACAGTAGGGGAGATGCGGTCGTGATCATCGATGCCGATCTCCAGGATCCGCCGGAAGTGATCCTGCAGCTGATCGAAAAATGGAAAGAAGGCTATGAGGTTGTCTACGCGGTGCGGTCGAAGAGGGAGGGAGAGAGCTGGTTCAAGCTGTTCTCTGCAGCAGCGTTCTACCGCTTGATCCAGCGCATCACGGATGTCAACCTGCCAATGGATACTGGCGATTTCCGGCTGCTGGACCGCAAGGTAGTCAAGGTGTTGAATGGGATGCGCGAAAAACACCGCTTCCTGCGGGGGATGTCGGTCTGGGTTGGCTTCAAGCAAGCCGGCGTTGAGTATGAGAGGGCTGAAAGGTTTGCGGGTGAGACCAAATATCCCTTGAAGAAGATGCTGCGGTTGGCCAGCGATGCCATCACCGGTTTTTCCTATTTCCCACTGCAGATGGCAACCTATTTGGGATTCTTTGTGGCAGGTGTGAGCATCCTGGCTATCCCGGTTGTGATCATCCTGCGGCTGACCGGGTCCCATCCGCTGTTGGGGCAGGCAACAACCTTGATCGCAGTCTTATTCCTGGGGGGTGTCCAACTGATCTCGCTTGGAATCCTGGGTGAATATGTGGGGCGCCTGTATGATGAAGCGAAAGATCGGCCGCTCTATATTGTCAGGGAAAACCCTCCCGAAAAACGCTGAAGTGTAGTATGATTAGGCAAGTTGTCAGACAATTAAACATGGCCTTATCGGGCTGAAGTTAGCAATAACAAAGGAATGTAAAATGATTGACCTTTCCATGGATCTCAAGCAGTTAGATCGAACCGTGCAGCGAGCGAAGGAGCGCAATATCATTGTGCCCACCTTTGCGCAGATGAAAAACCCTGAGCTGATTCCTGACAGTGTCAAGGAAGAGCTCAAAAAGATCGGTTTGTGGGATATCACCCCCCGCAACCTGTTCAGGATCACCTGGAAAAATGAGCCGGTAGCCAAGGGCGGCGGATTCGATGGCGTGAATTACATTGAACTGCCTTCCAGCATGACCGGTGTGGAAGCCAGGATCATTGCCCTGGTCGGTAAGTGGTTCCCGACCGGTGCCCACAAAGTGGGAGCGACTTTTGGCTGTCTGGTTCCCCGGCTGGTAACTGGCCAATTCGATCCAACATTCCATCAAGCTGTTTGGCCTTCCACCGGCAACTACTGCCGCGGTGGAGCTTATGACGCCTCCCTCCTGGCCTGCGAGTCGATCGCCATCCTGCCAGAAGGTATGAGCAAAGAGCGCTTTGACTGGCTTGCCAAGGTTGCCGGCGAGGTGATCGCCACACCTGGCTCGGAAAGCAATGTCAAGGAGATCTACGATAAAGTAAAAGAACTGCGTGAGACCCGGGATAATGTCTTTGTCTTCAACCAGTTCGATGAGTTCGGCAATTACCTGTGGCATTACGAGGTGACCGGCCATGCCATGGAAGAGGTCCTCCAGGAAGTGATGGGACCTCGGGACGAGTATCGCGGTTTGACCCTGACCACCGGTTCCGCCGGGACCCTGGGAGTGGGAGACTACATGAAGCAGATCTTCCCGGCCAGCAAGAACATCGCGGGTGAAGCTCTCCAGTGCCCGACTCTGCTAGAGAATGGCTTCGGTGCCCACCGTATCGAGGGTATTGGTGATAAACACGTTCCCTGGATCCACAATGTCAAGAACACCGATATGATCATGGCTATTGATGACAACACTGTGGTCAACCTGGCCAGACTGTTCAATGAACCCGCAGGGAAGAAATACCTGGTCGAAAAAGGCGTGCCGGAAGACCTCGTCAAGAAACTTGACCTGTTAGGATTCTCGAGCATCGCCAATACGGTCATGGCAATCAAGATGGCCAAGTACTACGAAATGGATCACAACGATGTCATCCTGACCGTCTGGACCGATTCCATGGAACTCTACGGAAGCCGCCTGAAGGAAATGCATGAGGAGGTCGGCGAATACACCGAGATGGATGCTGCCCGAACGCATGCCCAGTATCTCCAGGGATTGATCCCCAGCTACCTGCAGGAGCTGACCTATGAGGATCAGCGCCGGGTCCACAACCTGAAGTACTTCACCTGGGTCGAGCAGCAGGGCAAGACCTATGAAGAGATCCAGGAGCAGTGGTATGACAAGGACTATTGGACAAGTTTCCAGAAGCAGATTCCGGAGATCGATGAGCTGATCGAGGAGTTCAATGCCAAAGTCGGCTTGATCTAAATCCGCTTCGATGCGGACCTGGTCCTGAGTGACACATACACGCTGGGTATCTGAGAGGATACCCAGCGTTTTTTTTTGCACTCTCTGGCTTTCCTCCTCGTCAGCGGAGGTCCATTAAGACGCAGTGGAGAGGAGGTAGGAAATGCTCTTGGGTCTGGGCAGTGCCGGATTGGTCGGATAGAATGAAGTGTGGGATACAAATCGGTTGTCTGCACAAGGGACGATTGGTGATTCAAAAGGGGGTAATCCGATGGCAGATCCCTATTTCTCTCCAGGCGCACTGATCTTGGTCGCACTCATACCATCCCCTGAGGACCTTCAAGTAGCCAGGGTCTTGGGCTGGTACAGGATACCAATGCGGACGGCGCCCCGCATTCTCAGTGTTGATTACCTGGCTTTTTATCAGCCTGCCTCATTCAAGGAAAGGAAGTGGCGGGTGGAATATTTCGCCCCGGTCTTGGGCCATGAGCTGACAACCCGATTGGATCTGCTCCGCGAGGAAAGGGATCACCCCCGGGCCGATGAGGAATATTATAAGGTCCAGCTTGGTCCTCTCCGCCCTCTGGGCAAGCCGATCCAGGCTGGGAACTGGAAGCGCTTTACGTTCCTATACACAACCGGGGAATATCTGCAGGGAGCGCGCGAACTGACAGACCTGACTGTTTCCCCAGCGGAGCGCAGGAGCTTATGGAAAGCGCTTCGGGAGCGGGCCGAAACAGCCGGCTGCTACCGGGCTTGTGACCCCGATGCCGAGGCCCTCTCCCTAGAGTTGCTGAGCAAGCTGCTGGGGATTCCCGGGAAAGTATGAGGGTTTGCCCGCTGTGGGGCAGCCAGGCGAAAAGCTGTCTGGGGTATAATTCTCTGGGAATATGCTTTCGCGGAATTTGAGAAGAAAAGGATAGGCGCATGAAAAAAACATTATTGAAGAACGGGGAACTGGTTACTGCGGAAAAGACCTATAAAGCTGATCTGCTGATCGACGAGGGTAAGATCTCCAAAGTTGGAGAGGATCTGCAGATCAATGGCGCCATGGAGATCGATGTCTCGGGGAAGTACATTCTTCCAGGGGGTATCGATCCTCACGTCCATCTCGACCTGGCCATGTTCGATACAGTCTCTTCGGATGACCATTACACCGGTACCAAGGCGGCTGCATTTGGAGGGACGACCACAGTGATCGATTTTGTGGAAGATAAGGATCCTGACCTTCTGAAGAACATCGCTGCCCTGCGAGAGAAAGCGGATCCCAAGGTGGCCGTGGATTACAGCTTGCATTTGAATATCACCCATTTCAATCACGATGTTGCTGAACAGATCCCCAGCGTTCTCGACAGCGGAGTGACTACGCTAAAAGTATTTACGGCTTATAACAACCGCCTCCGATTACATGATGGGGAGATCTTCCAGCTGATGATGGTGGCGGCGGAACACGGCTTGCTGACCATGATGCACGCGGAGAACGGTGACGTGATCGAAGTGCTGGTAGATATCGCCTTGAAAGCGGGTCACACAAAACCTATCTGGCATGCCCGCACCAGGCCAGCCTGGGGCGCCGTGGAAGCAGTGCTGCGGGGTGCTGCTTTGGCAGCGCAAGCTGAGGCCCCTCTGTATATCGTCCACCTTAATACGGGAGGGGGAATTGACCAGCTGGCTTACGCCCGGGACCGCGGTGTGACCGTGATGGGGGAAACCTGTCCCCAATACCTGTTCTTCACTGAGGAAGACCTGAAACGGCCTGATGGCGCTAAATGGATCTGCTCTCCTCCCATGCGCACAGCCGCAGATAACCAGCGCATTTGGAAAGGATTGGAAGACAACACCATTCAGACGGTGGGTACAGATCACTGCCCGTTCTTCTTCGATGGAACAAAATCGATCGAATATGAAGGTCAGTCCATCAAGATCCCTGGGAAAGAATTGGGTAAGGATGATTTCACCAAGATCCCTAACGGGCTGCCTGGAATAGGGGATCGGATGCCAGTGCTGTGGACCGAGGGAGTCGGCAAGGGCCGCATCACCCCCAATCAATTTGTTGCTTACACCAGCACGAATCCGGCGCGCATCTTCGGCTTGTATCCCCAAAAAGGCTGCCTGGAACCTGGCTCGGATGCGGACCTGGTGGTCTGGGATCCTGAGAGGAAGCTGACCTATGGCGTGGAATATTCCCAGCAGAGGACTGATTACAACCTCTACCAGGGCTGGAAGCTGCAAGGTTTCCCTGAAAAGGTGTTTCTCCGGGGAGAGTGCATTGTCGATGGGGATCAATGGCTTGGAAAGCGCGGTCAGGGGAAATTCCTCCCCCGGGATCCCTTTGCTGAAGTGATCTAGGTGACTGTTTCGGGGACCGGTCAGGAGTGACATTAAGACCCTGGGAGTGATCAGAATACAGGCACGGTCTCATATCCAGGGACCGTGCTTTTTCTACTGCCTAGGAGGGGGAGATGTCTGTCACGGAGTTATCATTCGGTACTTGCTACCATCTTTACCAAGCCGGGAACCATCGCCGGGCATTGTTTAGAGAAGATGTGGATTATCACCTTTTCCTGGATCTGTACCGGAAATATCTCCGCCCAATTGTGGATCTTTATGCTTACTGCCTGCTGCCCACTCACCTGCACCTGCTGTTCCGTGTCAAGGAACGGAAGCAGATCGAGTATGTTTACCCGGAAGCGGGAATGCTCAGCTGGCAGCTGAAGACCCTCTTTGCTGTCTACACCAAATCCATCGATCACTCCTGCAGCAGGACGGGCGGCTTGTTCATAAAAAGCTCAGCAAGGCGGATCCCCACCACCCGGGACCTGGTTTGTCAGCTGATCGCATATATCCACCAGAATCCTCAGATCCACGGTGTGGTATCCGACTTTCGTATTTGGCCATTTTCCTCCTGTTTTGCCTATCTGCGCCAGGACCGCAGGTCGATGATCGCTAAAGACCTGCTGTTGGATCCCAGTTATCAGCACCGGATCATCAAGCTGCAGGAGTCCTCCTGCGTCCGGGAAGCGAACTGGGATTATTGATACTTTGAAGGCTTGTTCAGAAACCGAGCGATAAGTGCTCTCCCTAGGATGCTCTATTGATTTGGATAGTATAATCTAGTGGCGAGGGTCAAGCTGCCGCCAGGGAAATGATGGCTTGAAAATTCCGGATTGTGCTTGAGAATCCAACATCTCAGGAAATCCAGATGAACTACTGGGAGCATTACAGGATCACTCTATGAAAGATCTGACCGTAAATGACTTTACTTTTAAATGGGGTTCTAGGACCTATGTCATGGGAATCCTTAACATCACACCGGACAGCTTCTCCGGCGATGGTTTGGCGGACCAGGATCTGGACGCGATCCTTCGGCAGGCGAGAGGGTTCGCGGATGCGGGTGTCGATATCCTTGATATAGGAGGCGAGAGCACCCGGCCGGGGGCACAGCAAGTGTCGGAGGCTGAAGAGCTTGACCGGGTTCTTCCAGTGATCGAGGCTCTGGCAGCTGAGCTTGATACTTTGATCTCAATCGATACCTATAAATCGGGAGTAGGGATACAGGCTGTGCAGGCTGGGGCATCGATCATCAATGATGTTTGGGGATTCATGGTCGACCCGGCGCTGGCTGAGGTTGCCCGGGAAGCGAACCTGCCGGTGATCCTGATGCACAACCGAAGTAATC
>JBGCVQ010000083.1:0-5349 GCA_045888315.1 Anaerolineales bacterium | reverse complement strand
ATGTTACAATGTAAACGATTACATGTAATCGTTTACATTGGGTAGGTCTGATATTCAGTACCCTATTAGGTCCCAATCTAAACGAGTGATTGAGGAGGATTTTCCGGCCTTGAAAAGCGCTAAGTCGAAGACCCCCCCCACTGCAGCCCTGATTGCTTGTTTATTTGCTTTGTGTTGGAAGCGTTGATATTTTCAACGCTCTTTTTTTTAACTCGAATCCAAATAACTCTATAACAAGGAGGTAATACTGATAGGAGATCTTGATATACCGACAGTTTTATTTTCATAATAAGGAGAAAAGAAGATGGCAAAGAAAATCTTAGTATTGATCCTCACCAGCGTTCTGCTGCTGACAGCCTGCGCTCCGCAAACGGTGGAGGTTGTCAAGACCGTAGAAGTCGAAGTCCCGGTAGAGGTGGAAAAAGAGGTGATCGTAGAGGTGGACAAATCACCTATCTCGGTGACCATCCCCTGGACCGGCGACGCAATGGAGCTGTTTTTGCCTGTGGTGGATGCATTCGAGGCTGAAACAGGCATCCAGGTAACAGTCCTGCCCTACAAGACCGAAGACCTTGGTCCCTTACTGCCTGCCCAATTCATGGCCCAGGAACCAATGGCTGATGTGTTCATCATGTCCTGGCCCTGGTGGATCGAGGAAAATGCGGACCACCTGGAAGATCTGTCTGATATCGCAGCAGGTGTGGACTGGCTGGGCAATCCGGTTGTAGTCGATGGAAAGACCTACGGCATTCCCACGTATCTGTTCGTTAAAGGCGGATTCTGGTACTTCCAATCCTTCTTTGATGCCAATGGGTTGGAGAAACCAGAAACCTGGGATGACTTCTACGCCCTGTTGGACCAGATCAGGGAAATTGATGGGATTGAAGCACCGATGTCATCTCCAGCGGGCTATCCCCTGGCGGATATCGTAGAGCATTTCCTGCAAGCGGTTGGCGGACCGGAGATGGTCCAGGGTCTCATGGATGGAACCGTCAAATGGACCGATCCCGAGGTGAGGGCCGTATTCTCCGATTACTTGATCCCGCTCATTGACCAGGGATACTTCAGTGACCCGGTAGAGAGGCATGCTGCAGCTGATCTGTGGATTGAGGGGGATTACGCCCTCCACTACTATGGAAACTGGATCGCAGAGGATGTTGACGATCCGGCAGACCTGCGCATCCTGCCAGTGCCTGGATCGACGGCTATTGTCAGCGGCACAGACTGGATGTTCATCCCCAAGTACACGACACGAATGGATGATGCCAAGAAATTTGTCGAGTTTGTGATCAGCGAAGCCGGCATGCGCCCTCGCCTCGAATTGGGCGGCAGGCTTTCCAGCCGCGCTGATATCTCGCTTGACGTCTACCCTCCCAATGAGAGGAACCTGGCAGAAGCAGTGAGTACGTTCACCGTTCTGCCTGATCTGGATGACACCATTGGTGGGGAATGGCAGACTATTTTCTGGGACCAGATCTCCCTGCTGTGGGTGGATACAGGCTCACTCGATGAGGTCCTGGATACCCTACAAGCCAATATGCCTGAGTAGAACCGAACCTGTTCCTCACAGCCCTTTACGAGCTGTGAGGAACAGGCCTTTCCTGGGCAACAATCAAATCCATCAGTCTGCTACACTATAGCAAGAAGACTGCCCCTGGCTGAGATACGGATCGGCTTCCATGAAGAACAGACTCGGTAAATTATTCGAAGTGATCGTGTTCATCTTCCCAGCACTCATTCTGTTATTGATCTTTGTGATCATACCGGCGGTGGAAACACTGTCCCTGGCTTTTCTCAACGCCGAGGGTGAATTTGTAGGTTTGCAAAATTTTTCCGATGTGTTGATCAGCAATGACATCATCAATCTGGCCAGATTCCCCACCAAATCCCCTCCTTGGGGTGCCCTGATCCACAATGCGCTCTGGATAATGATCCATCTCCCATCTGTGGTGATCTTAGGCATGGTCCTGGCTGTCATTCTCAGGGATGCCTGGGGAGGAAATGTGATCAAATCGATCATCTTCCTGGGCATGATCACCCCTATGGTGGTTGGAGGGGGAATTGTCACCTTCATCTTTGACGAACATTCTGGCATCGTGAATGGGATCCTGCGCGCTGTAGGGTTGAATCAGTGGGTCAGGTCCTGGATGGTCTACCCTGACACCGCCCTATTGGCATTGATCCTGGGCTCGATCATTCTCTGGACCGGCTTCAGTCTGATCCTGTATTCCTCGGGATTGTCGACCATCCCCCAGGAATGGTATGAAGCTGCCGATGTGGACGGGGCGAATTCGTTCCAAAAGTTCATTTACATCACCGTCCCCTCTCTCAAGCCGGTCACCATCACCGTAGTCTCCATGTCATTGCTCTGGGAGCTAAAGGTATTTGACATGGTCTACACTGCAACTGGCGGCGGACCGGGCGGCGCCTCCACAGTCCTGGCTCTGCGCATGTACACCCTGGCATTCAGGGCCCTGGATCCCAACCGCTCTGCAGTTATCGCCACACTGATGACTGTCCTGACCCTGGCAATCGGTCTTTGGCTGGCTCGATCAACTAACAGGCTGCAGGAATAGAGCTGATTATGAAACGCAAGAAACTCACCTGGAAAAAGATCCTGACTAACATCGTTGCTTGGGCGGCAGGCTTGATTTGGATTATCCCCTTTATGGGCATCCTAATGGCCTCTGTTCGACCCCAACGGGAGCTCATCCACGGCTGGTGGAATTTCGAAAAAGTGAATCTCTCTCTGGCGAATTTCGGAAATGCTTGGAACCATCCCACAGCGCCCATCGGGGAGGGATTGAAGAACTCACTGATCGTCACCGTCCCAGCGACAATTTTGCCCATCATCATCGGAACCCTGGCTGCTTACGGTTTGATGAGGCTGAAATTCCCGGGAAGGCGGATCATGTTGGTGGGAGTTGTGCTCCTGCTCAGTATCCCCCAGCAAATGGTCGCGGTCCCCCTGTTCCAAATCCTGCTGGATTTGAGCTTGATCAATACCTACCAGGGTTTGATCATCACCCATACCGCGTGGGGGATCATCTGGATCACTATTTTCATGCGCAATTACCTGACAACACTACCGGTCGAGGTAGAGGAGGCAGCCAGCCTGGATGGAGCCAATCGCTACCAGATCTTTACGAAGGTTGTTCTCCCTCTTTCGCTCCCAGGCTTGGCTTCTGTGGCAGCCTTGCAATTTACCTGGGTTTGGAATGATTTCTTCATGGCGTTGATCACTCTTTATGATCCCCCTAAGCTGGTTGCGACCCAGCGAATCCCTTTACTCAAAGGGCAGTATAGCGTTGATTGGGGCGTCCTGTCAGCGGCATCGCTGCTGGTGACAGCGATCCCACTGTTCATATTCGTGGTGCTGCAAAAATACTACGTGAAAGGATTGATCGGCTGGACGTCAAAATAATCAATCAGTGGTCCTTGCCGATTCCGAGTTTTTATCTACGATATATCATAGGCTCACGACAGCTTGATCGGGATGGGAAAAATCACAATGTCGAGTGCAACAATGCAGGATGTCGCCGAAAAAGCAGGGGTCAGTGTCGCTACTGTGTCGCGTGTGTTGAACGGATCGGACAAAGTGATCGACGAGACCCGGGAACGTGTGCTGCAAGCCTGCCAAGATCTGGATTACAATCTCCACCCGACAGCCCAACGACTGCGGTTAGGTAAGACGAACACAATTGGTGTTCTTCTGCCATTCCTGACACTACCTTCCATAGTAGAGCGTTTGCGGGGTGTGCAGGAAGCCCTCCTAAACAGCCAATATGACCTGATCCCCTTCAGTGTGGGGTCTCCTGAGACCAGGGATTTCCGCCTCCATGAACTGTCCAATAAATCCCGGGCTGATGGACTCTTAATTATTTCCATGCCGATTAACGTCCAGCAAGCTGAGCGACTTCAAAGCAACCAGATGCCAGTGGTCTTAATCGATTCCGAACACCCGGAGTTCAATCGGGTCAATGTGGATGATAAAAAGGGTGGGCGGATGGCAACCGACCATCTACTCAGCCTGGGGCACACTAAAATTGCCTTTATCAGCTCTTTCCTCGATAACCCACTCCAATTCTCCTCCACAAAGAAACGCTATGAAGGTTACTACGAAGCACTGCAGCAGGCAGATATCAAAATTGATCCCCGCTATCAAGTGGAAGGGCATCATGGGCGGAAAGAAGCGGAAGAAATGGCGCTTAACTTGCTGCAGATTGATGATTCGCCTAGCGCCATCTTCGCATCAAGTGATACCAAAGCTGTTGGGGTCCTGGATGCAGCCAGGCAGCTGGGCTTAAGGGTCCCAGAACAGCTTTCAGTGATCGGCTATGATAATATCCGCGATGCTGAATATCTCAATCTGACCACTATCCAGCAACCTCTGTACCAGGCAGGAAGGGTCGGGGGTAATAAACTGCTTGAGCTGATCGATAACCCATCCCAAGACTCTGAGGAGATCATCCTTCCGGTCGAGCTGGTGGTACGGGGAACAACCGCTCCGCCAGCCGCATAATCTCTCGGCGGCAACGGTGCAGGAAGTCCACTTCCGCGGGATTTGATTTGTGGGCTGATACTAGACCATTATGATAAACACCCAATATCACCAGCAATTCCAAGCCTCAAATCAAACCCATGTCCTGATGCTGACGGTGCACGGTGTCCATGAATGGGATGTCGTTCCCGGCTTGGAAGATACGGGGGGACAGAATGTCTTTGTCAACCAGTTCTCGAAGGCGCTTGCCAAACAGGGATGCAAGATCACCATCGTTAACCGGGGAGGGTATCGACATCCCCGATCAGGTAAACCGCAGTCCGGGCTGGAGTATAAGGACAGCCAGCAGCGGATCCTCTATCTTGAGGATGGGCTAGATCAGTATGTCAGAAAAGAGGATATGGGAGACCGGTTCCCGGATCTGGTCCATGCCCTGGCAGGATTCCTGGAAGGAGAGGATATCCCGGTAGATCTGATCATCTCCCATTATTGGGATGGGGGAAAGCTTGGGTTTCTGATCAAGGAAGAACAGGATCTGGCAGCTGAACATATCTGGGTACCTCATTCGCTGGGACTGGTGAAAAAAAGGAATCTCCCCCCTGAAAACTGGCAAGAGCTGCGAATCGATGAACGCATTGAAAACGAAAGAACGATTTTCTCCAGCGTTGACTATGTTGCGGCAACCTCCAGTATCATTCGGGATTCTGCCCAACAGGACTATTTGTATGCAGGGAATTTTCTATGGCTGCCACCCTGTGTGGATCAAGACCGGTATTACGAGCGTAATGTGGGCAGAGGACATCCTATCTGGGATCTGCTGTCTGATCTGTCTGGCATCGACCGCTCGC
>JBGCVQ010000082.1:0-2688 GCA_045888315.1 Anaerolineales bacterium | reverse complement strand
CAGCTTCTTTTCCAGGGTCTCGGAGTCCCAGTTGATATCGCGCAGGCCGGGGATCTTCTCGACGATCCAATCCAGGATCTTGATGATCGGGACGCTGGTGACAGCCCAGCCCTGGGGGATGGATACGCCGGGGATCTTGAAGAATCCCTGGACGTCCTTGGCAGTCCAGTCAGCGATCAGCAGGGAGACGATGGCATGGATAGCTGCAGCGATCAAGCCCAGGACCAAAGAGCCGCCGGTCACGAGGTAGACCAGGGAGCCTGTGAAGGCGTAGTGCCAGTAGTTCCAGAGGTCGACATTGAGGGTCTTGGTCCAGTTGAAGATTAGCATGATGATGTTGACACCCAGGGCCACGATGAACACCAGCGAGCCTACCGCGGTCCCGAAGGCGATGGCAGCCGCAACCCCCCAGCCTACATCGAGGGAAGTGAGCTGGATGCCGGTGGTTTCCACCAGGCGGGCAGTAGCCGGTCCCAAAGCCGAGAAGAGCAGGTTGATGACCAGGCCCAGGCCGATGAAGCCCACGCCAACAGTGACGGATGATACCAGAGCTTTGGATACTTTCTGCCCCAGGATCAATCCCAGAATGAAGATGATAATGGGCAGCATGACCGAAGATCCAAGCCCGGTCAAGAAGTTAAAGATCGATTGAATGACTTCCATTTAGCACTCCTTTTGTAATAATTGATTTATTACTGGTTTTCTTCTCCGGTCGTGAGTTCATGTTCTATCGAGTCGATCACCTCCTTTATGCCAACACCGGTTAAAAATGGCAGCCCGTTGATGACAGGCACATTGAGATCAAAGGGGATCTGGGCGGTGGTGACCACCAGGTCCGCATGATCGGCATAATCGGTCACTTCCGATACCCGGCATTGGATTGTATGAATGGATAATCCTCTTTCAGCCAGCACCTCTTTGAGTTTCAAGGAAACGTGGGTCGAGGTGGCAATGGCTGTACCGCAGGATACAACGATGGTGTAAGTTCTGGTAGACATCCCTATCAGTCCCGTGATTATTCTTCAGCAAACAGATCTCTGAATGTCAGGTCGAACATCCAGATGTCATATTCGTAGGTATCGTCAAAGGGCGGGGGAACGACAGCCAGGATCCGGAATTTGCCGGCCTCGATCTGCTCAGCAAACTTGCTCTCCACGTTTCCCGGTTTGCCGTACTGGGAATGGACGACAACGGTGTCCACCCCGTCCAGGTCCTTGAGCTGCTCCAGCAGGTCCTCTGTCTCGGGAGTGATCGATTCTGGTTCGCAGATCGCCAGGGAGACTTTTCCGGCTTTGATCCCCAACAGGTCTACCTGGAGGGTTTGTTCTCCCACTTTGATCTCGGGCAGGACGTAGATATCGTTGATGTTCTGCTTGAGCATGGCCCGGGCGATATAGAAACGCAGGATATGCCGGAGATGCTCTTCCTCCGATGGCGGCTTGGGAATGGATTCCCGAAAGACCACATAACTGTCGATCTTATCCGGCTGGACCTTGAGGGCGGTAGTGGTTTGGGGGTCGAAATTTAATTCCATGCGCTTTCTCCTTAATCAGCGGTAATATCTGCCAGAAGAACTTCGATGCCCAGATTGCGGATGGTCTCCACCATCAGGGGCGGGGCATCGGAATCAGTCACAATGGTATCGATCGCCTCCAGGGGACCAACGGAATTGAAGGTGGTGACACCGAATTTGGTGCTGTCAGCCACCACGATCTTCTGGAGGGAGTTCTCAAACAGGACTTTCTTGATCTCAGAATCTTCAATGTTGTATTCCGTCAGACCGTTTTCAAGGCTGACCCCCCCGATGCCGATAAAGGCCTTATCTGTGTGGTAGTTGCTGTAGACTTCCTTGGGGATACTCCCGATCATGGACAGCTCCCTGGGCCGCACGATCCCGCCGGTGATGATCAGTCGGGCATTGACTTCCAAGCTTAAGGAACCCACCAGTAAATTGGCGATCTGCAGGCAGTTGGTGACAACCGTCAGGTTGCGCTTGTCCTGCAGCTGCCGGGCGACTTCCAGCGTTGTGGTGCCCACATCAAACGAGACACTATCCCCATCAAAGATCAGCTCGGCTGCTTTTTTCCCAATGACCTTTTTCCTGATCTCGTTTTTGCTGGAGCGGGTTTGGAAGGGAGGTTCATAGCTCCGCCCCAGGTTTGCGACAGCGCCGCCGTGGATCCTGCGCAGCAGTCCTTTGCGGTTGAGTTCGTTGAGATCCCGCCTGGCGGTCATGTCCGAGATATCGAACATGTCGCAGATCTCTTGGATCGTGATCGTGCCGTGTTCAGCGATGTGTTCCAGTATCCTGTTCTTTCGTTCGTCAGCGAGCATAAGAAGAGCCTGGAAATGGTTGAATGTGTTTGTATATTACAAAATAAGTGTTCGAATGTCAATACTCTGGGCGACCAACTGGGCTAAAAAAACGCCCGGAGAGGCGAATTTTAGGGCTGGTATATACTGAAACACAGCTGGAATAGAAAAGTTACCCGTCTCTTTCTGTCCTGCTGCCAACCGGTTATCTATAGCAAGGGCGGGAGAAATACCAGTAAAGGGCTGGACAAATCGCCCGCCTTCCTTTAAAATGTCCCATCGGTATCATCAATCTAGCAGTGAAGCATCCTGGGTTTCCAGGGAATTGAACGAATTGGAGGAAGCACCTTGGGTTTAAAATCATCACAAAAACGA
>JBGCVQ010000081.1:0-1950 GCA_045888315.1 Anaerolineales bacterium | reverse complement strand
CCAAGCCGAGCAGTGGGAGGACATCAAGGATGTGATCTCCTCTACTGAGGCGGTCTTCAACATCAATCCATCAGGCTCCACCAGCACTGTGAGCTTGAAGCCGATCGAGTGGCAGGTCTTAGCCCAGATCAATGGGGAGAAATCGGTAGTGGAAATCGCTGAGATCCTGAGCCTGAACGAGTTTGAGGTCGCCCGCATTGTCTTCAGTTTGACTACTGCAGGGTTGCTGCATGAAGTGACCGGAGCCAAGAGAACATTCAAGGAAATCGTGGATGAAGGCTTTTTCGAGCAGCTGGCCGAGAACTTCACGGAGGTCATGGGGCCGATCGGCCCGGTGATCATCGAGGATGAGATCAGGCTGATGGGAGAAGCCCGGGACGCTTTTCCGCAGTCCAAGGCTGCTGAACTGGTAGAAAGGGTCAGCCTGGAGATTGCCGATAGCTCAAAGCGAATGGATTTTCAAAAGAAGATGGTTCAAGTATTAAAAGGGAGCTAGGACGCCCTTTGAGGCCAGTCCTGTAAACTGGTAATCAATCTGCAGGAGGATATCGATGCAACTATCAACTTTTAGGAGATATATTTTAATGGGCGGCGTGATGGTGATGATCCTGGTATTCACATCCATATTCACCGCGACCAACCTGAACAGGTCCCTGGCTCTGACAATAGAACTGACGAACCTGCAGGAAGGTGTGCAAGCCACAGGCAACATCACTGACGCGCTAGAAGACGAGCGCATAGCCATCGGCCAGTATCCCCTGACAGGGAGCGATGATCTGCTGACCCGGATCACTGATGCCCAAACCATTTACGACGAGAACTGGCAGGTTGTCACCCGGATTTTTGGAAGTGAACAGCCTCAGCTGCTGGCAGATATTGAAGCCAGTCGGGCGACCTATGTTGATTATTTAGATGAAATCATTTCTGAATACCAATCCAACCCGGATGACAATAACTCGGCATCTATCCTAAGGGAAGCCATTACTTACTACCTGCAGAACCTGGGACCAAAGATCGCAGACCTGTCTGAGCCGGCTTTACAGAAGCTCGTCAGCCAGGTTGAAAGCGAAAGGGATCGCGCGAACCAGCTGGCCACCTTCTCACGGGTAGGACTGGTATTCAGTGTGATCGTAGGTGTCGTTGTTGTGGCGATTGTCGTCGGGGTGGTGATCTTCAGTCAGCGGATGATTGAAGCCATCCAGGCTATCGTGGATGCCGCCAATGACATCAGCCGCGGTGATATGGATGTGGCTATCGACGTGGACCAGGGCGGGGAGATCGGTGAGCTTGCCCGGGCGATCGACCGGATGCGCACCAGCCTTCGAGCAGCGATCGAGCGCCTGCGCCGCTGACACCAGCCACCATCATCAACCCATCGAGGGATACTATCATGAACCAAGGTTTACATGTACCTGAGGAGCTCCTGGAAAAGATCGACTATATCCTGGCACATCTGGCCGAGAAAGCCCATACGGACAGCATCGTGCTGGCGGATATCAGCGGACAGGTGATCTCCATTCAGGGAATCATGGATGAAGGCACACCGGCGATCGTGGCCGCTCTGGCGGCTGGCGATGTCGCCGCCATGGCTGAACTCTCCAATCGCATCGGGGAGCCTGATCCCCACGGATCGTTCTTCCATGAAGGGGAGACCAAAAGCATTTATCTCCACAATATCGCCGGAAGTTTCATCCTGATCGTGATCTTCCGCTCAGAGACCCCTATTGGCCTGGTGCGGCTGTTCGCAAAACGGGCGGTAGAACAGCTGCTGCCGATCACGGAAGAGTTCGAGGAAGTCCTTGGGCCTCCCCAGGATTACGCCCCGGATGACTTCCATAAAGGGATCACCCAGGAGCTGGACGAGACATTTACAGAGTAAGGATCTAGATTACGGTATGTTTATCAATTGGAAGCTGCGAGAAATCAACCTCAAGATCGTTTATTATGGTC
>JBGCVQ010000080.1:0-7402 GCA_045888315.1 Anaerolineales bacterium | reverse complement strand
ACCACAGCCAGGAAGGTAGCAATGTAATCCACCATGGTGTTGTGGTTCAGAGCCGCAATGATGCCAATGGGAATACCGATGGCAAAGGCGACGATGGTCGACATCAACCCCAGCTGGATTGAAACAGGGAAGGTCTGGCCGATGACCTCACTTACGGTCTGGGCTGGTTCCCTGAACATCGGGCCAAAATCACCTTTAAAGATATTCACCAGATAGCGGAAAAATTGCTCGTACAAGGGTCTGTCCAGGCCGTAGCGGCGCTCCAGGATCCTGACCATGTTTTCTGGCATAGCTCGGGTGCCAACGGCATCGAACGGTCCGCCGGGCATGGCTTGGACCAGCACAAAGGTTGCCAGGATCACCAGGAAAACTACCGGTATGGCTATCAACAAACGCCTGATAATGTATCGGACCATGCATCCTCCAACAACATTGATTGGTATTTTCAATCAGAATATCACTAGGTTTGCCTGTTGGGTGAGTATCACAACCATCAGCCAACCCTGCTGAGATCCTGATCTGAGCAATTGATTGATTTGAGAAGAGGAGGGCGGCGTATGCCGCCCTCCAATTTCACAGCAATCCGAAGAACTACTGACGAGCAGCTGCTTGCGCTTCTACGTCAATGGTCCAGTTGTACCACTGCTGCCCACCGAAGAGGGCGCGGGTGGCACTGGTCACCCAGGAGTGCTGAGCAACGTAAGCGATGCGCAGGTAGATCGGGATGAAGGGGAATTCCCCGCCCTCGCCGAAGAACCTCTCCTCAACCTCGCGGTACATCTCAATCCGCTTGGCAGGATCGGTTTCCTGGCGGGCAGCCACGATCAAGTCATCAGCCTCGGAGCAAGCACGCAGGATGCGGGTGTTGGTGGTGCAGTACAGCACGTCGCCAGCCCAGTTGTTCTCATCTGCGTAGTCAGGGCCCCAGCCGAGGGTCCACATGTGAGGAGCTTCGGCGTCGTCAGCCAGGGTGGAGGCCAGCAGGTCAGAGAAGTCCTGCTGCTCGATCTGGATCAGGTCTGCGGAGCAGCCCAGATTCTCTTCCCACTGAGCCTGTGCAAACTCGATCCAGTTCAGGGTGTGCTCACCACTGTAGCCAAGCAGAGTGACCTGGGGGAATCCCTCACAGTCGGGATAACCGGCGTCGGCCAGCATCTGGCGGGCGTATTCGGGATCGAAACCCACACCGACTTCGTCAATGGGGGGAGCGCCGAAGATTCCAGGAGGAGCAAAGTGTTTCATAGGAAGACCCTGACCCTGCTCGATGACTTCCACGTGGGCTTCGCGGTCGTAAGCAGCCGAGAAGGCAGCGCGGACGCGAGCATCATCGAAGGGGGCCTTGGTGGTCCGGAAAGCGATGTAGAAGACGGCCAGGTCAGGAACCTGGATGGTCTCGTCACCGTACTGCTCCAGGTGAGCGGCCAGCTCAGCACCAGGAATACCAGCGGTCTCAACTTCGTTGTTGAGCCACAGGGCATAGCCGGTGGAGGTGTCAGGAACAACATTGGAGACGAACTGCTCAATGTTGCCGGAACCCTGCATATCCTCAGGCATAAGCGGGTTGCGGAGGATGGACCGGGAAACACCATGGTCCCAGGAGTGCAGCACGTAGCGGCCGTTGGTGACAATGTTGCCAGCCTCGATCCACTCGTCGCCATACTCTTCGATGGCCCACTGCGGGGAAGCAGTCAGGGTCCACATCGGGGTCATGGACATGAAGAATGCTGCCGGTTCGGGGAGGTTGATTACCAGGGTGTCATCCGCAGGAGCGGTAACACCGATGGCATCAAACATCTCGGCCGGGATGTTCTCGGGATCCTCGTAGTTCAGGACTTCCGCACAGCCAACGATGAAGGGGGAAATGACGGAGCTGTAGTAGGATGCCAGATTGGGATCGCAAGCCCGTTTGATGCCGTAGACGAAGTCGCCAGCAACAACAAAGCGGGGGTTGCCGTCAGCATCAACTTCCTGCTTCACTTCACCGGTCTCGGGATTGTGCTTCACCCAAGGAATGTCGGTGCGGAGTGTGAAGGTGTAGACCAGGCCGTCGTCACTGATGTCCCAGGAAGTGGCTGTCTCAGGAACGATGTCCGCAGTATCGAGGTCATAGTTGGTGAGGTGGACGAAAATGTTCTCGATGTAGTTGATCGAGGTCACGTCCTCAGCCTTCTGGGGATCGAGGGTTGGGATATCAGATGTGTCGTAGCTGTAGAAAGTAACGACGTCACCTGTCGCAACGGATCCTTCCTGAACCTTGGGGCCGCAGGCTGATAAAACCATGGCGCCCATGATCAGGACGGAAACGATCGCAAATAGTTTTTTACTCATTGTTTTTCTTCTCCTTCAGATAATTTGATAAACAATCTACTTGAGGTTATCTAAATTTATGGTATGAGTGGGCATCACCTCCTTATCGAGAGAGTTCCTTCTCTAGCACAATATTAGACACTACAACAATTGTAATATTTATCTCATTTTTTGCTGTGCTTTTTCGACGAAATGGCAGGCAACCCAATGGTCCGGTTCATACTCCCGGAATTCGGGGTCTTCCACTTCGCAGCGCTTCTCCGCGATCGGGCAGCGGGTATGGAACCGGCAGCCGGAGGGCGGGTTGGCAGGGCTGGGAACATCTCCCAGCAGGATGATGCGCTTGCGCTTGCGCTCCTGCGCTGGATTGTGCAGCGGCACTGCAGAAAGCAGGGCGATCGAATAAGGATGGAGCGTGTTCTGGAACAGCACCTCGCGGTCCGCCAGCTCCACGATCTTACCCAGGTACATGACCGCAATCCGATTGGAAATATGGCGCACCATGCTCAGGTCATGGGCAATGAACAGATAGGTCAAACCCAGCATATGCTGGAGTTCCTCCAGCAGGTTGACAACCTGCGCCTGGATGGAAACATCCAGCGCGGAAATGGGTTCGTCGCAGACAATGAATTCGGGGTTCAACGCCAGGGCGCGGGCCACGCCGATGCGCTGGCGCTGTCCGCCGGAGAACTCATGGGGATAGCGGTTCACGAAATAAGGGTTCAAGCCGACCAAGCGGAGAAGCTCCTGGACCCGGTCCTTCCTTTCTTTCTGGGTGCCAATATTATGGACATCCAGGGGTTCGGCGATGATCCGGCCGACTGTCATGCGCGGGTTCAAGGAAGCATAGGGATCCTGGAAGATGATCTGCATATTCCGCCGCAGCTCCCTGAGCTTGGAATCGCTGGCTGTCACCAGGTTGATATCCCGGAAATAGACATCGCCCGCCGTGGGTTTGTGGAGCTGGAGGATCGTTCGGCCTGTGGTGGTCTTTCCGCAGCCGCTTTCTCCAACTAGTCCTACAGTCTCTCCTTTTTTGATATCAAAGGACACTTTATCGACTGCTTTAACAGCGCCAACCTCTTTCTGCATGATAATGCCGCGGGTGATGGGGAAATATTTGACGAGTTTCTCAACCCGGACCAAAACGTTATTGTCGCTCATCGAAGCTCTCCTGTTTTGATATCCACCCAGCAGGCAATCTTGTGATCCAAGGAGATCTCTTCCAGCGGCGGGTTCGCCTGCCGGCATTTATCCTTCGCGAATTTACAGCGCGGTACAAAAGGACAGCCCGTAGGCAATTCCAGCAGATCCGGCGGCAGCCCTTCAATCGTTTCTAGTTTTTCACTTCGTTTTTGGGTGATCCTTGGCAGGGATTTCAAGAGAGCTGATGTGTAAGGATGGCGGGGATCTTCATACAAGGAATCAACCTGGGCATCCTCAACGATAAAGCCTGCGTACATCACGATCACCCGCTCTGCCAGCCCGGCCACAACTCCCAGGTCATGGGTGATCCAGATCAACGCCATACCCAACTCGGCCTGGAGTTTCTTTACAAGTTCGACCAGCTGGGCTTGAATGGTCACATCCAAGGCTGTCGTCGGCTCATCGGCGATCAGCAAGGTGGGATTGCACGCCAGGGCAATGGCGATCATCGCCCGCTGGCGCATACCCCCGGAAAATTGGTGGGGATAATCATCCAGACGGCTTTCTGCATCTGGGATGCCAACCAGTTTCAAGAGTTCTGCTGCCCGTTCTTCGGCAGCTTTATCATCCATGCCCAGATGGAGCTTGAGAGGTTCTTTGATTTGGAAACCGATGGTCAGGACCGGGTTCAGGGATGTCATCGGATCCTGGAAGATCATGGCAATCTTGCTGCCCCTGATCTTGCGCATCTCTGAATCGTGAATATCCAGCAGGTTCTCACCTTTAAAATAGATCGCGTCGGCTATGATCTTGGCCGGAGGGATTTCCAAGAGGCGCATCACGGAAAGCATCGATACACTCTTCCCACAGCCGCTCTCGCCAACCACTCCCAGCGTCTCCCCCGAGTGAAGTTGATAAGATATGCCATTGACCGCGTGAACGAGGCCTTCCTGGGTCGAAAAAGTCGTTCGCAGATTCTGAATGTCAAGAATTACTTCTCTATCTTCCAATTTTCCTACCTCCTACGCGCCTGCAGCCGGGATGTGAGATAAAATTCAACATTTTTGAGCAAAGCAGTTACCGTCAGCTCAAGAAGGGCGTTGAATTATACCTATTTGGGATGGCAAAACAAAGAATTATCAATATTTTGTTAGTTTTTGAAAGTTTACAGATACGCATTCTACCATACCATAGGGGTTTTTTCTTTATAAATACTCTGGAATAGTATTAATACAGTTCTCAAGTATGGTATTTATCCTCCAGATGCTGTGACTTTCATCATTCGAGCGCCTCTATGTTCCAAAAAGGACTGAAAACACCGCTATCGAGCCCGGATAGATCTGGAGAAGCGATGATCAGGTCCTGGCGGAAGAATAAGGGCAGGACCGGCATTTCAGAACGGAAGATCTCTATCAACTGCCTTTCTGAATCAAGGGCGGTCTCCGAATCAGGGAGATTGGTGCTGAGCACCAGGCAGGCCTCATCAAAATCCTGATTGCTGTACCCACCGGCATTGACCCCGCCCCAGCCTTTGGGATATTCAGGATAGAGTCCCGGGATCTCAGAGGTGATGAACAGCCGGCAAGGCTGGTAATTCCCAGCTGCCCAGGCAAAATAGGCCAGGTCAAAATTCCTGCCGAAGACCGGTCCTTCTGGCCCGGGAGCCAGCAGTTCTGAGGCTGGAAGGGTCTCGATCCCCACGCCAACTCCGCAGCTCTCTAAACCTTCCTGGATATAATCGAGGGTGATGGATTTCGCTTGAATATCCGAGGTCAGCAGGGTGAACTCGAGCGTCCTGCCGTCAGGGATGCCCTCTACACCTTCTGCGACCCGGGGTGTCTCAGGGTCGCCATCCTGGTCAACCCAGCCCAGGTCCCTCAAGGATAAGCCGGATACTGCGGGCTGGTAAGGAATCACCTCAACCTCATCCGCTGCTGCCTGTCCGGGAATCTGATAATCATCGATGACTTCCCCGGCATCCAGGCGGGCTCTGGATAAGCTCTCCCGGTCGATACAACCCGCCAGCGCCAGACGCAAGTCCTGGTCCGCAAGTGGTGTCAGGCGCCTGCCCAGGCTCTGGATCCCAAAACTGATCTGTTCCCAGGCACTGCCTTCATCGGTGTAAATCGCCAGCTTTCCGTCCTCCAAATCCCTGATCAGTTCCGATTGATACGCCAGCAGGTCCGGCACATTCGCGGCCACCTGGCATTCGCCGGAGCGTACCGCAGCCAGGGCTTCTTCACCTCCAGTCACAAAACGAAACACCAGGGCATCAAAGGCGGGCAGCCCTTCTTCAGCGCGGTGAAAATTAGGATTGCGGATCATGCTGATGTGGTCGCCAGCAACCCACTCCAGGACCTGGTAGGCCCCCCAGCCCACTGGCTGGAGATTGCTCTGGGGAGCTGTTAAGAATTCTTCCCGGGTGAAGTTCTCCAATCTATGCCGGGGAAGTGGTGGAAAAAAGAAATCCTGATAGGAGTACACTCCCAAATATCCGGGAAGTCCTTTCCAGACCAGGTCATCCTCCTCGCCAAGTTGATAGCTGGCGGTGTAGCGCAGCTGAATGGGACTGACCTCTCCGTAGATCAATTCGGCGGTCTGGTAGGAAAACAAGGAATCCTCAAGCGTGATAGGTTCTCCATCGGACCACAGAAATCCGGGGTTGATCTGGTAATGGATCTCGACCTGGTCCAGCTCAACGGATGGCTGCTGAGTGTAGGTTTCCCAGCAATCCTCACTATCACAACCTGCCGGCCGAAACTCAACACCGCTGGCTAGATAGGTGATATTGCCCCAAGCATCGACCAGCTTATCCCCAGGGAAGACCTCCACTACTACCCTGTTCACCAAGCCGTTTTCCTGGCTGGGGATCTCTTTGAGCAGGACCGGTTCCACTTGGAAGTCGACCTGGTCTACCGGGTCATCATTCAGGGCTTGGCGGATGATCTGGGCGGAGGTAGATAGATCTCCGTAGAGGAACAGAGAGCGCGGCTCTTCACCCAGGCAGATCGAGAGCACTCGCTCAGGAACAGGCGATGGGAGCGCTGTCGGGGTAGAGGTTGTCTGGCCCATTTCTGGCAGAACCAGGGCAGTAGGTGTCTCTGGTCCACAGGCAGAGATCCCCAAGACTAGGATCAAGAGCAATAATGGCAAGGCTGGCCGTCTTAGAACCATGGGATTTTATCTTCTTCCACTTCCCGCATGCGCAGATAGGATTCGTATCGTTCAGGATGGATCTTATTCTTCTTGACAGCCTCGATCACGGCGCAGCCAGGCTCATGGGTGTGGGTGCAGTCGCTGAACCGGCAGTTTTCCAATGTCCTGCTGATCTCCCTGAAGTAACCATCCACCTCTTCAGGTGTGATATCCCACAAGTCCAGGGCTTTCAGCCCAGGTGTATCAGCCACATACCCACCCTTGCTGAGGGGCACGAGCTTTCGGGATACCGTAGTATGCTTCCCCTTTTGGGTCCCTTCACTTACTTCACTGACAGCTAAGCCCAAACCCGGCTGGATAGCGTTGAGGATGCTGGATTTCCCAGCCCCGGATGGACCGGCAAAAACGCTGATCTTCCCTATCAAGTGTCTTTCCAATTGCCGCAAACCCCGTTTTGTCTCCGCTGAGGTATACAGGACGGGATAGCCGATTTTTTGGTAGCGCTTGAATAATTCGCGAGCCGGGCCTATGCCAGTGAGGTCGATCTTGTTGACAACGATCAGCGACTGGATCCGTTCCTTTTCGGCGACGACCAGGAATCTATCCAGCATGCGCAGGCGCGGTTCTGGCTGGAGGATCGAGAACACAAAGACCGCCAGGTCCGGATTGGCAACCAGGACCTGCTGGTACTCCCCCCGCGGTGTGGGCGCCACGCGGTAGAGCATGGTCTGGCGGGGCTCAACATCCTCGATCATCCCTTTACCAGGTTCCTGGATCGAGATCAGGGCCCAGT
>JBGCVQ010000079.1:0-31638 GCA_045888315.1 Anaerolineales bacterium | reverse complement strand
ACCTAGCTCAACGATGACCTTGACGCCGACCAGGACACCATCGCCAACAGCCACCTTCCTGCCTACGTTCACTCCAACCCCTTCCCCATAAGGCTCCGGGAGTTGAATTAATAATTCATTAGAAAGTCGGGCCAGCCTACCGCATCCCTTGCTATTCCATGGAGCAGGTACTATAATTTCGGATGATTAAAAGCTGTCCTTAGAGGACGGCGAGAAGGATCATTATGCCTATTTACACTTACAGGTGCGAGTCCTGCGGAATCCAGTTCGACCGCAGGCAGCATTTTGACGATGAGCCACTGCGGATCTGTCCGGAATGCCAAGCTGAGGCACTGCGGAAGGTCTATTTGCCTGTTGGCATCGTCTTTAAGGGATCTGGATTTTATGCTACGGATAACCGGTCTCCCTCTGGTATGGAGGAATCCTATCTGTCCGAGGACAGCAGCAAGGATGCCGGGGAGTCCAAGAAGGATAAAGAAGAATCCGCGAAAGATAAGAAAGTGACTAAGCCCAAGACCAAAGCCAAAGCCAAGGAAGAATGACAGTTTGATCCCTGGATAATGACTGAGACCACGATCTCCCAGATTGTGGTCTTTTGTTTTGCCTTCCTCTCTACACCAGGATCAGGGGAATGGGCATGAAGATCAGGAAAAAGATCACCAAGCCGAATCGTGCCAGGGCTTTGCGGGCAGGATTCAGTTCCGTGATATCATCAAGCGGCTCGGCATATTGCTTGCCGAGCAGCAGGATCATCGCTGACCACAGCCACCAGCCCGACCATAGGAAACCTAAGATGAACAGGACTCCGACGATCAAGGGGCGGATCCATTTCAGCCTTCCGCCAAACAGGCTGTAGATCAGATGTCCGCCGTCCAGCTGGCCTGCTGGCAGCAGATTGAGTGACGTGATCAGCAGCCCTGCCCAGCCAGCCCAGGCGATGGGATGGATTGAAACATCGATCCCCCCCGCTGGCAGCGGGGTTCCGGTAAAGAAGAATTGCAGCCAATACAGGACTGGTGGTTTTCCTCCGAAAGAGGCAGGTTGAGGCAGCCAGCTCCCATGGACCAGATATTTAAGAAGAAGGTAAAGGATGGAATTGCCTTCGAATCCAAATCTTGCCGGGAGGACCACAGGCAGCCTGTGGACTGCCGACAAACTCAAGCCCAAGATCAGGACGGGGATGGTCACTACCAGTCCTGCCAGGGGACCCGCTAATCCGATATCTAGCAAGACTTTCTTATTGCGGGGCGGCTCAAGCAATCGTATGAAAGCGCCCATGGTCCCAAAAGGGCTGAGTGGGAAGGGAATGAAAAAGGGCAGGGTCACCCGGGTTTTATGGTATTTGGCAGCAAAATAATGGCCAAACTCGTGGGCTGTCAGGATAGCCAGCATGCTGATTGCGAAGGCAAGTGCCTGCCCCAGGTTAGTGCGGGCATGGGCCCAGATCAATCCTGGATCAAGCGTGTCCGGTCCGCTGTATACGGTGAGGATACCTGCTGCGAGGATGCTCAGAAATGTGAAGACGAACAGAGTGTAATTGATCAGCCTGCTGGGCGCTTGCGGCCTGGCGAGAGGATGCTTGATAAGGATGACATGGTTTCCGCTCTGGGATCGGAAGAGCGGTATGAGCCCCTCAGGCTCCAGCTGGTCTGCCAGCTGTTGGTAAGCCTCTTCAGAGGTCAGGCGTAATGTACCCACAAATCGAACCAGGAAATTTTCCCGGGAACTGCCCAGGGTGTACTGCCCGATATCCAGGACCTGGCTGACTTGCCCGGTCAGCTCCTCAATCAAACTTGGGCGGTCTTGGAGTTCGCTGTGGTGGTCCATGATCGGATTGTATACCTAGAAAGATCTAGCGGGAGTGAATGGGAGTCGAACCCACCGCGGCTCGCAGTGCGACCCGCCACCGATTTTGAAGACCGGGGAGCCCACCGGGACTCAACCACCCCCAAAAGCAAACGCATTATAACTTTTCAGTGATTCTATGTAAAGCGCAAGCGGAGTCTTTTTTTGAAATCAAGCCCCAATCAGCTCTGGTAGGGGATTCGAAAAATCCGCTTCCCGCCAGTGGGACGCTCTGGTATACGGGGTCAGTCTGCTACTTGACCAATACCAGGACCTCTGCTAGAATCACACCCAGTATATTAACAACCGAATATCGAAGGATGTACAGCGGCTGAACCTCATTGTTGAAATGAGGTGACGAGGTGGAGGTCTTCCCCGCGAGGGGAATGCTAATCTGCGCTGCGGCGCGGAGAAAATCGAATGATCAGCGGATGCCTCTGCAGCCCTGCCAAGGGCTGCTATATCCTTCCCGTAGAAGATGCGGACCAAAACCAGCTGGCGACAGCTGGGACAAACCCGCTTCATTGGCACAGAAATCGATCAGTGGGATTTGTTTCTGGGGAAGACAGGGAAGGGCTTGCTGTAATCTGTGTTTACGATGGCACGCCCGAGCGTGCTATTTCTTTTTAAGGGATAGGCCAACAACTTGATCGATCCCCGAATCATTCCTGACCCATTTCCCTTAGATAAGGAGGAATTATGGATCACAAGAAATTGCTAGCGCGTGTTGAAGAGGATGGAATCAAGTTCATTTCACTCCAGTTCACGGATGTCACCGGATCTGTTAAAAGTGTGGACATCACGCCGGAGCGGCTCCCGACTGCTCTGGAGGATGGGGTGTGGTTTGACGGGTCTTCTGTGGAAGGCTTTGCCCGGGTGCAGGAGAGCGATATGCGCTTGGTGCTGGACCCGGCTACCTACGCTGTTCTTCCTTGGAGTCCGGAAGATCTCAGGCGAGCTCGCATTTTTTGCGATATCTACAAACCCGATGGGGAAGCCTTCGATGGCGATCCCCGCGGCATCTTGAAAGGCTTGACCAAAAAGCTGGAAGAAAAAGGTTGGGTGTTCAATATTGGCCCTGAGCCAGAATTCTTCCTCTTCAGGCGCAATGGGGAAAGGGACATTCATCCCGTCCCTTACGACGTGGGAGGTTATTTTGATTTCTCAGCCCGCGACCAGGCTACATTGGTCCGTAACGAGCTCATGTATGCCCTGAACGAGATGGGCCTGGACGTGGAGATGGGCCATCACGAGGTTGCGAGAGGCCAGCATGAGATCGATTTCCGGTACGGTGACGCCTTGAAGACCGCTGACAATGTCATTACCATGAAGTACACCGTAAAAGCTATTGCCGCAAAATATGACTTGATCGCATCATTCATGCCCAAACCGATTTTTGGGATCAACGGCTCCGGCATGCACACCCATCAGTCGATGTTCAGCAAGGACGGTGAAAACCTATTCTTCGATGCTGCGGATGAAAACCACCTCTCCAAGATGGCTTACCATTTCCTGGCAGGCCAGCTGAAACATGCCCGGGGCATGTCTGCGGTTTTAGCACCCATCCCCAATTCCTATAAGCGGTTAGTGCCTGGCTATGAGGCACCGGTCTACATCGGCTGGGCCCAGATCAACCGCTCGGCATTGATCCGCCTGCCGCGCTACACCACAGGGCGGAACAAATCTGTCCGCCTCGAACTGCGCTGCCCGGACCCGTCTGCAAACCCCTACCTGGCTTTTGCGGCTATGCTGGCTGCTGGATTGGATGGCATCGATAACGAGTTGGAATGCCCCGCACCTTTGAACAACCTCAATATCTGGAATCTCTCTGAAGAGGACCGGAAAGAGCGGGGGATCGCCTCCCTGCCCGGATCGCTCGCGGAGGCTATGAAGGAGTTTGAGAGCAATGAGGTGATTCGGGCTGCCTTGGGCCCCATGATCTGCGATGTCTTCAGCCGTGCGAAATGGGCAGAGGTCGAGGAATACCGCACCCGGGTTACCGACTGGGAGATTGGCCGTTATTTGGAATTGGCCTGAGAACCAGGATCTCTATCCCTGGCTGTTGGGGAGGGCATTATGACCGTGGTCACCTGCTATATCGATCTGGATACCGCCGGCAGCGGCGACGTCCAGAACATCACCTATCAAGTCCAGGATTGTGTCCAGGAAAGCTCACTGGCGAATGGAACTGCCACGATCTTCACACCCTCGGCTACCAGCGGCCTCACCACCCTGGAATATGAGCCCGGCTGTGTCAAGGATCTCCAGCGCTTGTTTGATGAGATCCTCCCCCCCGAAAGGGAGTATCACCATAATGCCCGCTGGGGAGATGGCAATGGGCACAGCCATGCCCGGGCAGCCCTCCTCAAACCCTCTCTAACGATCCCATTTGTGGATGGCAAGCTTACCCTGGGTACCTGGCAGTCGATCGTCCTGGCAGACTTTGACAACCGCCAGAGACACCGTAAGTTGGTTGTTCAGGTCTTGGGTGAGTGAAAAAGAAAAGACAAAACCCTGGAGGTTTTCCTCCAGGGTTTTTTGTTCGGTCTGTCTTATTTCTCGACACTCTGGCTGCTTTCAGCCAGGGCAGGTTTATCTTGATCGCGGTACGTCAGCCACATGGCTCCGAGGCCGATCATAGTCCCGGTGAACCCGATCACCCATCCGAAACCGAAGGGGATTGCCCGCAGGAAGGTGTACAGCAGCAAGCCGATCAAAAGCGGCCAGATCATGTGACCTTCGAACTTGGGAGCTAACCACTTCAGCAGTAGTTTACCAACCAGGTAGGCAATCACGATCTTGCTGCCGTAGGAAAGCAGCAGGCCAAACGCTGCTAGGATCAAACCCATGCTGGTGAAGCCAACGGTCAGGATGACTTTGGCCAGCTCACCCAGCGTGATCACCCCGAAGAAAATCGCTCCGGCAATGATCAATCCGGCTGCCAGTACCGCACCCAGGTAGACGACAACCACGCTGACCAGTCCCCAGGCAAAGGACGGGAGTGTTTCCTCTCGGGATTTACTCTCGACCTTCTCCAGCAAGCCGGGCAGCTGCCAGACAACCAGACTACCAAGGAGCAGTAGGGTGATGAACATCCGCACCCGCTTCACAAGCCAGGTGGCTACCAGCGCTGATGTGCCCACCTTGCGGCCTTCATCCACGTCGACCTTGCTGTCCGCCGGGGAGACGTATTCGTAATCAATACCGCCTGCCGGTGTTATTGCGATGGCATCAGCCTGGTTCTGGGAGCTTTTGTAAGTCAGTTTGCCGCCGATGACAGCATCTTCTGAGATGCGGATCCCGGCAGGGACAACGGTCTCAACGCCTGGCGGCCGGGAGAAGTACATAGGACCCTGGTCCTCTGAGGGGCTGGCGACTTCGGCGATGACATCGTTGCCAACCACTCCATCGATCTCCAGCGCGCCAACAGCTGCCCGGATATCTCGGCTGACCTCGCCGGCTAACAGTGCCTGGTAGGCTCCCACCAGCAGGTCCCGTCCGATATACGACCCATCTTTTGCAGTCAGGTTAAAGCCACCGTAGTAGACATTGCGGCCAACCTGGGCATCTTTATCCAGTGTCATCGTGCTCGATCCAGCGTAGATGCTGCCAGACACGTCGCCATTGATGTATACGGACTGGGCCCCAGTGGCCAGGCTGCCGTTGATGGTCCCGTTGACCAAAACAACCGAACCTCCTGCGAAAACGTCGCCGTTCACTGTGCCGTTGATCTCTATGGTGTCGCCGCCGATGAACAGGTCATCGTCGATGACTTCCCCTTCTTCGACCACACCATCATGATCGAACTCGACCGCCCGGGCAGTGGCCGCGGCGGAGAAACCGATGGTGACAACCAGGAAAATGGGGATGAATATCAAGAAGATTTTCTTTTTTGTGGACATAATTCTCCTTATCAGATAAGTTAAAACCTACAGGGATTATCTTGCCAATATATACGCTGTGGGCTGGAGAAAGTTGCAGGACATCGTGGTGTGTAAAAAGAAACAGCACTTCCTGGGAAGTGCTGTTTGCGTTCTATCTTAAGACATAGGTCAGCTTGGCAGGATGTATTTGTCCCAGTATCTTTTGATACCATCTGCGGACATTCCGGATGGGTTGGCCTTTTCAAAGGCATCCAGGGTCCCTGCTCCTAAACCCAATTTCTCTGAGCGGGTTTTCACCCAGCTCAGGAACTCCTTCCTGAGTTCTTCGATCCCCAGGCCCCGGGGCATCACCTCTTCCATCCAGTCTTCGACCGCGTCCAGTTCGAAAAGGACCTGGTCCAGGTGCCAGTCCACATCCTCATAAAAACCAAAATGAGTGGGAGCGATGCGGCTGATCTGCTCCTTCTGGAGTTTGGCGATGGAATCCCTCCAGCGGGGAGGGTGGAATTCGGGAGGAGGCATGGGTATCCGCAGGAGGCGCTGTCCTGGGGTGGGTATGCGCACTCCCCCAACATCGCCGCTGAAGCAGATCTCGTCCAGCAGATATGCCAGATGATGGTTGGCATGGCCTGGTGTATCCAGGGCTCGGAAAGTATACGGTCCAGCCTGCACTTGATCTTCATCTTCCAGGATGACCAGCTGGTCTTCCGGAACAGGTTTGAAATCCCCCCAAAGTTCCTCCATCCGATCCTGGTATATGCGGGCGGCGCTGGCCAGCAGCTTGGTCGGGTCGAGCATATGGGGCGCTCCCCGGGGATGGACATAGATCGCGGCGCCGCTCTGCTCAGCCAGCCAACCTGCGGCACCGGCATGGTCGAGGTGGATATGGGTCAGCAGCACATGGGTGATCTGCTCCACTCGATAGCCCAGCTCATTCAGAGCCTTCACGAGATTGTCCTGGGTGGACCCCGGACCGCTCTCGACCAGGATCAGTCCTCCTGGGTAGGGGAGCAGATAGCTGGCGATCGCTTGTTGGCAGTTGAGGAAATTCAAATCAAGGGTGTGGATCTCGGGAAATGTTTTCATAGTGAATTCCTGAAGGAGGTGTGCGGTTCTATTCTATCACCGTTCCAGTACACCATAGAAAGGTATGAGTTGGGACCAGAAATGAATTTCCCTCCAGTTGCTCATGAGAGACAGACGCCACCTTACAAAAAGTTAAGGTAGATTGCACATCCTGTGGCTTGCGGTACAGGTTCCTGTGTGCTAGAATACCACCACTCAACCAGATATATAAGGGAATCTGAACTAGCTACCCACACAGGTGGGGGTATTCTACATCTCAAGCAGTTATATCTGATTGAGCTTTTTTTTATCAGTTAGAACGCCCAGGAGAAATTCTCAATGCCAAAAACCGCCGCTCCGTCCTCTCAACCCGCAACCTCTACCGCCACACCCAGCTTGCCTGAGGATCTGCAGCAGGTTCAGCTGAGTGATAACGCCCTAGAGGTATTCAATCGGCGCTACGTGCGTAAGGGCGAGAAAGGCGAGCTGATCGAAAGCAAGGAAGAGACCTTCTGGCGGGTGGCATACAACATTGCCGCAGAAGAGGAAAAATGGGGTGGTGATGTCGAGGAAACAGCCCGATTATTCTATGAACTGCTGGCGACCAAGCGCTTTTTACCCAATTCTCCCACTTTCACAGGAGCTGGGACTCCCCTGGGCCAGCTGGCGGCATGTTTTGTCCTGCCCATCAGCGACGATATGGGAAAATGGAGCGACGGCATCTTCCAGACCCTTCGCGATGCAGCTCTCATCCAGCAGACAGGAGGCGGGAACGGGTTTTCATTTTCGAGGCTGCGTCCGAAGAGATCACTGATCAAAGCCTCTGCCGGCCATGCCACGGGCCCAGTAGGATTCTTGAAGGTCTACGATAAAGCCTTTGGGGAGATCGCTCAAGGGGGCACGCGGCGGGGCGCTAATATGGCAGTACTCCGGGTCGATCACCCGGACATCGCCAGTTTCATCACCTGTAAATCCGATGAAACTGCCATCACCAATTTCAACATTTCCGTCGGGATCACAGATGCCTTCATGGAAGCGGTCCTCAACGATGATGCCTGGGACCTTCGCTTCCCGGATGTCAAGGATCCAATGTACCGGGATTTCAGCGGAACGCTGGAACAGGCGGAAGCGGCAGGCATCCCCATCCTGGTCCATGAGACTGTTCGAGCCAGGGATCTGTTCAATCAGATCGTCTCCCAGGCCCATCATAATGGAGAGCCTGGCCTGCTGTTCCTGGACCAGGCCAATCGCGAGAACCCGATTCCCCATCTTTATGCTCTGGAAGCCACTAACCCCTGTGGTGAGCAGTATCTTGGCCCCTACGAGAACTGCTGCCTGGGTTCCATCAATCTCAGCCAGCACTATCAAGAGAACGGATTGCCGGATTGGGAGGGCCTTCGCGAAAGTGTGGAGACTGCGACCAGGTTCTTGGACAACGTGGTAGATGCCAATGCCTATGTACCCTCCGTCCCCCAGCTCAAGGAAGCTGCCCTGCGTGCCCGCCGGATCGGCTTGGGCATCATGGGACTGGCGGACCTGATGTACCGGGCGGGCGTCCGCTACGGATCCCAAGAGGGCCAGGAATTCGCAGCCCAGATCATGGAGTATGTCCGCTATCACGCCATGCTGACCAGCATCGAGTTGGCTGAAAAACGGGGTGCCTTCCCAGCGATCGAAGGCAGCCGCTATGACCCGCAAGACCTCACCTGGGAGCAACCCCAGTCAATCATTCCCTATGACAACGATTGGGATAGGCCAGAGCTGGATTGGGAAGGGCTGAAAAAAAGCATGCAGATGCATGGCATCCGCAACGCTGCCCAGACCACCGTTGCGCCAACCGGCACGATCGCGACCGTATCTGGATGCGAAGGCTACGGATGTGAGCCGGTATTTGCCCTGGCCTATACCCGGCATGTCATCGAAGGTGATGGGGAGATCGACCTTGTTTATACCAGCCCGCTCTTTGAGGATGCCCTCAAGAAATCGGATCTAAAGCCGGAGGAGCAGGAGGAAGCCGTCAAATTAGTCCTGGAGGAAGGCACCTGCCAGGATATCGAGGTGCTCCCGGAAGGGATCAGGAACACCTTTGTGGTTTCGAGCGATATCTCAGCTGAAGAGCACGTGCGAGTGCAAGCAGCGCTCCAGGCATTCGTCGACAACAGCATCTCAAAGACTATCAATTTTCCCGCCAGCGCCAGCCCGGAGGAGGTCTCCCAAGCGTATATCCTGGCCTGGGAAACCGGCTGTAAAGGCATCACGGTTTACGTCACTGGATCGCGGGATAAGGTAGTCCTGGAGACAGCCAAGACGGAAGAAAAAGCCCACGTCCAGGAGGTCCAAACCCAGATCAGCAAATGGCAGGCAACCAAGAAACCGCGCCCCAGACATCTGGAAGGCTATACCTACAGCATCCAGACACCGCTGGGGAAAACCTATGTCACCATCAACGAGAACGGCGACCACCAGCCCTTTGAGGTCTTTATCAATACTGCCAAGGCTGGCTCGGATACCGCAGCGGTATCTGAAGCGATCGGCAGATCGCTCTCGTATATCCTGAGGATGTCATCTCCCATACCACCCCGGCAGCGGCTGGAAGAGGTCTACCAGCAGTTCATCGGTATTGGCGGCCGCCGCCCGACCGGCTATGGACCCAACCGGGTCCGCTCTCTTCCGGATGGCATTGCTCAGGCGCTTCAGGAATACCTGGAACACACCGGCTGGAAATTCCAAGAGTTGACCGTCGAGGAAGTCCAGGAATTGGAGGAGTTCAGCGCACCGGAAAGCTGGCTTGAGGTTGGGGACTTGTGCCCGGAATGTGGCCACGCTGCCCTTGTTAATGAAGAGGGCTGCCGGAAATGTTATTCCTGCGGTTATAGTGAATGCTGATCCAGCTCTGAACTATTGACTGCTCTTCCATTATTGAGGGGAGTCAGGGAGTATCCCCATGAGGACACCAGCAATCGAGTTGATGCATAGGCATGGCTCGGTCCGCAGCTATAAGACCGACCCGGTGCCAAGAGAGCTTGTAGACCAGATCGTTATCGCTGGTCAGCGAGCGTCCACGTCATCCAACCTCCAGACTTACTGTGTGGTGGCGACGACAGATCCCGTTAAAAAAGAAAAACTGATGGAGATCAGTGGGGGCCAACATCATATCGCTCAGGCGCCAGTCATCCTGCTGTGGTGCGCCGATTTCAAGCGCCTGGAGCAGGTTTGCTCGCTCCAGGGATATGTGCTTGAGGCAGGATACCTGGAGAATTTCCTGGTGGCATCCATCGATGCCGCCATCGCTTCCCAAAACTCCGCCCTGGCAGCCGAATCGTTGGGCCTGGGTATCTGCTATCTGGGAGCCCTGCGCAACAACCCCCGTGAGTTGGAGGAAATCTTCCAACTTCCCAAGCTTGTCTACCCATTATTTGGGATGACGGTGGGTTGGCCGAACAAGTCTCCCATGATCCGCCCCAGACTGCCGCTGGGAGCGGTGCTGAGCTGGGAACAGTACCAGGAATCCAGCCTGGAGGACCTGGAAGAATATGATCAGGCAATGATCGATACGGGGATCTACCGCGGCCGCCAGGTAGATCGGCAGGACCAGGACCCAGAGCTGTATGGGTGGCTGGAGCACTCTGCCAGGCGGGTCAGCAAGCCCCGCCGGCCGGAATTGCTGGAAACCGTCCTGGAGTGCGGCTTCACGTTAAAATAACCGAATGGATCGCAGAGATAGGAGTGGATATCATGGGTGCAGACGTGCAGCGTCCTTCCTGGGATGAATACTTCATGAACATCGCGCTCGAGGTTGCCAAGAGGAGCACCTGTGAGCGGGCTCAGGTCGGGGCTGTGATCGTGCGGGATAAGCGTATCCTGACCACTGGCTACAACGGCAGTCCCCGCGGACTGCCTCACTGCACGGAGGTGGGCTGCTTGATGGAGAACGGACACTGCGTCCGAACCCTGCACGCGGAGCAGAACGCCATCATCCAGGCTGCCCTGCACGGTGTGATCACCGAGGGAGCGACCATTTACGTCACCCATCAGCCCTGTTTTACTTGCGCCAAGACCATTATCAACGCTGGCATCTCGGAGATCGTCTATGACAAGGAATACCAGGACGACCGCTCCCTGGATTTCTTATCCCAGGCTGGCGTGAAAATTACCGCCTTGAAATAAAAAATCTGGACCCTCTAGCAGTGGGTCCAGATAACCTTTAGGGGTTGCTGGATCCATGAATCCAGCCCACCCTCAGTCCATTAGCTTTGAAAATCTATCTTCCATCCGCTCCTGGTATTCCTCATAGTCGGGGGAGATCCGTTCGTATTCACTTTCCAGCAGGGGAGAGGAGATGATGTAGTCCGCAGAGCAGCGGTTCATGGCTACAGGAATGTTCCAGACCACTGACAGCCGCAACAAGGCTTTGATATCCGGATCGTGGGGCTGCGCTTCCAAAGGATCCCAAAAGAAGATCAGGATGTCTATTTCTCCTTCAGAGATCTTGGCCCCGATCTGCAGGTCTCCCCCCAGAGGTCCACTTTGCACGCGGTGGATCTTCAGTGCCAACTTCTCAGCCAGCAGGCGGCCCGTCGTCCCTGTTGCATAAAGAATGTGCTGGGAGAGCTTATCCTGGTTGAATCTGGTCCATTCCAGCAGGTCGTCCTTCTTGTTGTCGTGCGCGATCAGGGCGACCCTTTTCTGTGAGAAACCTTCCTGTTTATTGGCAGCCATTCTCAACTCCTGATTCGTAAGGTCTGGTGATCTCATTTAACCGCACAATCCCTCTCGGTTCATTGAGGGAGATCCACCAATTTCCGACCGAACACCAGTAACCCCGCTGGTCTGATCAGGTTTTACTAATCAGAGGGGCGCTTTCCTGCCTGCTTCCCTATTTCCAAGCCATCCTCTCCTGTCTATAATAGATAGTAGATCACAACTGGTGGAGGTCTGCTGAGGAGTTCGGTCATGGAAGATCTGAATGAGAAGACCAGAGAGCTGGCTGACAACCTGGTGTTTGAATTGAATAAATCACTGGGATTTAAGAAGGGAGGCTTGAGTCATTCTTTCTTAAAACCTTTGGTCTGGAAACCCATGTTCCGCTTCTCGGAAATGGCCACCATCTTCGATTACCGGGTGGTCCAGGAAGGCTGGCAGAAAGCCTCTGCCTGGTTCATCACTCACTTTGTGGACCAGGTCAAGTCTCTGGGGGCGGAGACTCTGCCGAAAGAAGGACCCCTGGTGGTAGCCTCAAATCATCCTGGAGCGTACGATTCGCTGGTGATCAGCTCTCTGGTTCCCCGAGATGATCTGAAGATCATCTCTTCCGATATCCCATTTGTGAAGCAGCTTCCGGACACCAGCAAGCATATGATCTTCACTGCGGCAGATCCCCATACGCGGATGCAGGCTGCCCGCAAGGCACTCCGCCACCTTAAAGATGGGGGTGCCCTGCTGGTGTTTGCCAGGGCGACCATGGATCCGGATCCAGCGTTCATGCCCGGCTCAGAGGAGGAGATCTCCCGCTGGACATCGAGCTTGGGTTTGTTCTTGCGCAGCGTTCCCCAGACGCAGGTGGCAATTTCCTTGATCAGCGGAGTCCTGGTTCCGCGGTATATCAAGCACCCGGCAACCCTTTTCCGGAAAGGCAGGGTGAACAAGCAGCGCTTATCTGAATTCTTCCAGGTGATGCACCAGATCCTGGCACCGGGAAAATTATTGGTTTCTCCAAACCTGTCATTTACCCCACCGTTCACTCTCGATGATATCGACCTGGTCGATTGCAGGGATATTCAACAGATCTCCGGCGCGATCATCAATAAAGCCCGGCAGCATTTCAATTACCATCAAACTTATCTGGGAGCAGCCTGATATAAATCTCTTGGATGTAATGACGAACGGCCCCCGGGAGCTTCCGGAGGCCGTTTTCTTGCATGCAAAACAAGCTTTACCGCTCAGCCCCTACGGGTCTGGAGCTGCTTGATCAGGAGCGCTGCCCCCAGGACGAAGTAGAGGATGAAGCTGGCTGCGACCAGGACCCATTTCACTGGAGTGGCAGCGCTGGCGAGTATCAGCCAGATCGGGGGCTGGCTGGGATAGAGCGCCATGGTCAGGGATGCACCGGTGTTTTCCAGGAGGTCGAAGATCCCTCCCAGGATCGGGACCAGGTTGGCAAGTCTCACCGCTGCCGGAAGGTCTTCCAGCCGGTTGAGAAACCAGCTGATACCGATGGTCAGGAAGGAGGCATAAACCAGCGGGAAGACCAGATCAAAGCTCCAGCGGGCTTTGATGTAGGCCTGCCTGCCTTGGACGCCATAGTCGCTGGCCATCCGGGTCAATTCCGCCGGAGAGTAAAAAAATGACAGATCCGGAGATCCAGCACCATCGCTGATCTGGCTGGCTGCTGCTGACTGCCCTGGAAGCACAAAGACCATGAAGGCGATCATGATCAGCAGCGTGCCAACCATCAGCCAGGTGGCGGAGATCCTCTGCAGCCAGGTTGATAATTTAGTCACGATAAACCCTCCAAGTTCGCGATCTGGTCCTGCAAAGTGCTGGCCGTTTCCTGGTACCCGGACAGCTTGTCCCTTTCCTTCTCAACAACGGCCGGGGGAGCCTTTTGGGCGAAGGGGCCAGCGAGCAGTTCCTCCAGGCGTTTAATTTCCCCGGTCAGTTCTGCTAGTTCACCTGAAAGGCGCTGTTTTTCCTCCTGCACATCGACCAATCCGCTGAGCGGCAAGTAGATCTCCACCGGACCAGCCACCAGGGCGATGTCCCCCGCCGGGATCTCCGGTACTGAAGCGCTGATGACGGTCTTTTCCGGATCCAGGAAAGCGAGGGAGATCAAGCTGCCCTGCTGACCAACCAGGATCGGAGTGTAATCACCGCCGATCAATTTTGCTGGGATCAATTTGCCGGGTTTGATGTTCTTTTCCGACCGCAGGTTGCGGATGGTGCGGATGATCTCCTGGATGAGTTCAAACTCGGCGATCTTGTCCGCTTCCCAGCCTTCAGGATCCCGGGGCTCCGGCCAGGAAGCAACCATCAGAGCTTCCGGCCAATCAGCCGCGATTTCCTTAAGCGGAGAATCCAGTACGGCGCGCCGCAGATGCTGCCAGAGTTCTTCCGTGACAAAGGGAGTGAAGGGGTGCAGCAGTCGCAAACACAGGTCCAGGACCTTAATGAGGGTCTCCACGGTGTGATAGGCTCGTTCACCTCCTGCTCCAATCTGGTGCTTGGCGATTTCCAGGTACCAGTCAGCGTATTCGCCCCAGAAGAAATCATAGATGTACCTACCAGCCTCTCCATACTGATGGGAATTAAAGAGCCGGTCTACGTTGCGGATCAGATCCTGCAGCTTGGCCCAGATCCAGGAATCGGCCAGGGTCCATTCAGGTTCAGATCCCCCTGTCTCAGGGAGATCCTCCAGGGTGCCGATCACGAACCTGCCTGCATTCCAGACCTTGTTCGCAAAGTTGCGGTTGGCTTCCACCTTTTGCAGGCTGAGGTTGGTGTTGACACCAGGTGTGGACCCAACCAGCATGGTGAAGCGAACGGCGTCCGTTCCCATATCGTCCATAACATCGAGAGGATCGATCACGTTGCGTTTGGATTTGCTCATTTTCTGGCCGTGTTCATCCATCACCAGCCCGTGCAGGTAGACTGTTTCAAAGGGGATCTCCCCGGTCAGTTCCAGGCTGAACATGATCATCCGAGCCACCCAGAAGAACAGGATATCGTAGCCGGTTTCCATCATCGTGGTCGGGAAGAAATACTCCAGGTCTGGCGTGCTGTCCGGCCAACCCAGGGTAGAGAAAGGCCACAGACCGGAAGAGAACCAGGTATCCAGCACATCCGGATCCTGGTGGATGTTCCGGCTGCCGCAGTGCTCACAGGCGCTGGGATCTTCCCGCGCCACGGTCAGTTCCTGGCAGTCATCACAGTACCAGACCGGGATGCGGTGGCCCCACCACAGCTGGCGGCTGATGCACCAGTCATGGATGTTCTCCAGCCAGTTGTAATACACCTTTTTAAAGCGCTCCGGGATGATCTCGATCTGGCCCTCCTGAACGACCTTCAAGGCTTTTTCTGCCAGGGGGGCGATATCCACGAACCACTGGGTGGAGATCAATGGCTCAATGATCTCGCCTCCCCGTTGGGCCCGGGGAACCTGGTGGATGTAATCTTCTTCCTTGATCACCAAACCGGCGTCTTTCATGTCCTGCCAGAGGTTTTTGCGGGCCTCAAAGCGGTCCTGGCCCTGATAGGGTCCTCCGACTTCAGTTACCATGGCCTTCTTGTCCAGCATCGACAGCAGCTCCAGGTTGTGGCGCTGGCCGATCTCGTAGTCATTAGGATCATGCCCTGGTGTGATCTTGAGTGCTCCTGTACCGAATTCCCGGCTGACGTACTCGTCGGCGATGACTGGGATCTCCCGATCCAGGATGGGGACCAGCACGTTTCTGCCGATGAATCCTTGGTAGCGTTCATCATCAGGATGCACAGCAACCGCGGTATCTGCCAGGATGGTTTCCGGACGGGTAGTGGCCACTGGAATGAAAGCCTCCGGGTCATCCGCCAGGCGGTATTTGAAGTAATACAGCTTTCCTTGCTCTTCGCTGTGCTCCACTTCCAGGTCAGAAACAGCGGTTTGCAGGGCAGGGGACCAATTGATCAGCCGGGGACCGCGGTAGATCAGCCCTTTTTCGTAGAGGTGCACGAATGCTTCCCGGACTGCCCGGGAAAGCCCATCATCCAGCGTGAATCGTTCCCTATCCCAATCGCAGGACGCTCCCAGGCGGCGGATCTGTTCCACGATGCGGCGGCCGTGCTCCTCCTTCCAGTCCCAGACCTCTTCCAGGAAGCGGTTGCGGCCGATCTCTTCCCGGCTGGTGCCACGCTCCTTGAGTTTCATCTCGACCTGAAGCTGAGTGGCGATACCTGCGTGGTCTGTGCCAGGAACCCAGAGAGTTGGCACCCCTTTCATGCGCTGATGGCGGATCATCAGGTCTTCCAGGGTTACGAACAGGACATGACCTAGATGCAGTACGCCGGTGACGTTGGGTGGGGGAATAGAGATCACAAAAGGTTTCTTTTTGGGATCATGCCCGGGCAAGTTGGGATCGTTGGTCGGCTTGAAAAAGCCCTTTTCCTCCCAAAACTTATAAAGTCGGGTTTCTGCTGATTTGAAATCATATCTTTTTGGCAGCATAGTCATCTCCACATTGATAAATACCTGGGTTGATCCAGTCTAGTTCCTGAAAGGTTCCTTTCCCATTAAACAAAAAACCCTTTCATCCATGAGGACGAAAAGGGTTCACCTTCCGCGGTACCACCTCTGTTTGCGCTCTGTTTTCCACGCGCACTCTCAGCACCTGATCGATCACACTCAGGCTCAAGCTGTATCGGGCTACCCCGTGCCGCTCTACTTTCTGGGATCCAGATTTCTTCGGCAAGCCAACCTGGGGACGTTCTGGAGAGTTTGCTGGAGGAGGCTTTCAGCCGGTGACCTCCCGTCTCTATCAGCTCCCAACTCCATACTCTTCCAGGTTATGGGCCAGTTATTGATTTTCCGCATTATACACGGAGATATTATCCCCGTCAACAACCTAACTATGCCATCTCAGTGGGTGTTGATCGACCCAGAGCAGGGACGGGTTCAGCTTCTCGGGCAAAACACGAGCTAGAAACCTTAAAATTTCTTGACTTTCACATATCGAATATGCTATTCTTTGGGTTATTATAAGGCGGGAATTGAGGGAAAATCCTGTTTTTAAGCGTATGGGAGGGCATATTTTCTATGATCCATCGGGAACGGGTAGCGGATGATGTCTACACCTTTCAAAGTGATATCTACGCGCAGGTCAATGCCGGAGCAGTGATTGGCCAGGATTGGGCGGTTGTGATCGATACCCTGGCATTTCCAGATGAGACCCTGGCGATCCGCGAGTTCATCGAGGAGGAATTGAAGCGGAAGGTCCGCTATGTGATCAATACCCATTATCACGCGGATCACAGTTGGGGCAACTGCTTCTTTCCGGGTGCTTATGTGTTAAGTTCGGCACAAAGTCGGGACCTGCTGGAAAAATACGGACAGAGATCCCTGGCTACCGCAGTGGAATCAGATTCCACATTCCAGAAGACCCAGATCATCCTGCCTCATATCACGGTCTCTGAAGGCATCTTGGAGCTGATTATTGGTGACAAGACCCTCCGTTTTATTGAACTCCCGGGGCACAGCCCGGATGGGATCGGGGTTTATATCGTGGAGGATGAAGTGCTTTTTGCCGGCGATGTCTGGATGCCCGTTCCCCATATTGTCGATGGCGATAGTGAGGTGATGAGGGAATCTCTCCGGAAGATCGGGAAATTGACCATCGAGAATGTGGTTCAGGGCCACGGAGAGGTCATCCTGCGCGGAGAAGTGAATACCAGTATCAAGGATCGCATCCGCTACCTGGACGTGATCGATAAGATCGTCGAGGAAGCTGCCCATGATGAGTTCCCGGGAGAATATCTGCGGGAGAAGACGATCGAGGAATGCGGTAAAAGCCGGATCCTGCTGGGAGGGGCAGCAGAGGAGATCCATCAACAGAATCTACGACACCTTTATGAGAAGGTGCATGGAGAAAAGCCCCGCTTCTTGAACTCCTGACCATAATCAAGTCCGTCTAAAAGCGAAAGGTTCCGGATATCAACCGGAACCTTTTTTGTTTTGAGAGCGCTTAGCCTGCCTCTTGGCCCGGAAACCGACCAGCCGTTCCGTGCCTTCCAGCAGTCTTTTGATATTAGGCCGCAGCGCCCACAGGATCAGGAGCTCGGACAGCAAGCCTGAGAAAATGTACTGCCAGGGTTCTCCTTGGGCCAGGAAGCGGACCAGGAAAATCAGGCTGCCAATCAGGGGGAGACTCATGGTCGCTATCGAGGCGTAACCGATCACCATCACGATCAGATATCCGAGAGGGACCAGGATCAAGATACTGGGCCACCATAATCCCACGATAGCACCTACCGCGGGAGTTCCTCCCGCTCCTCCACCAATCTTGAACTTGCCCTGAGGGTCCTTTTCAACCAGGAAAACGGAGTAGTTGTGGCCCACCACCGTGATGAACCCTACCAGCACCTGGGTCCAGTACGCCTGGGGATAAATGTACCTGGTCAGCCATACCATACCGGCGCTTTTCAGGATGTCTAATAAGGACGTTGTAAAGCCGATCAGGAAACCAGCTGCCCGCATCGAGTTGGTCCCTCCTGTCCGTCCGCTGGCGACTTCCCTGACATCCTGCCCTGTAAATAATTTGACGAGAATGAACCCAAAGGGGATCGACCCTGCCAGGTATGCCAGGACCAAGATACCTATGAGCACGATAAAAGACATGAAACGCTCCTCAAGCGTGAACTATATGAAGGAACACTTCCGTTAACACGGAATCCCCTCCGGGGAAACGGTTCAGACCAGGATGGCAACCACCCAAGAGGCTGCGATGATCAAGATCGGCCAGAACAGCCTCTGGGTTTGGAACCTCTCTCCAGCTGCTGGGAATCCATCGCTGATCTCGACCAGGGCATACAGGGGACCGGTCAAGGCTACCGCAAAACCGAGCGAGCTCAATGGCCAGTAGTGGAGGACTGCAGCTAGCTCACCGATCAGTAAGAAAGCCACCGAGCCCGGCACAATGGTCCACCGGCCGTGGGACCTTAAATGGAGGATCCGAAGGTATACCAGCAGGGCTGCCAGGCTGAGGACAGGCACCCGGTAGAACAAACGAGTTCCTGAGGCATGTAAAGATAGGGCGAGGATCAGAAAGAGAATGATGGAGAGAGCGGTGATTCCCATTTCCGCGGCGATGTAATACTTGTTCCCGGTATCCTGGGCGATGAACTCCGCGGATAGGATCAGCATCAGCAATAACCCGCTGCCTACGGCCGCGACCCACCAGGCGCCTCCAAAAGGCAGCTGGTTGATAGCCTGCAGCAAGACCAGGGCTGTCAGCGTTGGTAAAAGCCAGTGAACGAAAGTAGTCCTCGTGGATTTCCAGCCCGCTTGGCTTTCCAGCAGCCAGGCGGTCCCTGAGGCAGTCAGGCCTGCGACCAGCAAGGTGACCAGGGTGGTGAAATTAACCCGGATCGGAAATAAGATTCCCAGGAGAGCGAAATCCAGTTCCAGGGTCGGGATGGAAACAAAATGGGTCAGTGTATAAGCCAGCAGGATGGTTCCAACCAGGATGCTGAGCCGATCCCGGTCAGGGAAGTGAGCTGATTGTTCATCCATAAGCCCATTCTACCTTTAAATTGATGGGATTGACGATTCCAGCCGGCCGTGTGTTAGACTAAAGGAGGGGCTGAGCTAAACAGGGGGCTCTTCCAGGGAAGATAACTGTGTCTGACCGGGCGATCGGGGAATGGGGGGAAAAGCTCGCTGCTGATTACCTGGAAAGGAAAGGGTACCAGATCATATCCAGGAACGTGTTCTTCGCTGCTGGAGAGATAGATATTGTGGCACTCCAGGTGATCGGGGAGGCTCCTTGCCTGGTTTTTGTCGAGGTGAAAACACGCAGGAGCAGCTGGCATGGCTATCCGGAGGAAGCATTTTCCAGGGCCAAGCACGCCCATCTCTTGAGGTCGATCGAAAGATATCTGGAAGGCGATCCTGACCTTTCAGGTGATTGGAGGATCGATGTCATCGCTGTGACCGGAACTCCTGGAGCCAGTTCCACCCAGATCCGCCATTTCGAAGGGATCGTGATGCCAGATGAAAGGGAATAAGCGGCCATTGATCGTTATTGTCGGTCCTACCGCCGTTGGGAAAACGGAGATCTCCCTGCGGCTGGCGGAGCAGTTTCAAGGGGAGATAGTCTCTGCCGATTCCCGCTTGTTCTATATTGGCATGGATATTGGTACTGCGAAACCGAACCAGCAGGATCAGACCCGGATCCGGCACCATTTGATCGATGTTGCCCAGCCAGATGAGGATTGGAGCCTGGCGCTCTATCTTCCTCGGGCAGTGGACGCCATCCGGGAGATCCAGGACAGGGGGAAAATTCCCTTTTTGGTGGGGGGAACTGGTCAGTACATCCAGGCAGTGGTCCAGGGCTGGGACCTGCCAGATACTCGTCCAGACCCTGCCTTGCGGGAAGCGCTTGAGCGCTGGTCGGACGAGGTTGGGGTGGAAGGCTTGAGAAGCAGACTCCAGGTCCTGGACCCTCAGGCAGCGGCAGGAATAGACGGACCAAACCTGCGGAGGATCATCAGGGCTTTAGAGGTCATCATCACTTCAGGGGAGAGATTTTCAGATCAGAAGAACCGCCAGGGCTCTCCTTTCCGTACGCTCCAGATCGGCTTGATTCGGCCCCGAGACGAGCTGTACCAGCGGGTCGACCAGCGCGTTGACGAGATGCTGGAGGGAGGACTGGTAGAAGAGGTTCGCGGGCTGCTGGAGAGAGGATACAGCCCGGACCTGTCTGCCCTCTCTGCGATCGGCTACAAACAGATTTCCTCATATTTGCTCGGACAGTGCTCCCTTGAAGAGGCTGTGCGCCAGATCAAGAGCAAAACCCGCAAGTTCGTTCGCCACCAAGCGAATTGGTTCCAGCAAAATGACCCGGAGATACGCTGGTTTAGCGCTTCAGCCGATCCATTTGAAGAAATCTGCCTGGAAATCCAACATTTCTTGTCCTAATTTTGTTATACTGAAAATATAAGCCTAGCTGAATCATGTCCGAGGAGGAGTAATCCCATGGAGCACCGACCCTGGCACGATTATTATGACGAAGGCATCCCTACATCTCTCTCTTATCCAGCAGTCCCTATCTATCATTTCTTAGAAAGCTCAGCTGAAAAATATCCCGATAAAGCCTGTACCATCTTTAAAGGAGCGGAGATCAGCTACCGGGAGATGAGCCGGATCACGGACGAGCTGGCAGCTGCCCTGGTCGACCTGGGAGTGAAAAAAGGCGATCGTGTTGGCGTCCTGATCCCGAACACACCCCAGTTCGTGATCGCTTACTTCGGGGTGCTCAAGGCTGGCGGTGTGGTGGTAGCGACCAACCCCCAATATTCTGGCCGGGAAATCGTCCATCAGGCCAACGACTCCGGGATGGAGCTGATGATCCTGATGAGCAATTATTACGAGCTGGTGAAAAGCGTCCAGGGGCAGACCAAGATCAAGCAGATCATTTGCACCAATATCAAGGAAACCCTACCACCCCTGTTGAGCGTGCTCTTCACGCTTGCCAAAGAAAAGAAAGGCGGATTCAGGGTCAAGCTGCGCGATAACGATCTGTGGTTGATGGATCTGATCAAAGAGCACGCTGGCAGTCCAGCCCCGGATATCGAGATAGGACCAGATGACACGGCAATCTTCCAATATAGCGGCGGGACCACTGGTGTGCCTAAAGCAGCCATCGGCCTCCACCGCAACCTGGTGGCCAATACCGTGCAGATGCTGACCTGGATCCGCAGCGGTGTCGAGGGGCAGGAAGTGGTGATGATGGCTATTCCCCTCTACCATGTCTACGGCATGGTCGCTGGGATGAATTACGGTTTGGGCGTGGGAGCCAGCCTGGTGATGGTGCCTGATCCCCGGGATCTCAAGGATCTGTTGGGGAATATGCAGAAATACAAGACCACCATTTTCCCGGCTGTTCCAGCCCTCTACAATGCCATTAACAACAACCCGGATGTGATCGCGGGAAAATATGACCTCAGCGCGATCAAGGCCTGCATCTCCGGATCGGCACCACTGCTGCGGGAGACCAAGGAGACCTTTGAGAGGCTGACAGGCGGGGTGGTCTTTGAAGGTTATGGACTGTCTGAGACTCCTACCGCTACCCACTGCAATCCCAACTACGGAGAGAACCGGACCGGCTCGATAGGCCTGCCGTTCCCGGATGTGGATGCCAAGATCATCGACCTGGATGACGAGGTCACCGAACTGCCCCCGGGCGAGATCGGTGAATTGGTCATCAGAGCTCCCCAGGTTTTCAAGGGTTATCACAATATGCCAACCGAAACCCGCAACTCCCTGCGAGATGGGTGGCTTTATACCGGCGACATCGCGCGTATGGACGAGCAGGGCTATTTCTATATCGTTGACCGCAAGAAAGAGTTGATCAAGCCGGGAGGTTTCCAGGTTTGGCCCAGAGAGGTAGAAGAAGTGCTCCTGGAGCATCCGGCGGTCATGGATGTGGGTGTCGCGGGCGTTCCTGATCCAAAACGAGGTGAGACCGTCAAGGCCTGGTTAGTGCTCCATGAAGGTCAAACCTTGACCCAGGAGGAGCTGAAAGAGTGGTGCCTGGATAAAATGGCCCGCTACAAGATCCCCACTGAGATCGAGATCCGCGATGAGCTGCCAAAAACCCACGTTGGGAAATTGCTGCGCAGGGAACTGATTCGCCAGCACGGCGAGGCATCCGGCAGCTGACTGATAAGCGCTGAAGGGGGACTGATCCATCCATCAGAAAGGCGAGTTTAACGGCGCCGCACCCTGGTCCGGGCGATCCGGTTCAGGATGCGCTTGGCTTGTGCCAGGTCCCTGAACCTGCTCTCAGCTTTCCGGAAATCTCCAGTATGAGCGATCCGGTTATGTTGGACGTGTTTTGCTCCCAGCTTTTTATGCAGCAGTTCATGGTACATGACGTAGTCCACCGCCAGGTCGGGGATTCCCGGGTGGTCTAAAGAGCGGCTGAGCATCACGGTGTCCGTATCCCATTGATAATGGCCAAATTTCCGATGGGTCAGGCGGTTGCTCCAGACCAGGTGGGGCTTGTCCAGTTTTCCACTGAAATAGGCTTGATTGACCCTGTGAAAGCTGTCCCGGAGGTCATGAACTGACCCAGCTGCGAAGCTGTCACGAGGAACTCCCAGATACTCCAGGCGCCCTCTGATCTCCTGGTAGGCGCTGCTGAAGGTGTAGGCCTTGATCTCCCGGCGGACAGCCTTGGCCTCGGGATTGAAGGCTGCCTCCAGCAGCCCGGTCAGGATCATATCAGGAGCGCTGATAAAGCCTTCCTGGATCCTCATGTCCAGGGATTTCCCTAGATCACGGACCTGGTAGAGCGCTCCCTGATGGTAAAAGGAGATCTGCAAATCCTTTCTTTTTCTTGAGGCAATGTGAATTCCAGGTAGGTAGAGGTTGACTCGCTGGAGAGCATCCAAATGGGCATCCAGGGATTCCGGGTTTGCCAGAAAAGAAAGCCACTGGTAAGCTCTCCTGGAGCGGATAGCCAGATCCCCAGCAGAGATTTTCCCCACATGAAGAGCAGTGTCGATGTCTGCTGCAGCCGCCTGGATCTGTTCTGAGAGATCCTTACTGAAGGACTGCCAGCTGCGGGATGTTCGGCTGGCTGTGCGGATCGCTGGCAGATCGATCTGGGATTGGATCTGATCAACAAAGGCCAGGATATTCTTGATCGAGTGGGAGGCCATTAACGGGAATACCTGTATTAGGAAAAAATAGCCGGGTTTTACTTTGACAAGGAAGGCATGATGTCATAAAATCGTGTAGTCGATAGAGAAAAGCAGTGAAGGACCTCTTTAGTATAGTATAGAAACCTGATTAAGAACCGGGAATCCCCGGACAGCAATCCATAGATTCTAGGAAGGTTTACTCCATGAAAGAATACGCAACCGAAAACATCCGCAATATTGCCCTGGCATCTCACAGCGGCTCAGGGAAGACCATGCTGGCTGAAGCTCTGCTTCACTTCACCGGGGCATTGACCCGCCTGGGTGAGATCAACGCCGGCACGACGGTGTCTGATTTCCAGGACGAGGAGAAGAGGCGGGGCATCTCGATCTCGACCTCAGTCATCCCGGTCGAATATAAGAACGTGAAGATCAACTTGCTTGACACCCCTGGCTACACCGATTTTGTGGGTGAGGTGATCTCTGCCCTGCGTGTAGCCGACAGCGTTGTCATTCCTGTCGACGCGGTGGCTGGTGCGGAAGTAGGCACTGAATTGGCTTGGTCCTATGCGGACGAATTCAATCTCCCTCGATTTGTGGTCATCAATATGATGGACCGCGAGAATGCAAATTTTGAGAAAGCTCTTGCTTCCGTCCGGGAGATGACATCCATGCGGCTGCTGCCGCTCCAGCTTCCGTGGGGCGAAAAAGCCGATTTCAAAGGCGTTATCGATGTGCTTGAGAATAAAGCCTATCTAGGTGACGGGAAAGAGACGGCTGAGATCCCTGCGGAGTATCAGGATCAGGTGGAAGAACTGCGCATGGAGATCATTGAAGCGGCTGCTGAAGGAAACGATGAACTGCTTATGAAATACCTGGAGGGGGAAACGCTCTCCGATGCTGAGGTATTCAGCGGTTTGAAGGGTGCGGTGATGGCGAAGACCTTCGCCCCCGTCCTGGTCAGCTCAGGAACGGCAGAAGTGGGATTGGCTCCCATGCTAGATGCCTTTATCAAGCTCATGCCTTCGCCTGCGGAGGCGCCTCCTGTGATCGCGCAAGGTGCCAAAGGTGAGGAGGAGCTCACCGCCACGGATGCCGGTCCTTTTGCGGCTTACGTTTGGAAGACGACAGCAGATCCCTATGTCGGAAAGATCACCTATTTCAAGGTTTACTCAGGATCTGTGAGCTCAGATTCCAAGGTCTGGAATATCAACGAGCATGATGAAGAGCGCTTCGGCAACATCCATGTCATGCGCGGGAAGAACCAGCTGGACGTGGACAACGTCCATGCCGGCGATATCGTGGCTGTTCCCAAACTGAATGTGACTTCGACAGGGCATACCCTGGGTGATGAAGGCCATCCCCTGAAGCTGCCGGTGCCGAACTACCCCACAGCCCTTTACCGGGTGGCGGTGGTTCCCGTCAGCCAGGCCGATTCTGCGAAACTCAGCCCGACCCTGACCCGGATCTGTGAAGAGGACATGACCTTGTCCTGGAAGCAGGACACAACCACCAAGGAAACCATCCTGGAGGGTATGGGCGGACAGCATATCGATGTTGCTATCCGGAAGGCCAAGGATATCTTCCAGACCGAGCTGAGCACTCAAATCCCCAAGGTTCCTTACCAGGAAACCATCAGCAGGAAGGGAGCCGCCCAGTACCGCCATAAAAAACAGTCTGGAGGATCAGGTCAGTTCGCGGAAGTGCACATGCGCTTGGAACCCCTGCCCGATGAACGCTTCGAGTTTGTCAACGAGGTCTTTGGTGGCGCGATCTCCAAGAACTACATGCCAGCCATAGAAAAAGGTGTCAAATCCGTCATGGAAGAAGGTGTGCTGGCGGGTTATCCTGTCGTGAATGTCAAGGTCGCAGTTTACGATGGTAAAGAGCACCCGGTGGATTCGAAACCGGTGGCGTTTGAGATCTGTGCCCGGCAGGTATTCAAGATGGCTTTCAAGGAAGCTGGAGGCGTACTGCTGGAGCCGGTCATGGAAGCCAAGGTCACAGTACCGGAAGAGAACATGGGCGATATCCTGGGCGATTTCAATACCAGGCGAGCCCGGGTGCTGGGTATGGATACCAAAGGCGGACGATCAGTTGTCAAAGCCCAGGTTCCGCTGGCAGAAATGCAGCGCTACACCAGCGACCTGCGCTCAATGACCGGAGGGCGGGGGATGTTCGAAATGGAATTCTCCCACTACCAGCAGCTTCCTACTCACCTGGCTGAAGAGGTCATCGCGGCCAACACCAAGCAAGAAGAAGAGTAAATTTGGATTGCGAACCAGTCAACAGATCCCGGAAGAGATCTTCCGGGATCTGTTTTCATTTAATCTGCAGATGAGGGCGGTTCGGCTTTCGGGCTCGCAAGTTTCAACCAGCTGAAGACCTGCGGCGCGCCAAATGAGATCCAAAGACCGATCAGCGTGTAGCGCAGAAAACGCAAACTGTACGAAAGCAGATCGATCTCGTCCGGGAAAATCGATCCCAGACCCAGGTAGAGCAGCAGCACCCCCACCAGGCCGACCAGGTAGCGGACGATACGCTGCCAAACCCGGCCTTCAGCCGAAAAGCCTCCCAAACGATTCAAGAGCAGCAGCCCCAATCCCAGGCCGAAGAATGCGCCTGCGGTGGTCAGCAGATCGTGATAGCTGTAGGGGTTGATGGCATCGCCTGCGCCGTCGATCCAGGCCTGAGGCAGGGGGGGAGGATTGAAGGGGTTTACCAAAGCCAGGGCAGGTAGGATGAACAGGCTGGTGCAGATCACCAGGGCCAGCAATTGGGCCGGGAATGAATGCTCCCGGAACCAAGCCGCCACTCTTTTTTCCAGCAGCAGATAAACTACCAGGACCAGGAAACCGACCAGCCAGCCGAACAGCACGTCATGCGTGAAGTGTACACCCAGCGCGATCCTGGAGATGCCGATCAAGGCGATCACCAGGCCCGCTATCCACCGCAGCCATTTCTTGGCTGTCGAGGCAGCCAGTAAACCCCACAGGCTGGCCGCATTCTGGGAATGACCTGAAGGGAACCCAAAACCAGTGGCGTCCACCAGGTTAGACACTTTGTCCGAGACCCAAAAAGGACGGGGCCACTGGAAGGCGAATTTCAGGAGGCTGTTGAGTCCCCCGCTGATCAGGAGCATGATCCCGATGCGGATGCCAAGGAGCGTATCTATGCTCCAGAACAAAGCTGGCATGATCAGCAGGTAGAATTCCGTATTGCCCAGGAATGTGAACACCTTGGCCACTGCATTTATCCAGCCTGGCGCGCTCTGGAACCAGATCGAGATCGGTAAGAATAATTCAATCAAGACATCCATGATATTTTCCTCCTTGTAATAGTGACCAGCAGGGTCAGGCCGATCAAGATTGCTGCGGCCTTGAAGATCGATTCTGGATCAGCTGCATAGAGGGCTCCAGCCAGGGGTGGGGCAGCCGCCATCGCTAAGCCGCTGACTGTTTCCGATATGCCATAGGCCAGTCCCAGATTGCTGGAGCTGACCAGTTTTTGAACCTGGGCGATCAGCAGGCTCCTGATCGCCCGGAATCCTCCCAATAGGAAATAAGCTCCCCCTATCACGGGAATTTTGGTTGATTTCCAGATCAGCACGGTAAATGCGCCTACGAAGAGCTGGCCCAGGATCAACCCCAGTTGGGAGGGAATCTGGCCAAAGGTGAGGTTAAGCACCACGATCCCCAGATTGCTGATAGATCCTAAGCTCCCGATGGTCTGGAGTGTGATTCCCCGCTGGTTCTGAAGGAAGTTAGGCGCCAGGGGCTGGGGAAGAAAGAGCGCCAGGTAGACCAGGAATAGATAAGGAAGGAATAACACGAAGGAGCGATTGCGAATCAGGTTCCCGGCAGGGTTCTGGCTCTTCTGTTCCACCGGCTGGGGGCGTATGAAGAGGATGATCAGGGTCGAGAGGATGAAGAGAATCAAGGCAAAGAGGTAGATGGATCGCAGCCCATACAGGTCAGCGAGAAAGCCCCCGATCAGGGGACCGATGATCCCGCCCAGGTAATAACCCGCAGTGGTGGTGGTCATGGCCTGTTCCACGGAAAAACCACCCCGGGCGGCAGTGGCATAGCTGTTGAGAGGAGCGATCACGAAAACAGTCAGTGAGTAGAGGATCACCCCCGCCGCAACAAACGCCAGGGACCTGGCAGCAGCCATGATCCCCGTGGTCAGGATGCCCATTCCCCAGGCAGCCCACATCAGTTCCCGGCGTCCGATCCGGTCAGCCAGGTAGCCAGCAGGGATATGGACCAAAGTCATTGCCAGTCCCATCGCGCCCAGGATCCCTCCAATGACCAGTGGGGAGGCACCCAACTGTTCTAGATAAAGGGGCTGAAAATAATAGAAGGCGCTCTCACCGATGCCCCAGATGGTCAGGCTGATGAGCACCAGGGTGAAATCCCGTTTCATGAAGGAGCAGAGGTGGTTCGTTGAATGAAATCGTGAATAGCGCTGAACACCAGCTCTTTGTCCTTGTCACGGGTGACGACATGTCCGCTGTGCTCGAGGACGATCTGCTCCTTGGAGTCTTCCGGTGTGCCAATGGCCTGGTAGACCTTCTCCAGATTTGCCAGTGGCACTCCAATGTCTTTGCGCGAATGGATCAGCAAGGCGGGTGCGGTCACTTTGGGGAGCGATTCCCGCATGGCATCCAGCAGCCGGTTTAATTGGAGCAGGGCTTTCGTTGGATAGCGAGAGTACGAGAAGTGGTCCTCCACGGCGTCCTCGTCCTGCCAATCCGATTCCCCTTTGTCAGCGTACTTGACGAATTTTGAGTAAAGCCCCAGGATCTTCAGCCGGGGATCATCGATCTGGAAAGGCGTGGACATGCCGACCAGGCCGGCGACAGGTAGGAAGGAAGAGTGGTACAGGGTGAGCACCCCTCCCATGGAAAGGCCGATGAGGAAAACCCTTTTCGTATTGGGGCGCAGCAGATACCACCCATCCAGCACGGAGTTGGACCAATCCATCCAGGTGACCCGGTCCATGTCCTCGATCCGCGTGCCATGGCCTGCCAATCTGATGCCTAGCACGCTGTATCCCTTGCCGGCCAAGTATTCACCCAGCGGTCTCATCTCTGTAGGAGCCCCGGTGAATCCATGGATCAGCAAACACCCGGTCTCGTTACCTGGGAAGTAGAAAGGCTCTGCGTTCTTGACTATCATTCCGATCTCCAGTTCAGGTCTGGCAGTAGAGGGAAATCAGGCAGTTAGAAGTGGTCATCTGGCAGCAATTGGCTGAGATCCCTTGGTTGGTTGGTCAGTGAGCGGCAGCCGTCTTCGGTGACCAGGATATCATCCTCGATCCGCACTCCGCCCCGATTGGGAAGGTAGATGCCCGGCTCGATCGTGAAGGTCATGCCTGGTTCCAGAACTGTTTGGTCGTACTGGCTGATGTAGGGTTCTTCATGCGCTTCTCGGCCTAATCCATGGCCAGTGCGGTGGAAGAAGAACTCACCATATCCCGCGTCCTCGATCACCTGGCGGGCTGCCCTGTCCACCTCGCTGGCAGGAATGCCGGGCTTGACAGCTTCCCGGGCTGCTGCATTGGCGCTTTTTACGAATTGAGCGATCTTCTCCAGTTCTGGGTGCAGGTCTCCTACCGCAAAGACCCGGGTGATATCGGAGTAATACCCCTGGTACGCGGCACCCCAGTCGATCAGCACCAGGTCCCCATCTTTGAGGATCCGGGCGCTGGGGGAGGCATGGGGATTGGCGGAGTTCTCACCAAAAGATACGATCGGGAAGAAAGGCAGTTCCGGGTCCGAGCCCCGCTGGAGCAGACGGCCTACCAACCGGGAGGCGAGGTCCTGTTCGGTGATGCCCGGCTTGATCGATGAAAGGATTGCCGCCAGGGCACATTCGGCGATGCGGGCCGCTTCCTCCATCTTCTCAGCTTCGGCAGCGTCCTTGATCGCCCTCATCCCCGAGATCAGTTCCTGGCCGCTGACCAGCTCCAGGCCGGGAGCCGCGGCTCGGAGGTAGTCCAACTCGAGCATGCGCAGCCTGCGGGGGATCACACCCATTTTCCCGGCAAGGGTTCTGGATTCTTCCAGGGCGGTGTGGAATACAGCAGACCAGGTGGCGGGATCCTCATTGTAGAAATAGGGCTGTACCGGGTAGGGCAGGTCCGCGACCTTGGCGTTCTCCAGCTCCGGAAGGATCAGGGCTGGCGTACCTTCTCCGGGTATGACCAGGATCACCGGTCTTTCCATGAGGTGGAAATCCAATCCAGACAGGTAGCTCAGGTCCGGTCCAGGATTGAAGGCCATGGCTTTCAGGCCGGCTTTTTTGATAGCGGCCTGGAGGATCTGCTGCCGCTTAAGGTGCTCTTTATCTGGCATGAATTCTCCTTTGATCACCAAGGCGGGAAATCAGGAAGACTCGCAGTTAGCGCCTTTGGTTATTTACATTTATGATAACGTATTTTAAAATCAAACCCAGATTGAATTGCCGACATAAGAGAAGGCTAGACCCATTCCAGGAAAAGTGAGTGCCATTGGAAATCCTTTCGCAGGTTAAACAAGTCCTACGCAACGTGCTCCGCAAGTACGGATTTGAAATAACGCCCAGCAGTACTGTATTCGATTGGCAAATTGATGGGAATGCCCTTCAGCGCGCCGAGCCCTTTTTACCAGAGGGAGCGAGGGAGTATCTTAGAGCTGACAATCCCCAACTCTTAGACCTACAATCGCGCTACCAGGATTATGATAACTATCCATATGGTGAGGTTTTTCTGTGGACGCCGGACAGGATCAAACCGGAGGACATCCTATATTTTAGGGGCCACAACGCTTATCTATTCCAAGAAGGAAGATTGAACCGCAATCCTTTCGGCTACCTGCTAGCCTATTATTACGTTAAGTCGCTTGACCGCTACCATTTATTGGAAACCCTGGAGGAGGATAACGCTTTTGGGGCGATCAGCTACCATTTTGATAGCAGAGATGTATCGCGAGACCTTCTGGATTCCATTTTAGAGATCTACTTCTTGGACGAGCATCTAGGCGTGATGTCCAATACTAACCTCACTGTGTTAGATATCGGCGCTGGGTATGGGCGGTTGGCTTTCAGGATGGCGCAGGGAATCCCTGGATTGCGGGAGTATTGCTGCACGGATGCGGTGCCGGAATCAACCTTCTTGAGTGATTACTATTTGAATTTCCGGGGCACTGGGGAGAAGACCCGAGTCATCCCCATTGATCGGGTCTATCAGGAGATCACGCCAGGTACGATCGATTTAGCAGTCAATATCCACTGTTTCTCTGAGATGACCCTCCCAGCTATCGAGTGGTGGATGGACTTGTTGGACGAGAACCGGGTGCCAGCTATAATGATTGTTCCGAACTCGAAGACAGGTCTGCTCACTAATGACCGGGTCGATTTCCAACCGCTGGTCGAGGACCGCGGATACCGCCTGGCTGTCAGGCAGCCAAAATATAGCGATCCGGTGGTCCAGCGCTACGCGCTTAACCCGGATTTCTTCCATCTCTTCCTGCGCGACTAAACCTGATTTGAATTACTGGGATTGCGAGGGAGTGAAGACCAACTGGCCCCCATTCTCCGCCTTGATGATCAGCTTTCCACCCTGGAGCTGGTAGGCAGCTGCGGAACCCAGCAGGCGCATGATCTCCTGCTCCTGGGACATGATTCCTTCCGGATCCAGGCAGGCCATCTCTGTCCAGGCCAATCCTTCAACCGTCATCCCATCCCCGTGGGTCTTGTAGGATCCGAAATAATGGTTGCAGCTGGCAGAGCCGCTGATCTCTCCATCTTCAATAACCGCTGTCATGGCTGAACCAGGGAGTAGTGCTGTTCCTGCATAGCTTTCCAGGGTCCACGATGTGCCGTCCAGGCTGTTTGTTTTTCCTGGCACAAAGCCGCAGCCGCTGATCAGCACTGCCAAGAGGACTCCCATCATCAAAGCTGCCTGGATCCTGGTCTTGTTCATATATACCTCCGCTATCTATCCTTGATCTATATAGTATACAGGACGCGAACGCCTGCTGGAAAGTTCCCTGGACAGCCTGCTAGGGGGAAGTCTTGGAGTGTCTTCGCCGCTGCGGGGATATAATCAAGGTGTGGTTTACGGAGGAGGTCAGATGAAAGGGAGATCTGGTTGCTGGAAATGGGCTGTAAGCGTTCCTGTGGGTCTGGTTGTCATCCTGGCAGGGATCTACTTTCTTCTAGATTCGGAGGATCTTGATCTGGAGAGTAGCGTCGAGGATGCCGCGCCCGGTGCGGTGATCGAATTAAGCGGCGGCGTGGTTCATTATCAGCTGGTTGGGGACGAGAATGCTCCCCTGGTTGTTCTTGTGCACGGATTCTCCGTTCCTTTATACGTCTGGGAGCCCACCGCATTGGCGCTGGAGGAGGCCGGCTACCGGGTCCTCAGCTACGATCTCTATGGCAGGGGCTATTCTGCCCGCCCCCAGGTTGAT
>JBGCVQ010000078.1:0-7876 GCA_045888315.1 Anaerolineales bacterium | reverse complement strand
AGACATCACCTGAATTACCTGGCTTCAATGATCTGGCCGGAAAGCTCCGAAGTAAAAGCCCAGACTAGTCTGAGAGTCCTGCTCACTGAACTACGCAGGTTTGCGCCTGATTGCTTGGAGATCAATCGGACAGATTTAGGTATAAACCCTGAGTCTGGTCTTTACCTGGATGTCCATGAGTTTGAATCCCTGCTTAAGGCGGGGGAAGCAAAATCCGCCTATCATCTATACCGAGGTGACCTGCTCAGTGGTGTTTACATTCCTGGTAGTGTTGAGTTTGAAAACTGGCGTCGCTGGGAGAATGAAAGAATCCGGCTCCTGGCAACCAGACAGGGGGAAAATCACATCCTCAAGGAATTCGCTCGGGGAAACTACCAGGAAGTTGAGCTGTTCACCCAAGACCTGATGAAGATCGATCCATCCAATGAAATAGCCAACCAGTATTTCGCCATTTCCCGGGCAGTGAGGGGGTACCGCCCGGCCGCTCTCAAACATATCCAGGAATATGAAGCTTACCTGGAAGAAGATCTCGGGATAGGTCTTTCCCCTGAGATCATCCGGGTTCAAAATATTATCTCCGAGGGGAATCTTGATGCTCTGATCGAGTCACTTCGACCGAGACAAAACCTGCCTTCTATACCAACATCTTTCATCGGTCGGACAGAAGAACTCAGGACAATAACCAAACTGATCTCCGATCCTGAGTGCCGGTTAATCAGCATCGTTGGACCTGGAGGGATAGGGAAAACCCGCTTGGCCATTAAAGCCGCCAATGCAGCGATCCTGGATTTCCCAGATGGATCTTTTTTTGTTCCGCTCGATCCAATCACCTCAGGGGATGACATTATCCCCGCAATCGCCAATTCCTTGCATTTTAGGTTTGGGACGGTTGCCACAGAACTGGATCCAGAAATCCAGCTGCTAGATTTCCTTTGGACGCGCACTCTCCTATTGATCCTGGATGGTTTTGAGCATCTTACAGATTCAGCCGATCAATTGACGAATCTTCTTAACTGCGCTCCATCAATCCAGCTGCTGGTGACTTCCCGCCACCGGTTGAACCTTCCTGAAGAGTGGATGTTTGCCCTGGAAGGTTTAGCCATCCATCCAAACGATACTGATCATGGTAAACTCCCTGACGCTCTAGCACTCTTCAGCGCCAGAATGGAGCAAATCCTGCCCAATAAAGTGCTCAGCGCTGATGAGTCCAAGCAAGCCGCCCGGATCTGCAGCCTGGTTGAAGGAATGCCCCTGGGTATTGAGCTGGCCGCGACATGGACACCCATGCTTGGTCTTTCTGAGATTGCTGATGAAATCGCGGATAATTTTGGATTCCTCAAAGACCATCATCCAGGAAATTCATCCAAGCACAACAGCATGAAAGCAGTCTTTCAGTCTTCCTGGAACCTCCTGAAAGAAAATCAACAAGAGATCGTCTTACGTCTATCCGTTTTCAGGGGTGGCTTTTCCCGCCAGGCGGCGCAGGAAATCAGCAGAGCTTCCATCTCTGATCTTGCTATCCTGATGGACAGATCCCTGCTGCGCAAGAACACCACGGCGCAGTTTGAACTCCATCCGATAGTCCGCCAGTTTTGCAGAGAAATCATCGTAAAGCAGGTCAACACCTGGCATGACATCCAGTACAGGCATTACTTGTATTATTCAGAATACCTAACCGCGAGAGTGCAAAACTTGTTCAGCCTGGAATCTGATAATACCCGCCCAGAAGTCCATGATGCCATAACGAATATCCTGGCAGCGGCCAGATTCTATCTGCAGCAAGCTGAGTCTGCTCCTGCCCCTGATATCATCCAGAATTTATTCTCATATTACCTGATCCGGGGCTGGCATGAAGGCAAGATCGTATTCCACCAATTCTCCGAAATATTGGTTGGAGAAAACCAACAAAAAGGTGGAATCAGTCTTCTCCTCCTGGCAAGAGTGCAGGCGCAGGAAGCCTTCTTTCTTAGCAACTTGGGCTTGGAGGAAGAAAGCGAACAGCTATGCAGGACATCCCTCCCAATCCTGCAGGGATCCGATCATATCCGGGAGCTGGCCATTTGCCTGAATAATCTGGGAATCAACGCCATGTATAGAGGAGATTATGAGCTTTCCCTGTCATATCTAGAGCAAGCCATCCTGCTTGGCCAGGAACCCAACTGTTATTCCCTGCCCTCCTATTATTTATGGGTCGGATATGTGTATTTTCTGATTGGTGAATACAAATTAGGCATGAATAGTTTGCAGGAGAGTTTGGAATACTTCGAAAAACAGAACAATCAATGGGGAAGAGCTTTTGCACTAGATAAAATAGGCCTGGCGTGTGATGGAATGGAAAATTATCAAGAAGCAATGCAATATCATCACCAAGCTCTTGCAATTTTCAAACAGACGGGGGACAGTTCCGGTCAGGGTTACTCACTGAGCAGGATGAGTCTAGGCGCTCTCCTGATAGGCGACTACCAGGCAGCCCTCCAATATGGGCAGGAGGGATTGGAGCAGTTTATGGATGTTGGTCACCGCTGGGGGATCTGTGCCTCAACATGCAGGATTGGATATGCCAGATTGGGTCTGGGCGACCTAATTCAAGCAGAATCCACCTTGAGGAAAGCCCTGGAAATAAGCTATCAAAACCGACTGGATCCGCTTAGCCTGCACGTGTTGGGGGGATTCGCCGTTCTGAAACTTTTATCGGGTTGCCAATCCGAAGCTATTGAACTATTAAGATATGTCATTGAGCAGCCCAAAACACCCGAGATCTATAAAGATCTGCTCAGGATTTGGTTCGATCTGGATTTAACAAATCAGCCGAGCAAAGGATCAGGTAAGAACCATCCCAAGTTGGACACGATCGTCCAGGAAATCCTCTCTAGCCAATAAATATCTGGCTATAGCCCAGAACAACCGGCAAATCAGATAATAAATCCACTTGCATCCATTCCTTGCTGCCGCGTTCCAAAAAAAATTGAGTAATTCCCAATCCGGCGGGACGACCTCAACCCTGGGGCAAGGCTAATGGAAAGGGCATGTTCCACCCGATCCGCAGCCCTGACAAGTTCTGGAGATTTCTGAGGTAGATTGGAGGTGTCCTTTCCTGACCCAAAAATCCACCAGGTTCTGAGCGTGTCCCACTGAGATATCCAACTCACGGGCTAATGCTAGAATGGAAACCTCGCTGCGAGATCCCTCTATATATTCCAGAACCTTCTTTAATAATGTCTTGGTCATAGCTGGCTCACTAAAGAAAGAGGACCTTTCCCACCTGGAAGACAACCACCGCCGCAGTCCAGGCGATCAATAGGGTATAGAGGATCTGGGCCCACATCCAACGCGGACCGAATTCCTGGCGCATCGCTGAAACCGCCGAGACACAGGGAATATAAAGCAGGACAAATACATTGAAAGCGACCGCAGCGATCGGACCGGCGGAGGCAGAACCTGCTGTGTCAGCGAATTCCCGCAGCAGGGAAGCCTCGAGCCTGGTAGAACCTGCCGTCTGGCCGCCCTGTGTGAAGAAAGAAAGCTCCCCGATGTTCACGAAGGGAATCAGGTTGATCGTCCTGGGAATGATATTGACCGCCTCCTGGAGGGTCAAGAAAGCTGCCCGTCCGAAATCCCTGCTAACTGAGAGGATGTCCTCCCCCAGGGTGGTCTCCACCACAGCAGGTGGGTGGCTTTCCACAGCATAGATCTGGCTCATGGTGCTGATGATGACCTCCTTGGCCAGTAAGCCGGTCATCAATGAGCCGGTGGTTTGCCAGGAACCGAATCCGGCCGGATCGAACGCGGGGGCGATCAAACCGCTGATGCGGCCGAACAAGCTGTCACCCGGCTCTACCTCGTTAAATAACCCGGTATCCTGGTGGGCAGGCACCGCCATCAGCAGCCACAGGAAAACCGAGACTCCCAGAATGACCGTTCCAGATTTGACCAGGAAACCATGGGCGCGCTCCCACATCTGGTTCCAGACATCCCTTGGACGTGGAATTCGGTATGGCGGGAGTTCCATCACGAAGGGAGCCGGCGGCTGGCTTTTATAGACCGTGTTCTTCATCACATAACCAGTGACAAGAGCAACGATAATGCCCAACAGATACATGGCAAAGACCAGCGTACCGGAAGAGGCTCCGAAAAAGGCAACCCCAAAGACCACATAGACAGGAAGCCTGGCCCCACAGCTCATAAAAGTGGCCAGGAAACCCGTCAGCTTGCGGTCCTTATCGTTACTGAGGGTTCTGGTCGCGTAAACCGCCGGGACCGTACACCCGAAACCAATGATCATGGGCAGGAAACTTTTCCCGTGCAGTCCCATCCAGCGCATCACCCGATCCATCACAAAGGCAGCCCGGGCCATATAGCCAGAGTCCTCCAGGACGCCCAGCGCCAGATAGAGGAACAGCAGCACAGGGATGAAGACTAACACACCGCCCACGCCGGCGATCACACCATCCGTGATCAATGACCCGATCCAGCTATCCCCAACACCTCCCAGCTCCAAGGCTCGTCCAGCCCACTTGTAGATAAAGTCATTAATGAACACATCCACCCAATCCAGGAAAGGACCGCTGACATTGGAGGTGAACTGGAAAACAAACCACATCAACAGCAAGAAGATCGGCAGCCCCCAGATCTTATGGGTGACGATCTCGTCCACTTTTTCAGAGCGGGTGATGATGGTCTCCCTGGGCCGCTCGACAGCCGAAGCGATCACCTGGTCCACAAACTGGTAGCGCTGGTCGGCGATAAGGATCTCGGGATCTTCCCCGGTATCATTTTCGATCCTCTTCCGGGATTTTTCAGCCAGGTCCAGCAGGTCATCCTCGCCCAGTGATCTCATCTTAGAGATCACATCCTGGTCATTCTCCAGCAGCTTGGTAGCCAGCCAGCTGGAGCGGAACATCCCCTGCAGGGATCCCAAACCCTCGATCACAGTCCTGAGATGTTCTAGTTCCTCTTTCAAGGTGCCGCTGAAGCTGGTCTGGATGTGCCCGGTATGCGGGTGGTCAATCACCATCCGGATGGCTGCCTTGAGCTCATCGAGCCCTTCACTGCGGTTGCCGACCGTCTCCACCACCGGGATCCCACCCAACCGTTCAGATAAGCCCTTCAGTGAGATCGCCAGACCTCTTCTGCGAGCGACATCGGTCATATTCAAGGCCACGATCACCGGGACCCCGAGTTCGATCAGCTGGGTCACCAAATACAGATTCCGGTCCAGGTTGGCAGCGTTGACCACAGCCACCACTGCGGTTGGTCCCTCATTGACAATATAATCCCTGGCGATGATCTCTTCGATCGAATATGCGGTCAGGCTGTAAGTGCCCGGCAGGTCAACTACCAGGACCTCCTCATCCCCCAACTGCAGCCGGCCTTCTTTCTTTTCAACGGTCTTCCCGGGCCAATTGCCAACATGCTGCCGGGACCCGGTCAGCCCATTGAACAGGGTGCTTTTACCAACATTGGGATTTCCCGCCAGGGCGATCGATTTTGTCATACCAACACTGCGGCTCCCAGCTAGATCAAATGGCTTTTACAAAAATATGCCTTGCCATACCTTTCCCAACCACAATCCGCCCCCCCCCAGGATCAGCAAGGATCAGGGGCCCGGGAAAATCGTTGCGGATGACCCGGAAGATAGAACCAGGGGTCAATCCCATCTCCTGCAGCCGTTGGCTCATGGCCCGCCCTCCTCTGACACTGACGATCTCGACCTGCTGGCCGCATTGGCATCTGATCAGAGTCAAATTGGAACGGTAATGCCCTCTCATTCTGAGGGGCTTTGGCGAATCACCCACTACTTCGACTTCGATCGTCCGGGCTTCGGAGGTCCTGAGCGAGAGGTGATACCCGCGCAGGCGGTATTCCACAGGATCGCCCAACGGCGAGAGTTTTACCACATCGATCACTGCCCCGCAGGTCAAGCCCATATCGACTAACCGCCGCCGAACAGCGCCTCGACCATGGACCCGCACTACCTTTCCGGATTCACCCGGGGCTAATTTATCCAATGTCACAACAGCCATATGAATCTCATGCCAAGTTTTATAAATATATCTTATACTTTTTTATAAGGTATACCATATAATATATATTGTGCCAAGCTTCACAACTGTGCTGGAAAGAATCAAAGGAATGCTGGGTACCCCGCCCGCAGTGTGCGACCTTGCGGCAAGGAAAGAAAACACCCATTTATCATTCTGATCACTACGCCAGGAAGGATGTATGCCTGAAACAGAAAGCAGGGAAATGTACCTGAAATCCATCTATGAGCTCTCCACCGCGGATGAAGATCTGGTCCCGGTATCAATGCTCGCCAAACGCGTGGGGGTTTCCCCGGTGTCAGCGGCGGAAATGGTCAAGCGTCTGGAAGAGTATGGGGCGATCACGCACACGCCTTATCGAGGTGTTGCCCTGACCGAGACTGGGCTCCAGCGGGCTTTGATCGTGATCAGGCGCCAGCGTCTGTGGGGCCGCTTTCTGGCGGACCGCCTGAAGATCCGCTGGTCTCTGGTCTATGACCTCTCCTGCCGCCTGGAGCATGCCACCGATGCTGCCGTCACCGAAGCTCTGTCTGAGTTCTTGGGGCATCCCACCATCTGCCCTCACGGTCACCCCATCCCAGACGCAGAAGGGAATGTGGAATACTCGCCCGCAACACCCCTAAACGAGATCCCGTTCGATCAGGACGTGGAAATCGTCCGCATCGACCAACCCGAGCTGATCCTCTGCGAACACCTGGAAGAGAGAGGGCTGCTCCCGGGCACAGTGCTGAAGGTCATCGACGAAGCACCCTTCAATGGACCCTATACACTCAGTGTTGCGGGAAAAGAAATCAGCCTGGGCAGGGAAATCTCTGCCAGGATCATGGTCCACCCCACTACTTCCTGACACAGCAGCCAGCCCAGCAAAGCCTTATCCGTCTTCATTTAACCCTGCCCCCTCGTCGTAAAGCCTGTGAGGGCCAGAGCAATTCTCTTGACAGCCAGCTCTCTTTTAGTAAAATATATGACATATTATTCATGTTTTTTATATCATATATTTGCCGGGATATACGGATAAGAATTTATGGTAACCAAACGCTGGACCTTCATCACCAACCACGCAGCTGTACTGACCATGCTGGCCCGGGAAGAGAACTTAACTGCCAGGAGAATAGCCGCTGCCTTGAACATTACCACTCGTACGGTATACCGAATCGTCCAGGACCTGGAAACAGAAGGCTACATCACAGTCAGCAAGGAAGGGCGGGAAAACCGCTATGCGGTCAATCAAAGCCTGCCCCTGCGAAGGGAAAGCCAGCGGGATATCCAGGTCCGAAATTTACTGCAAGCGATCACCAATTGACCAAAATAGGATCTACTATGAATACAAAAACCACAATTATCTACCCCAGGCTGCTGATCGCGGCCGTAGGGATCAGCCTGCTCTTAGGAGCCTGTTCAAAACCAACCAATGCTACCCCTACGGTTGATCCGGGCTTGATCCAAACCCAGGCAGTGGCCACTTTCTCGATCGGGCTGACCCAGACAGCCCTGGCTCAGCCCACTGCAACCCCAACAGAGACCCCCACGCCAACAGCAACCGTGACCACCACACCTACTGCATCACCGACATCTGCCCAGGTTGTTCTGCCTACCAGTTCCTGTTATGTGCTGAGCTTCATGACGGACGTGACCATTCCTGATAATACCAAGCTCAAGCCAGGTGAGACCTTCACAAAGACCTGGCGGGTCAAGAACAGCGGGACCTGCGACTGGGAAGAAGGCTTCCAGGTGAAAAATGTCAGCGGGAGCGCTATGAGCGGAAAGACCTACACGCTCCCCAAGGCGATCGAACCCGGCAAGCAGGTCGATATCTCGATCGAGATGACCGCTCC
>JBGCVQ010000077.1:0-21340 GCA_045888315.1 Anaerolineales bacterium | reverse complement strand
TGAGCGCCACAGTTGACAAATCCCCAGGATTCAACTATCATCAATTTTGTGAATATGCTATTCACGTATGTGAAAAACATAGGATTGGTGAATACCTGCTTTTCAGCGGTGAGCATCATATAGGAATGGGAACATGGAACAAATGACCTCGCGCGAACGGGTGGTGGCGGCGCTGGAGCACCGCGAGCCGGACCGGGTGCCTTTCGATTGCAGTTTTGTCTACGAGAGCTATCTGCGGATCAAAGACTATTTAGGGCTGGAGCCGGCCCGGAAGGTGCTGCCGTCCAGCCCCTGGCTGGCGGTCAGTCCGCCGCTGGAGCTGATCGACGCCCTGGATATCGATCTCTGCTACATCGGATTGGGAAAAGCCAAGCAGGCCCCGGTCTTCGAGTACGGGATGGAAACCTTCCGGGATGAATGGGGAGTCGAATTCAAGAAAACGGAACAGGAAAATGGTTTGTACTACGGGTTCAATAACCAGGCCCTGGAGGGTGCCAGTGCGGCTGACCTGGAGGATTATCCCTGGCCGGATCCCTTCAACCCGGAGCTGACCGAAGGCTTGGAGGAGAAAGCCCGGGAGCTCTATGAAACCACCGATCTGGCGCTGGTAGGAAAGTTCAGCAATTCGATTTTCGAGCAGGCTTTTTACATGCGCGGTTTTGAACAGCTGCTGTTGGACCTGAGCTTTGAGCCCGAGTTCGTCGAAGCCCTGTTGGGCAAGATGGTTGACCTGGCCCTGGCCAGATTGGATGTCGGGCTCCAAGCATGTGGAAAGTACATCCAGGCGGTTCGGTTTGCGGGGGATGACATGGGACAGCAGGATGGCCCCCTGATGTCGCCGCGCATGTTCCGGGCCCAGATCAAGCCCCATTTTTCCCGCTACTACCGCGAAGCCCGGGCTTTAATCGACCGCTACGATCCCGCGATCAAGATCATCGCTCACACAGACGGGGATGTTTACCCCATCATTCCCGATTACATCGAAATGGGACTGAATTGCCTCAATCCGGTCCAGCCCTACGTGGCCGAAATGGAGCATGAAAAACTGAAAGCGGAGTTCGGGGACCGGCTGGCATTCCATGCCGGGATCGACATTCAGAAGGTGCTGCCCTTTGGGTCGCCGGAGGATGTCAAGGCAGAGGCTGTCAAAACCATGCGCGCGCTGGGTCCTGGCGGCGGATATATCCTGGCCCCCACCCACTACCTGCAGGCGGATGTGCCTCCTGAGAACGTCATCGCCCTGCGGGACGCTGTCCTGGAGTTCGGCCGCTATCCACTGCAGGGCTGAGACCAGAATCCATCCCCGGCAGCCTATATGACCGATTTAAGGTAAAATCTCCACTGGTTTGCATGCCAGGAAATTTCAATTACAGACCCTGGAAATGAGAGCGAGCTGGGCAGTCTATGGACACCAAAGAGAACCGCATCTATCAAATCATTTCCATCCTGCTGATCATCGGCATCGTCGTCCTGGTTTTGGATGTGATCGTCCCCCGCTATTCAAAACCAACCCCCCAGAAGATCCTCAAGGAGATCGATTTCTCCAATCCGGATTGGATCGAAGGATACGCAGAATTAAGCCCGGGAGTTTTCGGGGAGGATTTCTTCGTCAATACCGCGTTTACTTATAACGTGCGCTCCAACAAGATGATCGTGACCTATGCCTCACAGAACACCGTGGATGAGATCCGGGAGTTTTACGCTGCTCTGCCCGGCGCTGAACTCGGCGAGCGGAATGACGAGACCAGCCTGAACCTGACCGTCCACGATCAAGGCCAAACGGTCAGGATCTACAACTATTTCTCACCTGTCTCCCGGGTGATCGAGCTGGAGATCAGCCTGGAGCCCGACAACGCCCAGTTGGTGATCGGTCAGCTGGAAGAGGCTTACCCGGAAGGAGCACTGGCAGCCGTCCCTGAACTCCAGCAGATCTCCCAGGGGGAAGTGTTCGGGGGATATGTGCGCTACAGTTATGACGAGCTGGATCCTTTCACCTATCCCTATTTACCCATTTTCTCCCGGGGTTATTTTTTCAGTGGGACCGAAGAGGATTTCCTGGGTGTGATGTCTGCCATGAGCGCTGCTCATGGCGAGTACCGCTATGATGAGACCCAGGACACTTATTATTTCCGGATCCAGGGCTGGATCCTATCCCTTGGTCATTTCCAAACCGACTCGGGAGAAACCGTGGTCTCGGTCAGCATCCAGCAGGATCCCACCCAGCAGTGAACCCCGGCTGACCTATCGCTGTTTTCCGTGGACGTCCTTGATAGTCCCCCGATCAGCACCACGGCGACTTTCCACTCCCACAAACCATCGTTCATATATGTGATTTGTCATTTGACAAACGTGAATTTTTCGTGTAATATGGTTATAATTCACATATGTGAAAATGATATTCACAAATGTAATAAAAGAACAATTCTAAAAATCCATTGCCTGCGGTGTGGAGGGGTTTTCCACTGGCAGCTTTTCCCATTTCGTTGGAATAAGATGCGCTGAAGTGAACAGTACTGAGGAAGGAGGTGAAGGGAGTAAAAAGGAATTCCGAACGCACTGAAAGGGGAACATTACGCTAGGTTCCCGAACCTGTCCAAATAATGATTGGAGGAGAACACATGAATTTCAAGAAAATGTCGATCGTCCTGGCAGTCCTGATGGTTGTCGCCATCCTGGTTGCCTGTGCCCCGGAAGCTGTTCAGGAAACAGCTGCCCCGGCAGAGGAAGTAGCCGCGGAAGAGGCTGCGCAGTCCACTGAAATGCGCACGTACTACATGGTGTCCTCTCACCAGGCTCACCCTTATTTCGCTGATTCGCACCTTGCCCTGCGCTATGCCGCTGAATATTTCCAGGTGAACATCATCGCTGCCGGCCCCGAAGGCTGGGACACCCAGGCTCAGGCTGAAGCCATCGAGGCTGCTGTTGCCAACCAGGCTGACGGCATCATCACCCGCATGTGGGATGACTCCCCCGCGGAAGCTGTCAAGACAGCCATGGCTGCCGGTATTCCGGTGATCATGACCGAGACCCGCACTGCAGTGAACCCGGGCCTCACCTACATCGGGCTTGACAACTACCAGTGCGGCCGCGACACGGCCAAAGAGCTCATCGACCGCGCTGGCACCACCGGCACGGTTGCCCTGATGGGCAACTGGGGCGCCGCCAACACGGACGCCAAGCTGGCGGGCGTGAAGGATTACCTGGCTGAATTCTCTGATTGGGAAGTGGTTGTTGAGGCTGACGACAAGGCCGCGACCGCGGATGCCATCGAGGCTGCCAAGAGCGTTTTCAACAACTATCCTGATGTGAATGCCATCCTCGGCTTGGACTCCAGCTCCGGCACCGGGATCTCCCTGGCGATGGAAGAACTGAATATCGCCCCTGGGTCCGTAAGAGTGGTTGTCCACGATCGCGAACCTTCCACCCTGGAGTACATCGCCAAGGGTTACATCGATGCCACCCTGATCAACAAGACGGCCACAGATGAGTTTCTGGCTATCCTGCTGATGGAAGACTGGAACAACGGCGGATTAAAGGATATCCCGATTTCCTCCGACAACGCTGCAGCTGGCGTTAACCCGCTTCCAGAAAACATGTATAATACTGCTGCGGTCATCGATGTCGACAACGTGGACTACTTCTTTGCTGAGAATATGCCCACCTATGAAACCAGTCTTTACAACTACTAAACTTTAGCGTTTTTGAACGGAAAAGTCGAAAGGCAAGATACTTTTGCCTTTCGACTTTTTCACAATCTACAGGAAGGTTTGTTTGTAGTGGCGCGGGAGTGAGAAATGGTCCTGAACTCTGTCAATGGAAAATCGAAAGCACGCTTGGCACCCGCTTTCCGAGAGGACGATTTTATCAAGATCCAGGATATCTCGAAATCCTACGGGATCGTTGAAGCGTTGAATAACGTCAGCTTTGGAATCACGAAAGGGGAAGTCCATGCCCTGCTGGGAGAGAACGGAGCCGGTAAATCCACCCTGGTGAAGATTATGATGGGGGAAGAAACCCCTGATTCCGGCAGGCTCCAGATCGGCTCGGAGGAGATCACCGATTATTCCCCGGAACATGCCTACAGCTTGGGGGTCTCGATGGTTCACCAGGAACTGGCGGTCTTTGAGAACCTGACAGTGGCAGAGAACATTTTTCCTTCCCGCTTCTTTACAAACCGCCTGGGAGCGGTTGATTGGAACGCCTTGAAGGCGCGGGCCGAGGAAAGCATCGAGATCTTTGATATCGATATCAAGCCGTTCCAGATGATGGATTCCCTGACGCTGGCCCAGCAGCAGATGGTGGAGATCCTGCGCTGTATCAGCGATAACCAGCAGATCATCCTGCTCGACGAACCCACTTCCGGGCTCAATAACATGGAAACCGATAAGCTGATGGGCATCATCGATCGGCTGCGGAAGAAAGGGATCACCTTCATCTATATCTCCCACCGCATCAATGAGGTCATGGAGATCAGCGACAAGATCACCATTCTGCGCGACGGGAAATATATCCGGACCTTTATCAACGATGAGAATCTGACGGAGGACGACCTGGTGAATGCCATGGTCGGCCGTGAACTGTCTGGCAGCCTGTATTCCAAGAAGGACTTCTATGACGCCAGCGGGAACCCGGTCTTATTTAAGGTAGAGGGCCTGGCCAAGAAGAACGCTCTCTATCCGGTCGATTTTGAGCTCAGGGAAGGGGAGATCGTGGGGTTCTTTGGGCTGGAAGGCTCTGGCTTGAACACCGTTTCGCGCATGATCTACGGGATCGAGGGCCGCGAAGAGGGCGAGATCACGTACAAGGGAAAGAAGCTCACCAGGGTCACTCCCCAGGAGATGGTCAACCGGAAGATCCTCTACCTGAACAATAACAGGAAACAGGCCGGTTTGCTGCTGGACAGCGGGGCAGCGGACAATTTGACCATCACCAGCATCGACCAGCTTTCTACCCTGACGATCCTCAAGAACAAAGCCATCGCCGACTTCACAGAAAAATACATCCGGATGTTCTCGATCGTCATCCCCAGCATCTTTGAGAAACCCCGCAACCTGAGCGGCGGCAATCAGCAGAAACTGATGTTCTCGATCTGCACCGCGGCTGAGCCTGAACTGATGATTGTCAATGAGCCCACCCGCGGCATCGACGTGGGAGCTAAGAGCGAGATCCATAAATTCATCTTGAACGCTTCGGACCAGGGAACCGGCTTCATCATTTTCAGCTCGGACCTTCCTGAGCTGATCGGTCTCTGTGACCGGATCTATATCATGAAGAATAAAGCGGTAATTGGCAGCCTGACGGGCGATGAGATCAGCGAAGAAGCCCTCTTGGCTCTGGCCTGCGGGTAGCGAGGCCGAGGAGACAGCACGAAATGGCAGAAAGCACGGCGCAATCACTTCCGACCATCAGCAGGAAGAAAAAATTCAATTATGGTTCCTTGACGATCGTCCTGCTGGCGGCATCCTTGTTCGCTTTCCTGGCCCTGACCAGCGAGAACTTCCTGACCTACCGGAACATCTATTCCATCCTTTATGGCGTCTCGTTCCAGTTCATCGCGGTCATCGGCTTCACATATCTGATGATCATTGGCGAGATCGATCTCTCTGTAGGATCGGTCTACGCTTTTTCGGGAATGTTCATGGGCTACTTGATGGTGATGAAGAAAGTACCCCTCGTTCCGGCCATGGGGATTTCACTGCTGGTATGCACTGTGATGGGCTTGATCACCGGCTGGCTGGTCGTCCGCTTCAAGCTCAACTCGATGATGGTGACCATCGCCACCATGACCCTGATCCGGGGGCTGGCCTCCAATTTCGTCAAACGCATGTACGGGGCCACTTATCCCACGGATATGCGGCACCTGTCCAAGATCGAGTTCGGGGATGTCTACCTGACGATCATCATCATGGTCTCACTGGTGATCATCTTGGAAGTGCTGCTGAAAAGGTCGTCGATCTTCAAGCGCTTGTACAGCGTGGGCGAGAACCGGCTGACAGCCAGGATCTACGGGATCAAATCTGATAGGATCGTGGTTTCCTTATTTGCCCTTTCCGCCCTGGCCGCGGGAATCGGAGGGGTATTGATTTCCTCCCGGGTCACTTATGCGGATACGGCCATCGGCCAGGGGCTTGAGTTCCACTTGCTGACCGCGGCAGTCCTGGGCGGGGCCAGCCTTTACGGGGGCAAAGGCAGCATGCTGGGCTCCTGCGTAGGTTTGATCTTCCTGGCGACCATTCTCAACGGCATGGTGATCTTCAACATCGAGCCGCTCCTCCAGCAGCTGATCGTAGGGATCATATTGATCGCGGCAGTCTACGTTGATACCCGACTGAACAAGGTTGAATAATCATGAAAGTGTCCATGGAAAAGAACTCTTCGAAGAATAACGGGACTGGAAGGATTTCCAATCTCCTTAGGAAAAACGAGGTGGTTTCGGTCACCCTGGCGGTATTGCTGTTGGTCTTCTTGATCATTGCCCGGCCGAACTTCCTGGATCGTGTGAATATCGATTCGCTGCAGACCTCCATCGCCCCCTACGGGATCATGGCGATCGGGATGATGGTCCTGCTCATCTCGGGGGTATTCGATCTCTCGGTTGGCTCAACGATGGGCCTGGGTGGGTTGGTCAGCGCCATCTCCCTTACAATGGGCGCCTCCCCCCTGGCAGCCATCCTGGCCGGGATCCTCTCGGGTTTGCTGGTCGGTCTGATCAACGGGGTGGTGGTCGAGATCGCTGGCGTGAATGCTCTCATCACCACGATTGGCACCATGTATATCGGCAGGGGTATCAGCGAGATCGTCCTGGTAGGTCGGGGATACGCCGGGTATACCAACTTCCCGGAGGAATTCAACAATTTCGGCCGGGGCCAGCTTTTCAACGTCTATTATATGTTCTGGATCCTGATCATCCTGGTGGTGGTGTTCCAGCTGGTGCTGCGCTATACCAAGTTCGGCCGCCAACTGTATTTTATTGGCGGAAATTACGATGCTGCGGAAAAGCTGGGTATCAATAACCGCAGGATCCGGATCCTGTCCTTTGTGCTCAGCGGGGTCCTGGCAGCTTTCGCAGGCATTCTGGTCACTGCCCGGGCCGGGATCGCCAACCGCTATACGGGCGTAGGGGCCCATATGGATGTGATCATCGCCTGCATCATTGGGGGCGGCTCGCTGATCGGCGGACAGGGATCGATCATCGGCGCTTTCTCCGGGATGGTGTTCATGGTGCTGATGTCCAATGCCTTCAACCTCTACGCCATTCCCCCCCAGTGGCAGAGCATCCTGGTAGGTTTTATCTTGCTGGTCGTCATCACGGTAGACGGCTATGTGTCCTTGAACAAGCAAAAACGCCTGGGCAAGATTTGATCTCCCGCCCAGCCAAACCAAAGAGGAGTGCCTATGTATCTGCTTGGACTTGATATCGGCAGCACGGTCATCAAAGCAGCCGTCTTTGACCACCAGGGCAGGGAGCTCGGTGTGTACGGTGAGCTGGCTGAGAATTATTCCCCGAAACCAGGCTATTATGAGCGGGATATGGACGATAAATGGTCTGCCTGCCAGACTGCTATCAGCGAGGTCATCAAGAAGGCCGGGATCGACGGGATAGAAATCTCAGCGATCTCTCTCACCGGGCATGGGAACGGGGTTCACCTGCTGGATGAAGACAAGCAGCCGGTCCGCCGGACCATCGAAGGCGCGGACAGCCGCGGATTGCCGTATCTGGAGATCCTGGAGAAAGAGGGCTATTATGAAAAAGTCCATCCCCTCAACATGCAGGTCCTCTGGCCGGCCCTGTCCTTGGTCGCTTTACGCTGGCTGAAGGAGAATGAGTCGGAGAGCTATCAAAAAGCCAGGTACTTCCTGACCTCGATCGATTATATACGCTTCCGCCTGACCGGCGAACTGCGGGCGGAGATCTCGACGAACTCTGGAACCGGCCTGATCAACGTCAAAGAGAAGCGGGTAGACCGGGAGATGCTCAACATGGCAGGCATCGCAGAGGTCGCAGATATGATCCCTCCCCTGGCGAATTCCTTCGATGAGGCAGGAAGGGTAACCGCGCAGATCGCCCAGGAGACGGGGCTGCAGGAAGGCACCCCGGTGTATGCTGGATGCTATGATATTGACGCGGCTTCCCTGGCAACGGGTTCGATCGACGAGAAAAGGATCTGCATTATCGTTGGCACCTGGGCCAACAATCAGTACATCAGCAGCCAACCGATCGTTGCCAAGGAATTTTTCTCCACAACGGTCTTCTCCCGGCCGGGCTATTTCCTGATGCTGGAGGGTTCACCCACCTCCGCCAGCAACCTGGAGTGGTTCATCGGTGAATTCCTTGGGGAAGAGGCAAAATCAGCCAAGGCAGAAGGCAAGAGTATCTATGATCTCTGCAACCAGGCCGTGTTGGATGTCGGGCCAGAGGATTCGAACCTGGTCTATCTGCCGTTCCTGTATGGTAGCAACCTCAATCCCCTTGCCCAGGGATGTTTTATCGGGCTGCAAGGCTGGCAGACCCGCCAGCATGTGATCCGGGCTATCTATGAAGGGATCTGTTTCTCTCATCGCTATCACATCGATAAACTGCTCAAATACCTGGATCCTCCCCAGGCTGCCCGGATCGCTGGCGGGGGCGCCAAGAGCCTAGTCTGGGCCCAGATGTTCGCTGATGTGCTGCAGATCCCGATCGAGATCACCGAGGCCAGCGAACTAGGCGCCCTGGGCGCGGCGATCTGTGCCGCAGTGGGATCCAGTCATTATCCCGATGTTGAGAAAGCGGTGGCCGCAATGGTGAAAACCACCCGGGTCGTTGCCCCGAACACGAGCAAGGAAGCCGTCTACGACAAGAAGTACAGCCGCTATCTGGAAGCGGCACAGGCGCTGGACGGCTATTGGAAAGAATAGATACAGGAAGGGAAACCATTCATGACTGAGAAAATTCGCTGGGCGATCCTCGGTACGGGAGCTGTCGCCAACCGTTTTACGCCAGCCCTGGGGAATCTCCCAGAACGGGCAGAGTTAGTGGCTGTTGGCTCGCGAAACCAGGACACAGCGGCTGCTTTTGCTGAAAAATTCGGCATCCCTAAATCATATGGTACATACCAGGCACTGGCGGACGATCCAGATGTTGATGTCGTCTATATCGCCACTCCCCATCTATATCACCACCGGGATGCCCGGATGTGCCTGGATGCGGGGAAATCAGTCTTGTGCGAAAAGGCTTTCACCATGAATGCCAAGGAAGCCCAGGACCTGATCGATCTAGCCCGGCATAAGGGGCTGTTCCTGATGGAAGCCATGTGGACGCGTTTCTTCCCGATCCAGGTCAGGATCCGGGAGATCCTGGCCGAGGGGCTGCTGGGTGATCTCCAGGGCCTGGTGATCCATCACAACTATCTGGGTCTGCCTGAGCTTCCGGAGATCTATCCTACAGAATTGGGTATGGGCACCTTCATGGACCAGGCACCGTATGGTGTGGGGTTTGCCCATTTGGTCCTAGGTCCGCCGCTGCGGACCACCGGCATCGGCACCTTTGATGATAGGGGGCTGAGCCTCCAGGTCTCAGGTGTATTTGAGCACGCAGGCGGCCGGCTGACCACCTGGATGGCTTCAAGGACCACCTACGATGTCAAAGAAGCGGTCATCTTTGGTTCCAAGGGCAAGATTGACATCCATGCGCCCTGGTACAAACCCACGGCAATGACTCTGCACCTCAAGGGGCAACCGCCAGAGGTGATTGAAATGCCCCTGGATGGTTATGTCGGTTATGAATACGAGGCTCTGGCAGTCATGGACGCTATCCTGGCTGGGGAAACCGAGAGCGCGGTCATGCCGCTGGATGAGACCCTGGCAGTTCTGAAAACGATGGATTCTATCCGGGAGCAGTGGGGTTTCTAAATCCCCGATTCGTAAATTCCAGAGAGCTACCTTCCCAGCCTGTCGCTTGTTTGACGGCTGGCGATGCTCTTTTTCTCAATGAGGTCAATGCCTGAAGGATAAGAAATGATGAATTCGATCGAACGGGTTCAGTGTGCATTGGAGCGTAAACAGCCGGACAGGGTTCCCCATTTTGAGTGGATGGTAGATGTCAAGGTCAGGGAAGCTCTTTTCCCTGGCCTGAGCGATCCCCTGGAGTTTTACGACCGGATGGATTGGGACGCAGTGATCACAGATGCCTGGTATGCCAAGGAAAAAGCCGGTGAAGGCCGCTGGCTGAGCGAATGGGGGTTCGTCATCCAGGACACGGGCGAAGAACACGGGGTCGAGGTCGAATCTCCCATCAAGACCAGGGAGGATTTTGAGCGCTACCAGCCTCCGGATCCCCATGCGCCGGGACGTTTCACCCCCATTGAAGAAGCACTCGAAAAGTACGGCAGCCGCCGAGCCGTCATCGTTCACCTGAACGACGTCTTCACCCTGCCGCGCTACTTGATGGGCATGCAGGACCTGCTGAAAGCGACTATCAAGGACCCAGAGCTGGTCAGATCCCTGGTGGAACTGTCTGTGGATATCAACCTGGAGCTCGCCCAGGAAGTTGCAGCAAGAGGGGTGAAGATCGTATTCACCGGGGATGATTATGCCTACAACGCGGGCCCGCTGATGTCTCCCGCCCATTTCCGGGAACTGTTCTATCCAGGGTTGAAACGGGTGATGGGTGGTTTCAAGGACCTTGGCCTGTATGTCATCAAGCATTCGGACGGCAATCTCTGGCCCATCCTGGATATGATCATCGATACAGGAATCGATTGCCTGGACCCGATCGATCCTCTGGGGGGTATGGATCTGGCTGAAGTCAAAGAGAAATATGGGGACCGGGTCGCACTGAAAGGGAATGTGGACTGTGCCCAGCTGATGACATTCGGAACCCGGGATGAGGTCATCCAGGCCACCCGGACAGCCCTGAAGAAAGGGATGCCGGGGGGAGGGTATATCCTCTCCTCCAGCAATTCAATTCATTCGGCGGTTCCGCCGGAAAATTACCTGGCTCTGGTCGAAACCTGGCGGGAGTACGGTAGTTATTCTTGATCGGCCCTCGCCAGAATTCCCCGCCTCCTGATATTGCGAGGTGGCTGGCAGAGGCAGGAAAGTAGGCCAAAGGATAATAAAAAGGGACCGCACAGCGGTCCCTTTGTGTTTAAATAGTAGCCCTGATCAAGCGTGTAAGGCCTCTCCCGAAACATCCTTAGCGGCTTCATGCAGTACTTCGCTGAGGGTGGGGTGGGCGTGGATGTTGTGGGCGATCTCGGCTGCAGTCAGTTCATTGGCCTGGGCCAGGGTTAATTCCGGGAGCAGCTCGGTCACTTCCGGCCCGATCAGATGGGCGCCCAGGATCTCCCCGTATTTCTTATCTGCGATGATCTTGACCCATCCAGCGTAATCGTTCAAGCCCAGAGCTTTGCCGTTGGGCTGGAAGTTGAACCGCCCCACAGCAATTTCGTGGCCGGCTTCGATAGCTTGCTTTTCGGTCATGCCAAACGACGCGACCTGGGGATGGCAGTAGGTCGCCTTGGGGATATTCTGATAGTTGAGCGCCCTGGGCTGTTTTCCGGCGATCGCTTCCGCGCAGACCACGCCCATGGCCATCCCGGCATGGGCCAGCATTAATTTTCCAGTCACGTCACCTACCGCCCAGACACCAGGTATGTTGGTAGCCATACGGTCGTCGACCTCGATGAAGCCCCGCTGGCTCATCTTGACCCCGATTGCCTCCAGCCCCAGCTCGCCGCTGTTGGGCAGGAAGCTGGCAGCCAGCAGCACCTGGTCAGCCGAGAGCTTCTCTTCTCCCTCCGGTGTCTCAACCCAGACATTCACCTTGGATTTCAAGGTTTCCACCTTGGTAACCTTGCTTTTCACCAGGGTCGTGATGCCCTGTTTCTTGAGCTGTTTATCCAGCTCGCTGCTGATCTCCTCATCCTCGTTAGGCAGGACCCGGTCCAGCATTTCCACCACCGTGACAGGTACCCCGTAGCTGTTCCAGATGGTGGCGAATTCCATCCCGATCGCTCCGGCCCCGATGATCACGGCTGATTTGGGCAGCTCCTCCTGAAGGATGGCTTCCTTGTAGGTGACCACCTGTTTTCCATCGACCTCGATGCCAGGGATTACCAGAGGGTGGGCACCCGTGGCGATGATGACGTTCTTAGCCCCGATCTCCTCTTTCCCGTCCTTGGTCTCGACCTGGAGGGTGTTTGGTGAGGTGAAGGTCGCTTTGCCTTCGTAGAGAGCGATCTTGTTCTTCTTGAGCAGGAAGCCCACGCCCTTGGTCAGCCGGTTCGAGACCTGCCGACTGCGTTTGACCGCGGCTGCGTAATCCAGCTGGAGTTTATCGAAGGAGATCCCAAAGTCCCTGGCTTGATGATTGAGGATATAAGCCAGTTCGGCATTCCTTAGCAGGCTTTTCGAAGGGATGCAACCGACATTGAGGCAGACGCCTCCCAGGTATTCTTTTTCAACAACAGCGGCCTGCAGTCCCAGCTGGGAAGCCCGGATGGCTGCCACGTAGCCAGCTGGTCCTGCGCCAATCACCACAACATCATAATTTTCCATACGATTCCTTGTTGATAGTTAGTAATAAAGCTTACTTCTCGAAGGGGAACTTATGGCCCCACTGCTCCCGAACGGTATCCATGGTCTGCATGATACTCAGGGTCTCATCCAGGGGCATGATCTCCGACTCGGTTCTTCCCGCCTCGATGCAGTCCATCACTTCCATGGCCTCGAATTCGTACCCGTTATAGCCGTCCAGGGGGAGGGAGATCTCTTCCGGATCTTTCTTTTCCCGGTAGAGGGTCATTTTGGTGGGTTTATACCAGGGCGAGTGGACCACGATCTTCCCGGTCGAGCCAAACAGGACAGCATCTTTGTCATCGTAGGAAATCTGGGAGGACATCAAGCTCACCAGCTGGTTCTTTGAATACCGCAGGACCAGCGCCGTCTGTTCGTCTACCCCAGTCTCCCCGAAGCAGGCTAGGCCGGTAACAGCCACCGGTTTTCCAAACAAGCTGGATGCCCACGAGATGCTGTAGGACGCCGTATCCAGCAGCACGCTGCCGCCCAGGTTCAGATCATACCAGCGGTTGGTAGGATCATAAGGTGGTTTTGCCAGGAAATTGATCGTCATCCCATTGACCGTGCCGATGGCGCCTTCCGCAAGCAGCTCACGGATGCGGACATGGATGGGGAAGAACCTGGTCCACATCGCTTCCATCAGGAAGAGGCCCTTCTCGCGGGCCAGGTCGATCATTTCTTTGGCTTGCTTGGCATTAATGGTGAAGGCCTTTTCACACAGCACATGTTTGCCGTGGTTAAGGGCCATACTGGCGTCCCGCAGGTGGTACACGCCGGGTGTACCGATGTAGATAATATCGATCTCGGGGTCTGCCGCGACTTCCTCGTAGCTGGTGTAACGGCGAGGAATGTTGTATTTCTCCCCGAAAGCATCAGCTGTTTCCTGGTTCCTTGAACCCACAGCCAGCAATCGAGCCCGTTCAGGGATGTTGTTCAAAGCCTGGGCAAAGCGGTTAGTGATCTTCCCGGTTCCTAATACGCCCCAGTTCATGATTTCCGCCATAGGCGCCTCCGTTGGTAAACTGTATTCACACTTAATCGAAATCGATCCCTTCTTCTGCCCAGACGGTTCGGCCACCCTTCAGTCTCCGGGCTGGGATGACGCACAGGAATCCCAGGGGCTGATCGCCGGTATTCACCAGCTGGTGCAGGGCATCGGGTGCGATGTGGACTACATCTCCCCGGGAAATTGTGTGGGTTTCTTCTCCCAGTTGTACTTCGCCGGACCCCTGCAGGATCAGGATGCCGTGGTCATAAGGGTGCTGCTCCTTGTTGGAGTGGCTCCCGGATGAAAGCTGGTAATAGCGGAAGGCAAAATTCTCCGCGCCTTCCTTTTTGCCAATGATCCAGGTCTCCGAAACCTGGTTGTCAGCTGTATTCTGGTACATCCGGGAGCGCGTGCCTTCCCAGTGAAAATCCTGCTCCCAATCACCGCTAAACTTGTGGATGGTTCCGTTCATTCATCACTCCTCGGTAATACTTTGCTGTCGAATAAATCACCGAGCGTACCCAGACAATTCCGGGATGTCAGGTCCAGGCTGAGGGGCGTGATCGATACCAGCCCTCTGGCAAGTGCATAAGCATCCGTGTCTTCCCTGGTATATTGACCCTTGCTGGGTCTATGGGATATCGTGGTCTGGGACCCCAGGAGCTGGTCCCTGGGAATCAGGGTGGGCTGATAATAGGCCAGTTTGTCCTGGCGGGTCACCACTACTTCGGTTTCCGGGGTAGCCCCCAGGGGGATCTCCAATTTCAGCACATCGGCATCCGGTGGCATCGCCTGCCTGAGCATCACTTCGGCCAGCTGCCGGGTGAAGTGGAGGGCGGCTGAAAAATCAACCTCTTTGCTGTAGGTGTGATAATCCACACTGTCTATTTCCTGGGAGACAGCCAGGGTGGGGATGTCTTTTTCCGCTGCTTCCAAGGCCGCCCCGATGGTTCCCGAGACCGTTACACAGGTGCCTACATTTTCCCCGTAATTAATACCGGAGACTGCCAGGGCGATATCGCGATCAGCAAGCTCCATGACCGCATGGTTTACAGCCAGGGCTGGCGTGGCTTTGACACTGTATCCGGACCAGGACAGGTCCTGATAGTTAACAATGGTTTTCGTGATCAGCCCATCGCCGTCGCACTGCTGGGATCGGCTCCGGCTCATCGAGGTTTGCTGGACCTCGGGAGCGACGATCAGCAGCTCCCCCAGCGGGTCGAGGGCTGCTGCCGCGGCGGCCAGCCCAGGAGAATGGATCCCGTCGTCATTGGTCAGCAGAATCAGGGGCTTGGTCATTCGTACAACTCTCTCAGTGCCTGGTGGAGGGCGTCTATGTCATCGAAGATGAGATTCGGTTTGATATCCTTGGCTGCGATCTCTTCTCGGGAGGTGACCCCTGTCAGCACCGCTGCACTCTCGATGCCCAGTTGGTTGGCCCCCAGGATATCAGTCTCCAAGCGGTCGCCCACCATCAGGGCCTGAGATGGGTCGGCACCCAGGGTATGCAGGGCGGTTTCAAAGATAGCAGGGTAGGGCTTACCTGCTATATAAGGTTTGACCCCGGACGTGAACTGCAGGGCTCCGATCACCATCCCGGTGCCAGGATTGATGCCCTCGGGGGTGGGGAAGGAGCCGTCCGTGTTGGTGGCTATGAAGGCAGCGCCTTCCAGGATCAGGCGCATGGCGATCTTGATCTTCTCATGGTTGATCTGCCGGTCCATGCCTGCGACCACGGCTACCACGCCGTCCTGGGGCTGCTGCTCACCATGGGTGACCTTGAACCCGGCTTCCACCAGGGTGGTGATCAACCCGTCCATCCCCACTACGTGCAGGGCTGCTCCTGGACCGTATTTGCCGAGCAAGTAATCGGCGGTGACGGTAGAGCTGGTGAACACCGAGTTCTTGTCGGCCTGGATCCCAAAACCGCGGAGTTTATCTATGTAATCCTTGGCTGTGCGGGTGTTGTTATTGGTAAGCAGGGCCCAGCGGATTTCATGTTCTGCAAGGAAGTCAAAAAAAGGGTTGATGCCCGGGATGGGATCATTCGCTTTCCAGAGCACACCGTCTCCGTCAAGAAGTATGGCAGCATATTTTTTTAGAGTCATGATCAGGCCTTGTCTTTCTGGCAGTGCGTCCGGGCCAGCTCCAGGATGAGCTCTGCCGTCGAGCTATCTGTTACCAGGGCGTTGATGAATCCCCCCATGGCAGCCCCAAATATCGCTTCAGCTTTTTCAGGGCTTCCTCCAACACCCAGCCGGATGGGTATGTTCTTCAGGCCTTCTGGCGAGACACCGATGCGGCGCTGGTGGAAGTCAGTCCTGGCCAGTTCGCCTGCGATATCGTAGTAGATGGCACAGACATCACCGACTGCGCCGGCGGACCGGATGGCGTCCAGCTCCTGCTGCGAGATATGATCCCCCCTGAACAGGCTGCAGAACTCCGGTTTGGTAGTGCCGATCCCCACCAGGGCGATATCTGACTGCTCACCGCGGGTGATGGATTCCTCAACCGTGGGGTCGTCCAGCAGGGAGGCAGCCGTGCGCTCGTTCTCGACGATGAAAGGCGAGTAGAGGTAGATCCCTTCCCCGCCGATCTTTTCAGCCAGGCGCTCCACCAGGGTTTGAGCGCTGTAGGAATGCCGGGTTGACCCCAATACCCCGACCAGCTGGACCACCTTGGTGTTGGCGATATTCGTGGCTTCAAAAGCCTCAATGGTCGCCTGGACGGTGGTCCCCCAGGCTACGCCGATCTGGTCGCCGGGCTGGATCAGGTCAGCCAGCAGGCGGGAGGCGACTTTTCCGAGCTTCTTTCTCAGGGCTCCATAATCCTGGTGATTGGCGATATCCAGCACAGACACGTACTTTAAATCAAGGAGATTCTGCAGCTCGCTCTCTTGTTCGCGATTATAATGAAAGGGATAGTGGACAATGATCTCCACGATGCCTTTCTCGCGCGCTTCGGTGAGCATGCGGGAGACCGCAGAACGGGTAACGCCGATTTGCTCAGCGATATCAGACTGGCGGAGGTCGTCTAGAAAATACTTTTCGGCCACAAAGGCCAGCAGTTCGTCCCGGTCTGTGTGATTTGTCATAGATGGTCACCTGAGGATGGACATGAAGTTGTGAAAGTTAGCACATCGCCTATTGACAAAATTATGCACCCATCTTATTATATCACATATGTGATTTTTTACTTCACGTATGTTAGGAATGGGGATGACCCGGTGGAACATCAAGGATTATAGCATCCCGGGACTTGAGGGAATACGAGGTTTATGAACATCAAGGACTTTTTATGTGAAGATGCGGTGCTGATCGGTTTGGAAGCCGCAACCAACGAGGAAGTCATCCGGGTATTGGGTGGAAAACTGCGCGACCTGGGATATGTCAAAGAGGACTTCATCGAGGCCGCCCTGGAGCGGGAAGCCACCATGCCCACCGGGCTGCCCCTGGGCGGCGAATACAACGCGGCCATCCCCCATGTGGACATCGAGTATGTCAACCATTCGGCCCTGGGGCTGGCAACCTTGGCCCAGGATGTTGTGTTCTATAATATGGTTGAAAGCGATGTGGAGGTCCCCTGCCGGCTGGTGATCATGCTGGCCCTGGATCAGCCCAAATCACAGATCGAAATGCTGCAGAGCGTAGCGGCAGTTCTCCAGGCCCCCGAGATCGTCCAGGGGCTGGTAAATGCGGAAACAACCCAAGAGATCTTTGAACTCCTGTCATAAGTTACAGCAGTAAAAGGAAAGATAGAATGGCTAAAACCGTGATCGTATCCTGTGGAACAGGAATAGCCACTTCGACCGTGGCAGCCAAAGCTATTGAGGCGGCCTGCAAGGAAGCGGGCATTCCGGTGAACACCAAGCAGTGTAAAGGCCAGGAGATTCCTGAACTTCTCAAGCAGGGAGCGGATCTGATCGTCACCACCTCCACTTTGCGTTTTGACCCCGGGATTCCCGTGGTCAAAGGCCTGGCGTTTTTAACCGGTGTGGGCATAGATAAGGTAGTTGAGGAGATCCTCGGCTATCTCCGGGATTAGTAACTACAGTCCCATTTTTGTGTTTTTACAGGTGCGAAAACGAAAAATACTTGATCCGGGCGCGGATTGATCCGTGCTGGATAACTGCGTATTAGCAGGGAAGCATTCTCGGTTTAATACTTTTTGCATGGAAAGAGACCGTTAGACAGATTTAGGATCGTGAAGGGGTTTCTTTCCGCAGGAAAGTCAAGGAGGTGATGCCGCTCAGACAAGTCGCTGGAAAAGCAATAGTAAGTTTTACCTTTCAAGAAGTGACAATTTTGGAGGATGTGAAATGGATTTTATAACCGTATTTCAAAATGTAGTTAATACCCTGGGCTCCACGGTATTGCTGCCTGTCTTCATCTTCATTTTTGCCGTCGTCCTCGGTGCAAAAGTGGGGCGGGCATTTCGGGCCGCTGTGGTCATCGCCGTAGCCTTCATCGGTATCAACCTGGTGATTGGGTTGATGCTCGGAGCACTTGGCGGTGTATCTCAGGCTCTGGTAGCCAATGCGAACATTCAGCGTGATATCGTCGATGTGGGCTGGCCGGCCGCTGCCGCAGTTGCCTTCGCCACGGATGTTGGCCTGTGGGTCATTCCCATCGGCCTGGTCGTCAACTTCGTGCTCCTGCTGCCTGGCGTGACCAAGACCCTCAACGTCGATATCTGGAACTTCTGGCACTATGCCCTGGTCGGCTCCCTGGTGACTGCTGTCTCCGGCAGCCTGGTGATGGGTATGGCCGCCGCCGCTGTGGCAGCCGCCTTCATGCTCTTCCTGGGCGACTGGACTGCCAAAGGCATTCAGGAATTCTATGAACTGCCCGGCATCTCCATTCCGCACGGTATGACTGCCCCCATGGTGCCCCTGGCGCTGCCCTTCAACTGGCTGTTCGACAAGATCCCCGGCCTGCGCGATGTGGATGCCGATCCCGATGGCATCGAAAAAGCGCTGGGCTCCACCTTTGGTGACCCGATGGTTCTGGGCCTGCTGATCGGTGTGATCCTGGGTTTGATCGGCTACTTCGGTGAGTTCGCAACTGATTTTGTCGGCGCTCTTGGTAGGATCCTCACCCTGGGTATCCAGTTCGGCGCCGCGATGGTGCTGCTTCCCCGCATGGTCCAAATCCTGATGGAAGGCCTGATCCCGGTCTCCGAAGCTGCCCGCGACTTCATGTCCAAGCGCGCTTCTGGCCGCGAGGTCTACATCGGCCTGGACGCCGCAGTGCTGGTGGGTCATCCTTCAGCGATTTCCACTGGCCTGCTGTTGGCCCCCATCGCCATCCTGCTGTCGATCATCCTGCCCGGCAACCGCATGATCCTGTTTGCTGACCTGGCAGTGCTGCCTTTCCTGACGTCGCAGATCGCTCCTATGGCCAAGGGCAATATCGTCCGCATGGTCTTTGTGGGCACCTTCCTGCTGATCTTCGGTTTCTACTTTGCCAATGCCATTGCCCCGGTGATCACTGAGGTCGCTGGCGCGGCTGGCTTTGCCATCCCCGAAGGCGCAGTCATGATCTCCAGCATCGCCGACGGCTTCGTCTGGACGCCGCTGGCCTTTATGGCCCTCGGTAAATACACTGGCTGGATCGGCATTATCCTGTTCGCCGTCCTGGTTGGTGTGCTGTTCTTCTTCTACAAGAAGAATGAGGCCGCTTGGGACAAGGTAGCTGGCGCTAAAGGTGAGTAAGCTTATCACCGCTAGCTGATTGATGGATTCGGGGTGTGTAATATCATGAGCTTACACACCCCGTTCTTTTTATGAAGGAGCGTTCGTATGCTGCGGCCTTTGATTGAAGCGATATTAGGGGAATTTGGTCGGCAAATATTGTACACTTATGAGGCAAATGCCTACTGGATCAACTGGATCGTGTTGGCGTACGGCGCAATCATGTTCGCATCCTGGATGAATCTGGTGCGAATCTACCGCTTCCTGATCGTGGAGATGGCCCGGGATGCCCACTTATCCGACGAGCTCAACCGCAAGAAATCCAACAAGAAGATCCGCAAGATCATCGGTGTTCCCTGGGAAAAGGCAGTTGAGCAGTCGCCCTACCCGTTTGTAGCCCGGATTGGCGCGATCATCCCCAAGCGTAAGACAGTGGAGAATCTTCAGCTGCTGCTGGACGAGAAGGACCTGGCAGATAAGGTCCTGCTGGCTCTCCAGGGCGCCCGGATCCAAAAGATGATGCCCAGTACGCGCAAGATCATGCAGCGGGAGTTGGATGAGCGCAAGCACAAGCGTTCTGAACAAGAGTGACCCCACTGAATTCCAGCCACTATTTGAGCGAACCACACAAATCTTATGCCTGAAAAATGGACTTCCCGGACCAGGGTTGCTGCTGCCCTGAATCACCAGGAACCTGACCGGGTGCCTTTGAGCATGACCATCACGGAGATCCCCTACCTCCGGCTGCGAGATTATCTGGGACTCCCTCCTGATGCCCAGACCCGCCCGAACCGCTTTGGTGAGGTCCAACCCCGGTTCGACCTCCTTGAAAGCTTGGGCTTTGATACCATTTCCTTGAAATTAGGTGCCCCACGCAAGAATATCGCTCCGCCGTCACTGGAAGACGGCACCGCTTTCGATGAGTGGGGTGTTGGCCGAAAAAGGGTTGAATTTGAGGATGGTTCCTTTCTGCTCGAGGTAACCCATTCCCCCCTGGACGGTCTCCACCCGCAAGAGATCGATCTGGATGCCTATCCCTGGCCGGATCCCAACGATCCGGGGCGGACAGCGGGACTCCAGGACCGGGCCCTAGATCTGTATGAAAATACTGAATTTGCCCTGATCGGACGCTTCGGGGGGACCATCCTGGAACAAGCCGCCTTCCTGCGGGGTTTTGAAAGCTGGCTGATCGACCTGGTCAGCTTCCCCGATTTTGCTCGGTCTTTGTTGAACCGCATTGCCGATATCCAAATCGCCCTGGATCGATCCGGCATCCAGGAAGCGGGCAATTATCTCACCATCTATAAGGCCAGCGGGGATGACCTGGGTATGCAGGATCGGCCGCTTTTCTCCAACCAGGTTTGGCAGACCGTGCTGCGTCCGGTCCTCAGCCGGCGCTGGAAAGCAGCCCGCCAAGCCTTGGATAGCTCCGGCGCCAGCCACGTGAAGCTGATGTTCCACTCAGACGGCGCCATCAGGCCTTATATTCCTGACCTGATCCAGGACGGGGTCCAGGTCCTGGATCCCATTCAAACCCGCAGCCAGGGCATGGAAGTAGCAGGTTTAAAGGCTGATTTTGGGCGCGACCTGGTTTTCCACGGGGCAGTCGATACCCAACAGGTCCTGCCGTTTGGCAGCCCGGAAGACGTAAGAAGGGAAACCCTCCAGGTGATCAAATCCCTGGGAAGGGGCGGGGGTCTGCTCCTGGGCCCCTCCCATAATGTCCAACCTGATGTACCGCCCGAGAACCTGGTGGCCTTGTGCCAAACAGTCCAGGACCGGGGACGGTACCCCCTCACTTTTTGATTCCCGTGTACACTATCAGGTGAAACTCGCTGGCCATCACCGGCATCCTGACATTCCTGACCCTGCTGCTCAACCTGTGAATTCCAGGGACCCGGTCCTTTAAAAGGACCGGGTCCTTTTTCAATCCACCACAAACCCCGCTGGAGGCGGGGCTTTTCGATTAAAAAACACCCCATTTTCAGCGAAAAACGGCCTATTTTCAGGGGAAATATCAATATTTCTTATATTTGGTTCAATATTTCTTATTTTTCCTCTTGACAAACTTAATTTTTTTGATATACTGTAATCAATAA
>JBGCVQ010000076.1:0-16460 GCA_045888315.1 Anaerolineales bacterium | reverse complement strand
CACAATGATACCAGAGGGCAGGGAAAATATCCTCCTCAAGCTCACCAGGGTTCCCTGACCTGGACGCCCCTGCCCCCATCCATCAACCGGAATGACGGGGAGATCACGGAAATTGTCGACAACCCAGGAGGAGTTAGAACCAAACCCCACTGGTCCAGCAGGAAGACCAGGATAACAGCGGGGAATCGCTTCAAGTATACTCAGGAATCAGGGGAAACTAGGCTCCCGGGTCGGCGCTGCTGGCGATCCCTCTCCAATACAATGCGGTAGGGATAAAGGCGACCAGACCCATGACCAGCACGGTGATGACCTCCACCCAGTCGAATGGCCGGGCCACCAGCAGGGGTGCCAGGAAGAAGAACAGGATCAAGCCCAGGAACAGGAAGCTGGCTGCTACCAGTAGCCCCAATCCGCTGCTGTAGCCCAGGGGTCGCTTCCACAGCAGCAGGGTCCCTCCCCCGATCCAGCCCAGTGAAACCAGGATATCAGCCACCGCGACCGCGTTCTCACCCAACGGAGGGATGGTTCCTTGCTGGATCCCAGAGTAAATCTGGGAAACTGCCAGGGCAAGGAAAGCCCCCCCAAAGACGATCAGGACCCAACCCGAAAACTTGGCGGGAATCCGGCCCTCCAGCTGATCTTTGATGCGGGTATGGTCCATCTCTAGCAGCAGTCGAACCAGGGTAACCGTGCTGAGGGCAACCAGCAGGATATTCAACCCGCTGATCCAATCCAGCGGGCGCCCGAGGGAATAAGCGAGGTAGTTATAGATGACGAACACCAGGATGCCTGGCAGGAGCAGTCTGCCCAGCAGCTTTCCTCGGTAAATTCGATGGAAGATATAGACGAACAACGGTAATCCCAGGACGAGATTCACCAGATCATTGGGCAAAAAAGCCTCTCTCAACCCACTGTCAGGGTAGAGGGTTCCTGGCAGTATCAAACCAGCCAACGACAGCAGGCCCATCAGGACCCCCACCACAGCACTCAGATAGACCGTGCCTTTCATCTCCCCCAATATTTTATGTCCTGCCCGGGATCCTATTTCCATGCCCATCTCTCCTGGTCTCCTGAATCCAAATGAATTCAATTATGAAACAATCCCCCCGCACTAAGTTACGCCATCTGCAGGAGAAAGTTGCAGGTCAGACCGCCTCCAAGTGCCTCCGTCACCTTAAACCGGGAAGCCCCGGCGATCGCGCCGGGGCTTCCAAAAAGGAGCAAGAAAAGCCCTAGAAGCCTTTCATGGTGTTGCCAAGGGCCAGCAGCACAAAGGCCACCAGCATCAGCCAAAATGCGTAGGGGGCCAGGAAGCCCAAAACACCTAACTTGGCGATCAAACCGATCACGGCAACAACGACAGAGATCCAGAAAACATTCTTGGTGGGGGGAGTCAAACGCATGATTATCTCCTTATTGTAAAATGATTGATCTCACCCTCTATAACACCCAAGGTGTAAATTGGTTATGATTTCTGCTGGCAGGTCCTATTTGGATCCCCGTCAATTGGCAAGCTGAAAGACCATCGGACTGAAGTAGGGGATCAGCCACACCAGCCACACGAACAAACTGAATTTATGGAAGTTGGTGAGCCAGCTTTCGTCCTTCCGCAGCAGCACTACCAGAGCCCAGACCGCATGCACGAACATGAGGATGATCGCCAGCAAGCCCGAGATGCCGTGCAGGTCGAACTGCATCCCTCCCACATATTCGAACATCATTCCCGTTCCCCAGGTATCACAGATCAGGCCCAGCACAAAGAACACCAGGTGCCAGGGCTTTAGTCGTCCCTGGATCCGTTCGCTCCAGACCCCGATGGAATAAAAGACCAATGCAGAGGTGATGACCATGCTCGCTGATGAATCCATATCTCCTGTTCCTTTAGTAAGTATCTTTCCGGTTTATACCACAGCCTGCCGTCGCTAATGTCCCTTAATATAAAAAACCGGAGCAGTTTCAGCACTGCTCCGGTTCAGCCAAGAGGATCCTTATTTGCCGTATATTTCCCGCTCATCATGCTGTGCGGTTTGAGCGTGTCATCGCCAGTTCAGAACAGCGGCACTGCAGCCGTTCCCCCCACTGCACCAGTATGGTTCCCAGGTTGTCCAGCACCTGGATGCCCATCTTGGTCAGCCGGGACTGACAAACCTCTGATACGGATTTGACAAAACTATCCTGCATGGCCAGGGCGATCTCGTTCTCACGCCTCGTAGTTTCTTTGTAATACATATCCCAGGTAATCATGATCATTCTCCTTACTAAAACTTGTTGCTTGACGCTTGCACCAATAATGATCCTGTGGGTTTATCTTAGTTCTCTCACCATTTTCCACCTCCTGTCCTTGGTGGCTAATCACATAATAAGAATGCTTCAACTGCCCGCATCGTGTCCTGCACCCGCTCCTGATTAAGGGAGTAGCATTTGGCTCCAGAACAGCGGCGCTCGATCAGGTAGCCGGTGGCGCTGAGCTGGTTGAGGTGCCGGGAGGCAGCCGATTGGCTGAGTCCCAGCTGCTCGATGATCTCCTGCGAGCGCATCTCTCCGTTGACCGCGATGTTCTTGAGGATGTTGAGGCGGACATCGTCAGCCAGGGCATTCAAACGGATGGTGATCTCGTTCCGGCTCAAGTCCGGGGCATGCATGTCAGTGTCCTTTGGAAGCCGGGCACCGAAAATAAAGCCCTGGGCATTCTTGTACTGGAACTGGTTCAGGTAAGGTCCGTTGTGAGCGCTGGGCACAAAGATCAGCCGGTTAGCTTCCGGGTTGGCTCTCTCCCAGACCTCATCGCCGACTTCACGTCCGGTGATGTAGTTGACCACCTCTCCCTTTTCCATTTGGCTGAAGTCGATCTCCTCAAACGCGATCACCGCATCTTCCAGCATGGGCTCGATCCGCTCCCACTCCGCCCGGAAATATCCTTCCCACATCATGCGCAGGTGAGCAACGATCTTGGCCTGCATGGCAGGAGGATCGTTCAAGAGCCGGAAGGCCCTGGTCTCGATCTCAGGAAAGACCGCTTCCTCGCCGAACTTGGCCCGCAGATACTCCATGAAGAAAGCTTCATCCGCCAGCAAATCCTGCTTGGTCGCTTCAGGTACATTTTCTGCCGTACAGCAGCTGTTAAAGTTCAAATAAAAATCCAGTAACTGATCCCTCAATCCTTCCGGGGCCATCCTCTCCAGTCCGGCCAGATAAGAGGGCACATCCTTCCAGTACCGACTGGGAAGCACCGCATAGTGCAGCCCAATCATCACCAGTTTATGGTCTTCCGTCTCGGTTGGTTTCAGCGCAGCTGCGGTTTCGTACACCCAGGGGCTCAAACCGGACCTTTCCTCACTCCAGACCACCAGCAGCATGCTGTTCACAAAATTCTGCACCGGGTCTAAACGGATCTCCACCGTGGTCACTTGCGGTAGGATGATGGTATCTGGATTGGCCATAATTACTCCTGTTTTTCAATTATTCGGGTTACCCGCTGTATCGGGTAACACTCATATCATAGCAGAAAATAACCCATTGTCAAGACCCAATTTGGACATTTCTTGCCGAATTCCTGATGCTTGGGTGCAGGGCCGGATAGAGATATAATCAGGCCAGTACAAACAGGAGACTTGATGACCCTCGTTCAACCCCCCAACAGAATCCTCGTCACCGGCACGACCGGCTATGTCGGCGGCCGCCTGGTGCCCCGCCTGCTGGAAAAAGGGTATCGGGTGCGGGTCCTGGCCCGGGATGCGGTTCGCCTGGCCGGCCGCTCCTGGGTGGATCAGGTCGAGGTTGACGAAGGCAGTGTTCTCAACCCGGATGACCTCCCGCCAGTTCTGAAGGGAATTGATATCGCCTATTACCTGATCCATAACATGACCGAGCGCAAAGGTTATCGGGAGCAGGAGCTGCGGGCAGCCCGGAATTTCGCCAGCGCCGCCTGTGCCGCCGGCGTGAAGCGGATCATCTACCTGGGCGCGTTGGGTGACCCCCGATCCGATCTAGCGCCCCATTTGCGGTCGCGCCAGAAAACAGGTCAGGTATTGGCGGAAACTGGAATACCAGTAACCGAGTTCCGGGCCGCCATCATCGTTGGTTCTGGCAGCATTTCCTTTGAGATGATCCGCTACCTGACCGAAAAGCTTCCGGTGATCATCGCCCCCCGCTGGGTCTATCAGCAAGTCCAGCCGATCTCCATCGAGGATGTGCTGGCTTACCTGGTTGCCGCGCTGACCACTCCGGAAAGCACTGGGCGGGTGATCGAGATCGGCGGCGCCGATCAGCTTGCCTACGCCGAGATGCTGAAAAGATATGCGGAGATCCGCGGGCTGAAGAGGACCCTGATCCCCGTTCCTCTCCTGACCCCCGGGTTGTCCTCCCATTGGGTGCACTGGATCACGCCCATCTCTGCCAGTGTTACCAGGCCGCTGATCGAAGGCCTGGTCAATGAGATCCTCGTGCAGGACCCATCGGCTCGGAAGATCTTTCCCGCCATCGATCCCATGAGCTACCGCCAGGCAGTGAAATCCGCTCTAGCCCGCCTCGAGACCGGGCAGGTTGAAACACGCTGGTGCGACGCGCTTTACAGCAGCCAGGGAGACCTCAAGCCGGTCACCCTGGTGAGCGAAGAAGGCAAGCTGCGGGAGGAGCGGAAGATCCGGATCCAAGCTTCCGAAAAGGAGGTCTTCCAGGTCTACACCCAGCTCGGCGGTGATTACGGCTGGCTGTACATGAACTGGGCCTGGAGGATCCGGGGCTGGATCGACCGCCTGCTGGGCGGATCCGGTCTGCGGCGCGGCCGCCGGGATCCAACCCATTTGCGGGTAGGAGACGCAGTCGACTTCTGGCGTGTGGAAGAAGTCCAGCCTGCTGGCTTGCTGCGATTGCGGGCAGAGATGATCGTGCCCGGGAGGGCCTGGCTCCAATATCAGAGCGGAGCCACTCCGGAGGGGGATGTGCTGCTGCAGCAGACTGCGATCTTCGCGCCCCGCGGCCTGGCTGGCTTCATTTATTGGTACGCACTCTACCCCATCCATGGGTTGATCTTTTCCGGCCTGATCCGAGAGATCAAGCGCCGGGCGGAAGGGTCCGGCACAAGCTGAACCCCTGACTTTGAGGGAATTCCATCCCGGTTCTATGGTATAAAATCACTAGAACAGAGACTGTCCAGACGAGGTACCATGAAAATATCCAACAGGTTATCTCTTCCAACCACCCTGATCGTCCTTACCGCCCTGCTGCTCAGCGGTTGTGGGCTGGTAGGCAATGTCACCCCCACGCCCTACCCAGAGAACACCGATGGAGGTGTGGACCAATTCATCGGCATGCCCAACCCGGCTTCCTTCTACTGCCAGGAAATGGGCTATGAGCTGGATATGCGGGACAACGACCAAGGCACCGAGGGAATCTGCATCTTCCCCAACGGGGCGGAATGTGAGGAATGGGAATTCCTGTCTGGCGGCTGCGCCAACGAATGGTCCTTCTGCCAGCGCCAGGGCTACACCCTCCAGGCTGGTGAGGGCATGGCAACCTGCGTCTTCCCTGATGGCAGCTCCTGCCCGGAATATGACCTCTTCATTGGTGAATGCCAGCCGCCCAAATAAAGGATACCCGACCCCAGATCACTTACAAGACCGACAGCTGCAACAACCCGTTGTGGCTGTTCTTTTATCAGTAGCCGGGGAGTCCGACTCTCCAAGGAGATCAAACCATGACCCAGCACACCAACCAGCAATTAGACCAGATCATCCAGTCAGCCCAGCGCCTGGGCATTGAGCTGGACGAGGCCGATGCCCTGCAGTGGCTCACCGCCATCTCCGCCGCCCGCAAGGAAGGTGAGGTCACCTTCGACCACCGCTTGGGCGTCTTTGGCCATACCGTCTCGATGCTCGATTTCAGTCCAGAGGACCTGGCGCACTTCAGGAAACTGGGGCGGCTGGTCGAGTTTGAGGATACCCCGGGAAAAGTCGAGACCGCTCTGGCCCTCTCGGGGTCCGCTGCTCAATCCAAGATCCAGCTCTACCCAGGTGACGCGGACTATTTCGAGAGGGTCAACATCCTCGCTGAAAGCAAGGAGAAGGCCTGTCAGATCCTGGCTGAGATCATCAAGGACAAGGCGCTCAAGACCGCTTCCGGCCCGACCTATCAGCTGATGGAAGTCAAGTTTGGCTCCTATCCCGCGGACATCAAGGTCAGCGGTGAGCTTCACCCTGCTGGCAGCCCGATCAGCTGGACAGTGGAGAGCATCCAGGAAGGAGCCATCCGCGGGACGGGCGAGGACGGGAAGGAGATCCAGGTCAGCTGGGAGGACGCTTCCCATGAGCCCGGGTGGTGCAAGCTGGACTGGGTGGTGGCAGACCCGGTCCGGGATGAGCTGGTCAACGCCAGCAACATGCTGGACGTCACCTGGGAAGCGCCGGATGGATCGATCACGCCTTTAGACGGTTTCCTGGATCCATATTTCCAGGAGATCTACCTGGATGGCGAATCCATCCCGATCTTTTCCAAACTCTCCCAGCATGTCTCCGCCAATGCCCTGGATGATTATGTGAAAAGCCTGGAAAAAGAGGTCAATAAATACCTCACCAAGGACATCAATTACGGAAAAGCGGCCAAGCGCATGTACAATATCTTCCGGCTGACCGGCCGCTACAGCGAGGCCGGGATCATTCGCGAGCTGTTCGATGAGCCTTCCTCCATGCTCTACCAGGTCTGGGCTGTCATCCGTACCCTGGATGAATGCTGCTCATCGGGATCGAAGATCTCCATGGAGGATCTCAAGGGCCAGACAGACCGGTTGATCATGGAGGTTATCCATCTCTTGGAAGGCGGGGAGGAAGAACAAGTGGTCAAGATCCTGCTCCAGTTCAGGGACGCCCTGGAAGATCAGCAGGCCGGCCAGCAGCCCACCTTCTCTGTTGAAGCTGCCCGGAGCGAGGTGATCAATATCGTCAACAACTTCTTTTACGAGAAATTGACCACTGTACCGGAGATCAAGCTCTATATGGAAAAAATGAGTGCTAAATAGAGGCATCTCTCCCCCTGAACTTGATTTTCCGCTGAAAACCGCTATAATAAGGGGCAATTAACCAACGCGATGACCGGGACGAGTACAGGCGCCCTTCCTTCACAGGGAATGAAAGCCAGCGACTGAGAGCTTTCTGAAGAGAACAGCCTGGAAAACCCCCCGGGAGCGGCCGCCGGAAACGGCAAGGAGTATGGCGGCCCGTCTGGCCTCGTTACTGGCCTAATGAGATGAGTCCAAGCTACCCTTTGGGCTTAAATCTGGGTGGAACCGCGAGAGATCCTTGCCCCAGCTGGCAGGGATCTTTTTTATTAATTGGAGGTGTACTATGGCAAAAGACAACTATTTAGGATCCGACCTGTGGAAGATCAGGCACTCAACCGCGCACGTCATGGCCCAGGCGGTCCGCGACCTCTTCCCGGAAGGGGAGGCCAAGATCGCTATCGGCCCGCCCATCGCGGACGGCTTCTATTATGACTTCGATCTCCCCCGGGCGCTGACCCCTGAGGACCTGGAAGAGATCGAAAAACGGATGAGGAAAGTGCTCTCCGAGGATCACAAATTCGTCCGCCGCGAGCTCTCTGCGGATGATGCCAGGAAGCTCTTCAAGGACCAGCAGTATAAGCTAGACCTGATCGACGGCCTGGAATCTGGCGGCCTGGATGAATACGGCGAACCCCTGGATGAGCAGCCGGTGATCTCGACCTATACCCACGACGACTTCGAGGACCTCTGCCGGGGGCCTCATGTTGAAAGCACGAAACAGATCAACCCGGACGCCGTCAAGCTCCTCAACGTCGCTGGGGCTTACTGGCGCGGGGATGAACACAACCCCATGCTCCAGCGCATTTACGGCACAGCCTGGAACACAGCCACGGAGCTGGAGGAATACCTCGACAAGCTGGAAGAAGCCAAGCGCAGGGACCACCGCCGGTTGGGCAAGGATCTTGACCTCTACAGCACCAATCCCGATGTCGGCAGCGGGCTGGTGCTCTGGCATCCCAACGGCGCCTATGTGCGCTACAGGGCAGAGCAGTACTGCCAGGAAGAGCATCTCAAGAACGGCTACCAGTTTGTCAGGACCCCGCATATCGGGAAAGCCCATCTCTGGGAGACCAGCGGGCACCTGACCTGGTACGAGGAAAACATGTATTCCGCCTTGGAGATCGACGGGGAATCCTATTTCCTGAAACCGATGAACTGCCCCTTCCACATCATGATCTACAAGAGCAACCTGCACAGCTACCGGGACCTTCCCCTGCGCTGGGCAGAATGGGGCACTGTCTATCGCTATGAGCGCAGCGGCGTTCTGCACGGCATGATGAGAGTGCGCGGCTTTACACAGGATGATGCCCATATCTTCTGCAGCCCGGAGCAGATGCCAGGTGAGATCGACCGGGTGCTGAACTTCTGCCTGCACATCCTGCGCGGATTTGGGATCAATGAATTCCACGCCTATCTGGCAACCAAGGACCCGAATAAATCTGCGGATGAGCTGGATCTGTGGGATGATGCCACTGAAGCCCTGCGGGCAGCCCTGGAGCGAGCTGAGATTCCCTATGATATCGATGAGGGTGGAGCGGCTTTTTACGGCCCCAAGATCGACCTCAAGATGATCGATGCCCTGGACCGCGAGTGGCAGCTGAGCACCATCCAATTCGACTTCAATCTCCCGGAGCGCTTCGACCTGACCTACATCGGAGAGGACGGCCAACAGCACCGCCCCTACATGATCCACCGGGCCCTGTTGGGATCCATGGAGCGTTTCATGGGCGTCCTGGTCGAGCACTACGGAGGCGTCTTCCCGCTCTGGCTGGCACCTACCCAGGCCGTGCTCATTCCTATCACGGACCGCAACCTGGACTATGTCTATCAGGCTGCTGAACAGCTGCGGAGCGCAGGGATCCAGGTCAAGGTGGATGACAGCAGCGACCGCATGAGCGCCAAGATCCGCGATGCGGAAAAGCTCAAGATCCCCTACATGCTGGTGGTTGGTGACCGCGAACAGGAAGCCGGAACGGTAGCTCCCCGCTTGCGCTCTGGAGAGCAGCTGGATCCCATGAGCATCGATGACCTGCTGATCCGCATGCAGGCAGAAATCGACAGCCACGCCCAGATCTGAACAGGAGAGCGTGAGAGGGGTTCCCCCTCTCACGCCCCTTCCATTTCATTGGCTTGAAAGCTTTTTTATGGTAATATCGAAGATACTAAACTGACAAAGGAGAGAAAAAATAGGAGACACTAACTATCGGGCGAATAATCGTATCCGGGCTCACGAAGTTCGCCTTATCGACCCCGACGGGGAAAACATCGGAGTAGTACCGCTTGAAGAAGCCCAAAAGATCGCCAGGGAAGCTGAACTAGACCTGGTTGAAGTTGCGCCTAACGCCAATCCGCCCGTCTGCAAGGTGATGGATCTGGGCAAATTCCTCTACGAACAGGAAAAGAAGCGCCAGAAAGCCCGCAAAGCCCAGAAAATCGTTGAAGTCAAGGAAATTCGCCTGCGGCCGAAAACCACCGATCATCACACACATTTCAAGGTACGCGATGCCCGCAGATGGCTGGAAGAGAACAAGAAAGTGAATGTCCGCATTCAATTCCGGGGGCGGGAAGTCCATTATCCTGAGATCGCGATGGAAATGCTGGAGGAGATTGCCCAGGAGTTAAGCGACGTTGGCGTTGTAGAGCAGAGGCCTTCCCGGGAAGGCTATTCCATGCTGATGGTAATAGCCCCGGCCAAAGAGTAACCACCCCCTTCCAATAACCTTCAAGGCAGGCTGCGCTGGTTTCCTGACAGCAGGGACCGGGGATTCTTCCGCTATCCAAATTGAGAGGGTTATGGTATATTAACCAGGCTGTCTAATAGTTATCGCAGCTGCTGGGTGCAGCAACAGGTGCCAGATGGTAACCGGCGCCCAGGAGACTGCAGGAGAGAATTGAATGGCTAGAGTCAAAACAGGAACAAATCGCCGCCGGAGGCATAAGAAAATACTCCGCATGGCCAAGGGCAATTACGGTACCAGGAGCCGCCTGTACCGCCGCGCCAATGAGGCCATGCTGAAAAGCCTGTGGTACGAATATCGGGACCGCAGGACACGGAAACGCGATTTGCGGCGCCTCTGGATCACCAGGATCAACGCCGGCGCCCGATTGAATGGCATGACCTACAGCAGGCTGATCTACGGCCTCAAACAGGCCAAGATCGATCTCAACCGCAAAATGCTGGCCGACCTGGCCGTCCGCCATCCGGAAGGGTTTGCGCAGGTTGTGGAAAAAGCCAAAGCCGCGGCAAAATAATCCCACCATTGGAAATCCCGAAAAGGACAGGGCAGCCTGTCCTTTTTTCGTTTAATGCTACAATCGATCCTGAAGGTAAATTCCAGGGAATTTCCCCCTCACCAACCGCAAGAACCGGAACCATGAACAAGCTCCTGCGCAGCACAAAACTCGACGATCAGGTAGAAATCCAGCTTATTGAGGGAGATATCTTGGCTGTGAAAGCGGACGGGGTCGTCAATCCTGCCAACAGCCACCTGATTCACGGGGGAGGATTGGCGGGAATCCTGGCCAGGAAAGCAGGTCCCGTTCTTCAACGGGAAAGTGCTGCCTGGGTCAAAGAACATGGACCTGTCAGCCACGGATCACCCGCCTTTACCAGCGCCGGCGCACTGCCATTTAAAGCTGTCATCCATGCTGTCGGGCCCGTTTGGGGTTCAGGAAATGAAAGTGAAAAACTGCGAGCGGCCGTTCTCGGGTCGTTGGAGAGGGCGCAAGAATTAGCGTTGGATTCCCTGGCACTCCCCGCGATCTCCACCGGAATTTTCGGCTACCCCCTCCAGGAAGCAGCCCAGGTGATCCTTGGCGCCGTGAGGGATTTCTCCCAGCAGGACCAATCTCGCGGTCTATCACAGATCCTGGTCGTTCTCTACGATGACAGGGCTGCCGCTGCATTTTCGGAGGCCTGGGACAGGATCTTTCCATGATCACCTCCCTTCACAACCCCAGGATCAAAGAGATCCGCTTGCTGAATTCCGCCTCAAAACACCGGCTAAAATCCGGCCTGTACGCGGCAGAAGGTGTCCGCTTGCTGGAGGAAGCCCTCCAGGCAGGCCAGCGCCCTGAGCTGGTGATCTACACAGAGGACCTCGATCAGCGAGGGTCAACTCTGGTAGAGCACTTCCAATCCCTGTCCGTTCTCTGTGAGCCGGTCACTTCCCAGGTCCTCCAGGCGGCCAGCGACACAGAGAGCCCCCAGGGGATCCTGGCCGTGCTTCCTATCAGCCCCCTGGCTCTTCCCGACCAGCCAAACCTGGTCCTGATCCTGGATGCCATCCGCGATCCGGGAAACTTGGGGACCTTGATGAGAACCTGCCTGGCAGCCGGCGCCGATGGTCTGCTGCTGGGACCGGGTACGGTAGACTCGTATTCACCCAAGGTGGTGCGCTCCGCCATGGGGGCCCACTTCCGACTGCCGGTGGTCAGTGCCTCCTGGCAGGAGATCGCCTCTCTTACCCGGGGGATGGGCCTCTACCTCGCTGATATGGGCCAGGGTGAAAGCCTGTGGGAGGCCGATCTGACCAAGCCTCTGGGGATCATCCTCGGCGGAGAAGCCCACGGTCCTGGGAAACAAGCCCGGAGCCTGGCTGGCGAGTCAATCCACATCCCGATGGAAGCCGCCGCCGAGTCCCTCAATGCGGCAATTGCCGGAGCCATTCTGCTCTTTGAGGTCAAACGCCAGAGGGCAAAAGGGTCATGACCGAGATCAAACTGCCTCTTAATCAGATCCTGGCCGGTGATGCGGTGGAGATCATGAACCGCCTCCCCGAGGGATCTATCGACCTGGTCTTCGCTGATCCTCCCTACAATATGCAGATCCCCGGCAATCTCTGGCGTCCTGATTTCAGCAAGGTCGAGGGCGTGGATGATGAATGGGATAAATTCGCTGACTTTCAAGCCTATGACAATTTCAGCGCTGCCTGGCTGAAGGCAGCCCGCCGGCTGCTCAAGCCCAATGGAGCGATCTGGGTCATTGGGACCTATCACAATATCTACCGGGTCGGGAAAGCTCTCCAGGATCTGGGTTATTGGATCATCAACGAGATCATCTGGGAAAAGCCCAATCCTATGCCCAATTTCATGGGCGTGCGCTTCACCAATGCCCACGAAACATTGATCTGGGCCAAGAAAGACCGCGATAGCAAGTACACCATCAATTACCACGCCATGAAGCCCTTCAATGACGGTAAGCAGATGCGCAGCACCTGGAAGCTGCCGATCTGCAAGGGCGGCGAGCGCATCCGCGTCAATGGCGAGAGAGCTCACTCCACCCAGAAGCCGCTGGCCCTGATGTACCGGGTCATCCTGGCTTCCACGAACCCGGGTGACGTGATCCTCGATCCATTCTTTGGGACCGGGACTACCGGAGCGGCTGCCAAATTACTGCACCGCAGCTGGATCGGGATCGAGAAAGACCCGGTTTATATCCAGGTCGCCCGGGAGCGCATTGATAGGTTGAACCCGGAAGATTTCCACCAGGCGGCCTTTGACCTCAAGGACAAAAAGCGGCTGGCACCCCGGGTTGCTTTTTCTCGCTTGCTGGAAGCCGGTTACATCAAGCCCGGGGAGCGGCTGTATTTCAAAGAGGACCCCGAGATGTCTGCAGTCGTCAAACCCAACGGCATCCTCCTCCTCAATGGTTTTGAGGGATCCATTCACCAGACAGCCAGGCACCTGCTGGATGGGAAGCGGGCAAATGGATGGCTTTTCTGGCACGTCAGGGACGCAGAGGGGAACTTCCGCTCCATAGACGATTTGCGAGAGAATTACCGGGAAGCCCAGAAGGAGGCCGACCGGAACGGTCTTGACCAAGAAAATTGAGAACCTAGAAATAGAACCTATTATGAAAATTCGATCTATCACCTATTTTGACAGTCCAGGCAGGGAGCTTGAGGATGCTTTTATCCAGCGAGCCAGCAGGTTTCCGGATCTGTGCCGGAAGAGCTTCCAAGAAACCGGCCTGGAGATCCAGACCATCCGCTTTGCGTCACCACCCTTTCCCCTTTACCTTGGGAACCTGCCTCTCCAGGATCAGGTCGATTTTTCGATCGGGCTGGAAAGTACACTGCGGGAACGGGGATATGAATACATATCCATGGGCCCTGCCCTGCCTGATTACCCAGCCAGTTATCAGGCGATCCCTGACCTGATCCAAGCCACGGAAGCTACCTTCTGCTCCGCCTTGATGACCAGTCCCGCGGGTGTGTCACTTCCTGCAGTCCGCGCCTGTGGAGAGATCATTCAAGCCTTGGCTCCCCAGGACCCCAACGGATTCGCAAACCTGTACTTCGCCGCCCTGGGCAATGTCCCCAGCGGAGCACCCTATTTCCCAGCAGCCTATCACGACGGGGAATCACCGGCTTTCGCCGCAGCCGTAGAAGCTGCGGACCTGGCAGTTGAATCTTTCAAGGAAGCCACATCATTCGCTGATGCCAGGGAGAGGTTGATCCACGCCATGGAAGAAGTGTCCGGGGTGATCTCTCAAGCCGCGAAAGAACTTGAGTCTGCTTCAGGAGCGGTCTATCAGGGAATTGATTTTTCCTTGGCGCCATTCCCGGAACCAGCCCTGTCCATCGGTACTGCCCTGGAAAACCTGGGAATCCCTCAGCTCGGCCAGCATGGCAGCCTAGCCGGAGCGGCATTCTTAGCTGACTGCATCGATCGGGCGGAATTTCCCCACACCGGGTTCAGCGGCTTGATGCTCCCTGTGATGGAGGATGCTGTACTGGCCAAAAGAGCTGCCGATGGCAGCCTGGGGGTCACGGACCTGCTGCTCTATTCTGCGGTTTGCGGAACTGGGCTGGATACAGTGCCCCTTCCTGGAGACTGCAGCCCGGAGGAGCTCAGCGGATTGCTGATGGACCTGGCCGCGCTTTCCCTGCGGCTGGACAAGCCTCTCACCGCTCGCCTGATGCCAATCCCCGGGAAGGCGGCAAGTGACCTGACCAATTTCGATTTTCCGTTCTTTGCCAACAGCAGGGTCCTTGCCCTGAAATCGCCAGGCGTTAATGGATTATTCTCTGGAATGGGATCGTTGGATATCAAGCCCCGTTCCGGCAGCCTGGGGTGAGTCACTCAGATTCCCCTACCAGGGATCGCTGCTAGACCTCCCGGACGAGATCCCTGACTACCTCCAGCCGGGCATCAGCCAATCCCGGCAGGGCTCCCAGTGGATAGAAGGGACCACTGCCCTCCACAGCCAGTGAAGCAGCCACGCTGCCGCAGCAAACCGCTTCCAGTGGATCGAAAGACCGCCGGTAGCCGATCAAGAAACCTCCGCAGAAGGCATCACCTGAACCGAATGGATTCCGCACCCGCGCCGGGTAGGGTCCAATTTCCCAGCGCCGCTCACTCGCCTGCTCGTAGAGATACTGTCCTCCCGTGTCTCCCCGGATGACGACGAATTCGCAGCCATAATGTCCCAGGTCGGCTGCCATCTCCCACAGATCGTTGGAGACCCCTTTATAAAGCTTCCTCAAACCCGCCTCTGAAGGCAGGAAAGCGGTTAATCCCGTCACCAGAGCCGGCACATCCCCGTAATAGGAGGGATCCAGATAGGAACTGCCCGGGTCCAGGGTGAGAGTAGTGTAGCCTCGCTGGCGGAAAACAGCAGGAAGTAAATTATGAGACAGATAATCAAGGGGACAAAAATGAACGCCCGTGGCAGCCAGGTACACTTCCGGGATGTCCGTCTCATGAATGGCTGCTGGCGTTCTATCACGCCTCGTGTCCAGTTCCTGGGTCCGATCAGGCAGACCTACCAGCCCGGGGGGAAGGGAAGCACCCAACCGCGTCAGGTGCGGCACCGGGCGAGAGGTCTCCCAGGCAGAACCTCCCTCTTGGATGATGCAGCTTCGCAGATCCAAGGGTTGAGGGAGGATGATAACCCCGCCGGTCTCGATGTTCCTTTCGGAAAAATCCTCCAGCCAGGTCCTGGGAAAATCTTCGCCAACCCGGGTAGATAGGCCCGGAGGGTATTCCTTTTCCCAGACCAGATATCCACCCGCAGCGTAAAGCGCGCTGCCGCCGGGGCTGTCAATGATCCATTCTTGATTTGTGGAAAGGATATATTCCCGCCGTAATTCCCCCACGAACACATCCCTAGGAGAGGGATTCCTGGGCACCATCACAGATCAGCAAGTGAGGAAAATACTACTTGCCCAGCGTAGAGACCTGCCGTAAGAAGGCAACGATCGTTCCGCCCAGCTTGATGCCGTCGCCGGCGGTAAGCTGGAACTCATCACCCTCTTCGATCCGTTTTACAAGCAGGTAACCTGCGCTTGCGCCGGTGATGGCACCGATAATCGCGCCCAGGATGACATAGAGGTTGTAATTGCTTTGTTTACCCTGACCTTCAGCATCCATATCTGCAATCCACCTTTTCAATCACTTAATTTGATCTCTCGATCTGTAGGGGGTTTTTTCCTGCGAATCCCAGCCGCCCAGGATGCGGGTTCGATCACTACTCGAGCTGAGGTTTTTGACAGCAAGCTGGCTCCCTGACGGATCTTATCCAGTACCTTCAAAATGGGATCGGCCGCACCCGGAATCCAACCCATGATGCGGGTCACCAAATAGATCAATCCCACCAGGACCAACCCGACCACCAGGGCAATGATATAGACCGGGATCACCAACAGGACGGTTGAGATCTCAGCAAACCGGGAAACGTTTCCCGAGCTGGAGTAAAAGACGAACCAAGCTCCGATCAGGATCACCAGTACTGCGCCCAGCGAGGTTGGGAAGATGACCTGCCAGAAATTCGATCCAGCGGGCTGCTTCTTTTTCTCTACCATGGTAACGATATTGTAGCATGGATTTGATCCTGATCCCGATCGATAAGGCCCTATTTAACCCGGGGCCGTTTCGGACGGCTAACTGCCTTTTTACATCATCTTAATCATTCCTGAATACTTGCCGGGTATCCTATCCGGCATGCGGATTGGCAATTCAGAATGTCAGCGTCAAGCATTGAAAAGGCGTGCTTCCCGCAGCTGTCCTGGTTCCCAATCTGCCTGGCGTCCTGGAACACAAGCGGGGTCCGATCCCTGTCCGCAAAAGTTGAGGTGCCCGATGAAGCGATCTGTGATCCTTATTTCAGCCTTGATCCTCTCTCTCCTGGTATTGTCCTCCTGCAGTCCCTCCGGGAGTTCTGCCATGGCCGCTGAGGCCGAAGTTCAAACAACTGCCCCAAGCGATCTCAGCCAGGGTGAAAAGAATGGTGATCAGCCGGATTACGAAACGGTCTTCCCCCAAGACCAGGTCAATGAGATCACCATTACCATTTCACCCGAGGACTGGCAGCTGATGATGGATGACATGCGTGATCTCTTCGGAGAGCAGGGGTCAGGCCAAAAGGCGGACCCGATGCAAGGACCTGGCCAGCCTGCCCGGG
>JBGCVQ010000075.1:0-25006 GCA_045888315.1 Anaerolineales bacterium | reverse complement strand
GGTGGCTGTTGGCGATGGTGTCCTGGTCGGCGTCAAGGTCATCGTTGAGCTAGGTGTGATGGTTGGCGTTGGCATTGGAGTTGCGGTCAAAGTCGGTGTTGGAGTTGCAGTCGGTACCAATTTAGCAGCCGCAGTATACTCCCACTCATCCGGCACATAGGCCAAGGGCAGATTGAGCAAAGCTTGCCAGTCCCTGATAGATGCTTCTCCTTGGCCTAACTTCTCCAGGGTTTGAGCTCGATAATAATACACGTCCACCAGGTCGGTGTCTTCTCGGGCCAGATTCTCAGCGATATTGAGGTACACAAGCGCTAGCGAGTAAGACTCGCTTTCGAAAAGCAGACGGCCGAGATAGATATTTGCTGGATAGCTGGCTCGAGCCAGATTCCTAGCCTGAAAGGCGCTCTCCAGAGCTTGATCCAGGTACCCTTGCTGCTCTTCGATCTGGGCTCTGGTTAGATACAGCTCGCTAGAATCTCCACCCAGACTGGCAGCCTGGTCAAGCAGTTCCAAAGCCCTATCAAGGTCCGTGCCGGTCAGGAAATATGCTTTTCCAAGTGCGTAATAGAACTCCCAGGGCTTGTTCGGATCATATGGATCGTAGCGAGTCAGTAACTCTAGCGCTCGGTCAGGTTTTCCGTTTTCCAGGCTAGCCCTGCCGGCGACCAGGTAAGAAGGGACATAGTTGATATCTAAAGAGAGGGACATGTTGATCGCGGCCTCAGCTTGGGGATAATCCCGCAGACCCAGCAGGGCTTCCGCCTGATAATAATAAGCCAGGGGCGAATTGGGCAGGAATTTGACCGCCTGGCTGGCATCCATGTAGGCCAACTGATCCGAACCTTGATCCAGATAGTACTTCGCTCTCTCCAGGTACACCTGTCCGAATTCAGGATCCAGCAGCAGTGCTTGATCCAAATCCCCCTTCAAATCGTAGTCCGGATCCAGGAGCTGGTCCACCAGTGCTCTCCCGTAATATGCCGGGGCAAATGCTGGATCCAGGAACAGAGCGCGGTCATAGGCTTCCAGAGCCTCATGAAAGCGGCCCAGGTTGCGCAGGGCTTCACCTACCAGGAAAACGATATCAGGGGTCTCTAGCTGCTGAGCAGTCTGCCTCATGTAAGTGAGCATGGTCTCAAAATCCCCTGCTTGATAGGCTGACAGGGCCGTTTGGTAAGAGCCATAGCCAGGATGAGGCGTCAGTACATAGGCAGGTGTGGGGGTATAAGTATGCTCCAGGACCTGGCCAATGGGTATTTGCAGGATCGGGTTCGGGGTTCCGGTCAGAAAAGTGGAATCTTCAGCAGCTGCGGAGGGAGTCCAGGTCAAGGGAGTGATCGTCAACCGGGGTGAGAACACGGATCTCGTCCCAGGCAGTATTCCTGACAAGACCAGGACCAGAATGATCACCAATGACCCCACCAGCAGGGGGATCAGCTGCTTGTAGTTATAGCGGCTTCCCTTCTTTTTTTCCTGGGATCTCCCGCTTTTGCGCAGATCAGGCACCTCGCGGATCCAATCCCGCTTTTTGATCTCCGCCGGCCGCACATTCTGGGGATGGTGGGCCCCGAACAGGATCATCCCTAACCTGGCATCCTGGTTGTGTGGATCAAGATCCAGCACCTTTTTGAGGCAGTAGATACGTTCTTTATTCGATTCGACGACCGTGCTCATTAACAGCCAATATTCGATATTGTCCGAGTCATCTTTCAGAAGGCTGGCCAATTGATCCCGGGCTTGGAATCTGTCCCCCTGCTCCAGCGCCAGCTTGGCAAGCACATAACGTCGATCTTCTGCCATGAAGTATCCTGTTTCCTAGTAGCGGATAGAAAAAGTGTAGCATAGGGCGCTCTAGGGGACAAGAGAGTGTATAATGCTCCACATGATGAAAAGGGTTCTGTTCCTTCTGGCAATCCTCCTTTTCACCACCAGCTGCAGCTCTGGAGGTGTCCCGGAAACATCCTCAACGCTGACAATTGCCCCACCTATCAATCCCTACCAGTCCACTACCAGTACCCCCCAATCACCGACACCGACAGTGCCGGTTCCCACTTCGGAACCGCTCATCCCGACTGCGACTCCCTTCAAGCATGCTGTCCAGCCAGGGGAAACCCTGTATGGGATCGCCATCGAATACAACATCTCCCTGGACCAGCTGGTCTTAGCCAATCCCGGGATTGATACCAGCATGCTCTCAGTTGGCACAGAACTGGTCATCCCCCTGGCTGAAGAAGAATTGTCCGCTCCAACGCCGACGCCCTATCCCCTATCCCAGCAAGAAGCTGTATGCTACCCGACACAGGACAGCGGTCGGTGGTGTTATATGCTGGTTGAGAATGACCAGGAGATCGCCCTGGAGAATATCAGCGTAGCTTTGAATATTTATAACACTGACCAGGAACTGATCCAAAGCGTGATCGCCTTTCCCCCCTTGAACATCCTGTTCCCGGACCAATCCATACCGGTGGGCGCCTGGATAGAGAACCCGCCCGAGGATTGGGACCAGGTCACAGCCAGCCTGTTGACTGCGCTTCCCGCAGATAGAGAAGAGCCCGCCGTAGAGATCATCGACTACGCTGTAACATATTCCCTGGAGAACCGGATAGCCCGGGTCAGCGGAACCTACCAGATCGTCGACCTTGATGCTCCGGGCAGCCAGGTCTGGATCGCAGGCGTCGCCCTCAGCGACGAAATACCAGTTGGCATGCGCAAATGGACCAGCAGCCAGGATCTGACAGCTGATACCCCCTTTTCGTTTGAATTTCAGATCTACAGTCTTGGCCCGCGGATCGACCGGGTCCAGCTTCTTGCTGAACTGCATTAACATAAAAGGATCGGATACTCTTCAGAATCCGATCCTCATTCCATTCCTTGGAAATAAAGCGGCTGATCTCGTTAAGGATTTCCCCAGATCAGGAAGCTGTCCTTCTCACAGAATTGTTCCCCATATTTATTGATAAAACATACCTGGTAGGGAATTGTTTCCCCGTTATTGGCAGCAACTGGCGGCAGTTTGAAGAAAGTGCATCCCCCCTGGTCAGTAGAGCTGCCCTCATATGAGATCACGCCATCCCGGGGCGTCTCTAGCACTAGCCGGGTATCCATGTTCGGCTGGGGAGCCCCATCCTGGTGGATGCAAGCGCCAACCTCCTGGGAATCCGTGGATGAAAGCTGCGGGAACAGTTCCCAGATATCCAAAGCCGGGGCAATCTTCTGGGAAACATCCTCAGGCTGCTCGGCTTCGACTGAAACCATCAGCAGCTCTTCGGCATTTCCCCAAATCAAATAACTGTCTTTCTTGCAGTAATCATTGTCACCGATGCCCTGGAAGCAAACCTCATAATCTACCGCTGTCCCGTTGGATGCCTGGATCGGATCCAAGGTAAGAAAAGAGCATCCCCCAGAGTCCGTGGGATCAAAAGAATACACCTGGGTACCCGCTCCTGAAGTGGAGACCTTTACTACCGCCAGCGCGTTCACCAGGGGCATACCTTCATCATGAATGCAAGCGCCGATCTGCTGGTATTCCTGGGAGGAGATCTGGGGGAGTTGTTCCCAGATATCAAGCTGGATCTGCCTCTCTACAACCTCCGGCTCGCTTTGAGGTGCCTGGGCATGCTCATAATAGGTATCCTTATACTTCTGGCCCTGGGGAAGCAGCCTGACCTGCTGAGAAGGATCCGCTTTGGCGTCATACAGCAGGCAGTAGTTCTGGAAACACTGCTGGGCAACACCGGCGCGGATCTCTTCCAGGGGAGAGATCGGCTCCCCGGAGACCTCAAACCCGAAATAACGGTTGATGAAATCCATGAAATATGTCGGAACGAAAAAGCCCTGGTCTTCCCTAATCTCCCGGAAATAACCGTCGCCTCCCCCCTCACGGTTTTGAAGCTCTTCGGTCCCCTGATCAAGGAGAGCTGAAACCGGCCGGAGTGAGATACCTAAAGGTGTGGCAGGATCCTGGTAGAGAACCACATTCTGGAAGATCTGCTCAACCCTGCCGTCTTCAGCCTGATAAGCTCCGGTGACTGTTTGGCCAGTGAACTGGGTTCCGAACCTGGCAATTGCCTCGCCAAAGGGTGATTGCACCTCTTCCATTTTCGAGGATGAGATCCCGGCATTCATAACGCCCGGATACTGGGAGCATTCCCCCGCACATTTCCAGAGACCATATGGCATCAAGTACACAGTCCCAGGGGAATCTTCCTCGAATCGGAAGAAACCCATATTCTCAAAATATTGTTCGATTCTGTTCTTTTCTGGATTCAAACGAGCACGGGTCAGAGGCAGCCCTACCCAGCGCTCTCCTCCCATGAGGTCATAAAACTGGCCAAATTCGGGAGGGATGATAAATCCGTTGGCGTACCTCACACCAGGATTTTCCGGATCGCTGTTCGGCAGATCAGAGAATCCGGCATCTAACCCGACAGGCTCCAGATAATAGCGGGGGGAATGGTCAGGATCGTAGACCATCACCACGCCTTCAAAATACTGCTTTTCTTGATTCGTGCCTGCAACGAATTTCTTCCCGGAGATCGGGGGACCCAATACTTCATCACCATGCAGTCGCTCGTAGAGATCACTGAACCGTGGGTCAACCAGATAATACCCCCCGTTCCCGCGCTCAGGGCTGGAGCAGGCAGACAGGACCCCCACAAGGACCAAAACAAGCGAAATGACGAACAACTTCCTAGACATGGCCATATCGATGCATGCAGAATCTGTCTGGAAACCCTCTTTCCGGATAGTTCCTTCATTTTAAACGATAAGTTAGATATACGCAATAGCCAGATTGCCAGAGGCCTGCAGCGCCAAATAGAAGGACTAAGCAGCTGCCCTGGATTCCGGCGGAAACTACCGGGATTAGCGTGAATAATGTACCTATTTGGGGGTATTTTCTGACTTCATTCCTCCTCTATGGGATGCTTGGATGCAAATCGGGGTATAATCTCTGAAGACCCCTGAGGGGTCCAGCTTTGAAAAAATAGGACCCGTGGAGGATAACTTACATGGAAGATACGAAAACTTTATTGAAAACCCACACGGTTGTTGCGTCTTATCAATACCAGGCTAAACCGGTTGAAAAGGGATATGCTAACAGGACCCTGCACATCGACCTTGATAGCAAAACCATCACCGAAAAACCAGTCACCCAGCAAATGAAGGACCTGTTCACTGGCGGGCGGGGATTCGCATTGTGGCTTTTATGGAACGCAGTCAATGATGATAGCAGCTGGGATGACCCGGAAAATGCCCTGGTGATCGCCAATGGTCCCTTATGCGGCACGACCGCCTATCCCGGAATGGGAAAGAGCACCGTCGTGACCTTATCTCCGCTGACGAATTCAGTGATTGACAGCAACGGTGGCGGTTTCTTTGCCCCTTATCTCAAATTCTCTGGTTTTGATGCCCTGGCAATCACTGGCAAAGCCGACCAGGAGACCATCATCGTCATTGATGGAGACAACCAGGAGGTTCGCCTCGAGCATGCTCCCGAGGAGGCTCTCAACACTTATCCGCTGGCGGGACTGCTGACAGACATGTACGCCCTCGATGAGCGGGACCGGAAGAATGTCTCGGTGGTCACCTCCGGGGAAGCGGCCAATCACATACGCTATGCCGGCTTGAACATCAGCTTTTACGATCCCAGGCGGCAGGAAGTGCGCGTAAAACAAGCTGCCAGAGGCGGCTCCGGGCGCGTTTTCCGCGACAAGAATCTGAAGGGCATCGTAGTCCGTTTCAGTGGATTGACAGGAACCAGCAATAATCCGGCCAAGCCAGAGCTGATCCGCGAAGCGGGCAAACGGATCAAGAACGAGATCACAAATTACGATGCCCAGCAGAATAACATGCGGGAGATCGGCACTGCTCACCTGGTCGAGATCATGGACCACTTCGATCTGCTCCCGGTCCATAATTTCCGCTATGGCGCGCATCCTGAACACGTGGAAATCGACTCCACCACCTGGCAAAAAGCTTTCACCCAAGACAAGAGAATGGACAGCTGCTGGCTGGGCTGCACATTGGCTTGCTCACACGGAGTGGACGGTTTTACCCTTAACACCGGCCCCCACAAGGGTGAAAAGGTGCTGGTCGACGGTCCCGAATACGAGAACGCAGCCGGCCTGGGATCCAATATCGGGGTTTTCGACCCCGAGGCCATCATTGAGATGAACTTCTACTGCGACACCTATGGTGTGGACACCATCAGTTTTGCCAATTCAGTCGCCTTCTGTATGGAATGCTATCAAGAGGGGATCCTCAACAAGCAGCGCACAGGCGGACTGGACCTGAGCTGGGGAAATGCCCCTGCCGCGCTGGAGCTGCTACACCAGATGGCCAAAGGAGAAGGGTTTGGGGTCATCGTTGGCCAGGGGATCCGCTACATGAAATCCTACTTCGCGGAGCATTTTGAAGCGGACCCTGGTTTTCTCCAGGATATCGGAATGGAAGTAAAGGGTATGGAGATCTCGGAGTATATGACCAAGGAATCCATCGCCCAGCAAGGCGGTTACGGCATGGCCCTTAAAGGCGGACAGCATGACGAAGCCTGGCTGATCTTCATGGACCAGGTTGAAAAGCAGCTGCCATCCTTCGAGGATAAGGCCGAAGCACTGCATTACTTCCCGATGTGGCGAACCTGGTTCAGCCTGCACGGCCTGTGCAAGCTGCCCTGGAACGATATCAAGCCGATCGACAACAAGGAACAGGAACATCCAGAACGAATTCCTGAACATGTCGAGAACTACACCTGGGTCTACGAAGGTGTGACCGGGACCAAGGTTTCTCCCTCTGATCTGATCACACAATCCGAGAGAGTCTACAACTTCCAGCGCGTTTTCAATCTCCGAGTGGGGTTCGGCACCAAGGTCCATGACTATCCGCCCTACAGGGCCATGGGGCCGGTCACAGCCGATGAGTACGAGTCCCGCCAGGAAAGATATGATGGGCAGTTGAAGGATTTCCTCGACCTCGACACTGAAGGCATGAGCACAGAGGAAAAAATGGCCCGGCTGCGGGAATACCGGGAAAGCCAATATGAACAGCTTCTCCAAGTCGTTTACAAAAGGCGGGGCTGGACTCAGAATGGTGTCCCCACTCCTGAAAAGCTCAAAGACCTGGGGATCGATATCCCTGAGGTGATCAGGGTCGTCCAGCAGCACAGCTGAGATCGAGATACTACCTTAGAAAAAAAGCTCCTGAAACGATATTCAGGAGCTTTTTCATGGATCCGCTTCCTCACCTCCCTCCTCGTTGAGGAAGCGGTTCTTCCAGCTGAAAATCAGGTTCAACGCCTCCAGTGGACTGAGTTCGTTCACGTCCAAGGCCCCCAGTTCTTTCAACAAAGGGTTGGTGTTCGGGAACAGAGCCATTTGCTTCGCGCCCATGGGATCCTTGGCCACGGCCTTCCCGGAAGACTTCTCAAGTTTCAGAAGGATCTCTTCCGCGCGCTGGGTGACCGTCGGGGGCATTCCGGCAATCTGGGCAACGTGGATGCCGTAGGATTTATCGGCACCGCCAGGGGTGATCTTATACAGGAAAACGACCTTACCGCCGCTTTCACTCACCGAGACCCGGTAATTGCGGATCCCAGGCAGAAGGTCCGGCAATTCTGTCAGTTCATGGTAATGAGTAGCGAACAGGGTCTTTGCCCGCTTTTCAGGGTGGTTGTGGATATATTCGATCACCGCCCAAGCGATCGAAACACCGTCATAAGTGCTGGTCCCCCTGCCGATCTCATCCAGGATCAGCAGGCTGCGGGAAGTGGCATGGTTGAGAATGTTAGCTGTTTCGACCATCTCCACCATGAAGGTGGATTGACCAGCGTGGATCTCATCTTGAGCGCCAATGCGGGTGAAAATGCGGTCGATCAAACCGATCCTGGCGGATTCAGCAGGCACATAGCTGCCCATTTGAGCGAGCAGCACGATCAAAGCAACCTGCCGCAAGAATGTGGATTTCCCGGACATATTGGGGCCGGTCAGGATGCGGATGCGTTCCCCGCTTTCGAAAACTGTGTCATTGGGCACGAACCGGGTGCCACCCAGGGTTTGCTCAACGACCGGGTGCCTCCCTCCCCGGATCTCCAACAGATCATCCTCCACGACTTCAGGACAGACATAGCCCTGGTTTGCAGCTACCTCCGCCAGGGCGGCCATCACATCCAGGTGGGCCAGGACCCGGGCAGTCTTGACCAATCTCTCGACCTGGATCCCCAGCCTTTCGCACACCTCCAGGAATAAGGATCGCTCCAATTCCTTGATCTCGTCCTCGGCATTGAAGACCTTGATCTCATATTCCTTGAGCTCCGGCGTGACATAGCGCTCTGCATTGACCAGGGTTTGTTTGCGGATATAGTGATCGGGGACCAGATCGGTCTTGGCTTTGGTGACCTCGATATAATAGCCGAACACTTTATTATGGCTGACCCTCAAGGTTTCGATCCCGGTGTTCTTCCGCTCCATTGACTCGAGGTTGGCGATCCACTCCCGGGCGTGTTTGGTCGAAGACAGCACCTCGTCCAGGCTTTCGGAGTAGCCCGGTTTGATCAAGCCGATCTTACCCAGCACCGCAGGCGGGTCATCGACAATCGCCCCTTCGATCAAATCCAGCGCTTCTCCGCAGAGTGAGAAATCTTCAAAGAGCTCTTCCAGATAGCTGCCTGGCTCGATCGCCTCAGGAAAGAGCTGGCTTAGATCCGGCAGCTGGGACAGCGTCTCACGGATGCCGACCAGATCGCGAGGTTGAGCAGTGCCACCTGCGACCCGGTTGCTCAATCTTTCCAGGTCCTGCAAGCCTTTCAATTGAGCCCGCAGCTCCGCCCGAAGCAAGCCATCCTCGAAGAAAACCGTTACCCCCTGATGGCGTTTGCGAATGACACCCACATCCAGCAGCGGCTTGCTGACCCACTGCTTCAACAACCTTTTGCCCATCGGTGTGATGCTTCTATCGAGAATGCCCAGCAGCGATCCCGCTGCCTGTCCGGTGCGAATGGTCTCGGTCAATTCTAGATTCCGGCGGGTCGCGGCATCCAGGGTCATGAACTCAGTCAGACTGTAGTGGCTGAGACTAGTCAGCAGTTTCAGGGCATCTGGACGGTTTTGTTCCAGATATTGGACGATCGCTCCAGCAGCCCTGATCGCAAATGGATAGCCCCGCACACCGTATCCATCCAGTGTCTTGACGCCGAAGTGATCCAGTAGAACGGACTCACAACGGGCCGTCTCGAATCGCCAGGCTGGGATCTTTGTGAAATGAATAGGCAGGCCGTTAGGCTCCAGCAGCAGCGTATCAGGCAGCAGGGCTTCTGCAGGGTTGAGGCGGAGCAGTTCCGCGCGGGCTAGCTCCCCTAGATTATCATCCTGGATCTCAGTAGCACCAAATTCGCCCGTGGTTATATCCACATAGGCAATACCAGCCCTGTTCTCGTCCAAGACCAGGCTGGCCAGGTAGTTATTGCCATCCCCGGGCAGCAAGCTTGATTCCAGAATGGTCCCGGGGGTGATCACCCGGACAACTTCGCGGGGCATCAAACCATCGACAGGTTCATCGCCAACCTGCTCACAGATCGCGACGTGGTAGCCCCGTTCGATCAGCCTGGACAGGTAATTTTCAGCGGCATGGTGGGGGATCCCGGCCATGGGGACCCGGGTGCCTTTTCCAACGCTGCGGGAGGTCAGGACGATATCAAGGACCCTGGAAACGACTTCAGCGTCCTCATCAAAGGTCTCATAAAAATCCCCCAGCCGGAAAAAGATGATCGCATCCGGATATTGGCCTTTAATATCCAGATACTGCTTTCTGACCGGAGTGACCTTCCCTTTCGACATGCCCCAATTCTATATTGAGAGCGGTCAAATCACAAGGGATAATAGATATCAACTTATCCCATGGCAAGTCCGGGTAGCCGGAAGCAATCCCGAGCAATCACAGACACTCTGGTGCAAATACTGATTGTTTTTGTTGTTGATTTATTGGCGCATGATGTATAATAATTCCCGTAGGTAAACCATCCGCCCCTAAAATTTTCCAAAAAGGAGTATAGCTTCATGGCTAGCGTAACGTATGACCACGTAACTAAGCGATTTGACGAAGTAGTTGCCGTCAATAACCTCAATCTTGAGATTGAGGATAAGGAATTCCTGGTCTTAGTTGGTCCCTCGGGCTGCGGGAAATCCACAGCGCTGAGGTTACTAGCTGGCCTGGAGGAGATCACGGAAGGTGAGATCAAGATTGGCGATCGGGTCGTGAATGACGTAGCCCCCAAAGACCGCGACATCGCCATGGTCTTCCAAAGCTATGCTCTCTATCCCCATATGTCAGTTTATGACAATATGGCTTTCGGTTTGAAACTGCGCGATTATCCCAAGGATCAGATCGATGAGCGGGTTAAGAACGCAGCGGAGATCCTAGGCATCACCAACCTGCTGGAAAGGAAGCCCAGACAGCTTTCCGGCGGCCAGCGCCAGCGAGTCGCCCTGGGCCGGGCGATCGTCCGCGATCCGCGGGTCTTCCTGCTCGATGAGCCTCTCTCAAACCTGGACGCCAAGCTCCGCGTGCAGACCCGAGCTGAGATCACCAAACTCCATAAACGTCTGGAAACGACCTTCATCTATGTCACGCACGACCAGGTCGAGGCTATGACCATGGCCAGCCGCATCGCGGTCATGAACCACGGTGTGCTGATGCAGGTCGATTCTCCCCAGAACCTGTATGACAGCCCGAATAACCTGTTCGTAGCCGGATTCATCGGCTCACCGGCCATGAACTTCTTCAACGCTGACCTGGTTCAGGACGGTGGGGATATCATGGTCAAGACGGATTCCTTCTCCGTCAAGGTCCCCGATCACCGCAAACCAGCCCTCCAGGGCCATGTTGGCAAAGCGGTGGTCTTTGGCTTGCGGCCGGAAGACATCCATGATCCCAATTTCGCTCCTCCCAAGATCATTGCCCAGAATGTCGAAGCAGCCGTCGACCTGACCGAGCTGATGGGCAACGAGATATTCCTGTTCTTGAAAACAGGAGAGACCGAGTTTGTCGCCAGGGTTGACCCGCGCACAAGCTACAAGATGGGCGATAAAGTCACCATGTCATTCAATATGGAAAACATGCATATCTTTGACAAGGAGACCGAGCAGGTCATCCGCTGAGTTCACGATCAAACAAGCATTCAAAAACGTCTCCTCGCTGACTGCTTGCGAGGAGATGTTTTCATGTAGGAGGTACTATGCCTTATTCTTACCTTAAACCCCTCTTAGAGGACAATGGATCCAAGATCGTCCTGCTGGTGATGGATGGATTGGGAGATATCGCTCTCACACCAGAGGGCAAGACCGCCCTGGAGACTGCCAGCACCCCCACCATGGACCGATTGGCCCATGAAGGCACCTTGGGGCAGACCATCCCCATTCGCTACGGCATCACACCAGGATCCGGACCTGCCCATCTGGCTCTGTTCGGCTACGAACCCCTGGAATATGTCGTCGGCCGCGGCGCACTCTCTGCGGCAGGTATCGATCTGCCAGTCAATCGCGGAGACATCGCTGCCCGCGGGAATCTCTGCACGCTCGACAAGGACGGCAAGATCACCGACCGCCGGGCCGGCCGGATCTCTCACGAGGAAGCAGCTCCCATCATTTCTCTCCTGAACGAGGTCCAGATCCCAGGAGTAAAGGTGGACGTACGCCAGGTCAAGGAATACCGGTTTGTGATCGTGATGCGCGGAGAGGGTTTAGAGGCTGACCTGCACGATACAGACCCTCAGGAAGTTGGTGTACCGCCCCTCAAAGTCCAGGCCGCTAAATCAGGCTCAGAAAAAGCTGCCAAACTATTGACTGAGTGGATCGAAAAGGCAACCGAAGCCATTGCCAATCAACCAGTAGCCAATGGATTTCTGCTGCGGGGTTTCGCCAGCGATCCCGGTTTACCTTCCTATGAGGATGCCTACCAGCTTCAGGCTGCCTGCATCGCAGAATACCCGATGTACAAAGGAGTCTCCCGCTTGGTGGGGATGGATGTCCTGGACCTGGTCGGTCCCGGACCCGAAGGGGAATTCGAAACAGCCCGGAAATACTGGCAGGACTATGACTTCTTTTTCATCCACATCAAGAAGACGGACAGCTACGGCGAGGACGGCAACCTCGATGGCAAAGCTCATATCATCGAGGAAGTCGATCAAGCCCTGCCTAGTTTGCTGGACTTAAAGCCTGACGTGCTGATGATCACAGGCGATCACTCCACTCCAGCGGCTTTAAAATCCCATTCCTGGCACCCTGTCCCTTTCTTGCTCTGGGCTCCGGCTACCCACCGCACAGACCTGGAAACAACCTTCTCAGAGCGCAACTGCGCCCGGGGCGGCCTGGGTACATTCCCAGCCGTAGAGACCATGTCCCTGGCCTTAGCCCATGCTAGAAGGCTTCTGAAGTTCGGGGCGTAGCTCACCAAGGATTGAAATGAAAAAGGCAGCCAGACCGGCTGCCTTTTTTGTTTTTCGGATGAGGCGTTGCTCTTATTCTGCCTCCCTATGCCTCAAGGGCAGTAGCCAACCCAGGACCACCCCACCCGCCAGGGTTAGAGTGCCAAAGACCAGGAAAGCATCCTGCCAGAAGCGCATCGGGAAGAGCCGGATCAAGGTATCAGAATAAGCGAAAAGCCAGCTGTCACCCTCAAAGAAGATCAGGTGGAAATTCGTGAACAGAGACTGGAAACTGACCAGGGTCAAGAAAAGGATCGTTAGCAGCAGGATGGTCGTCAATCTCCCACCTCGCGCAATAGCCCGCCTATACGCATCCAGTCGATGATTTGCTTTACTGTAGAGCCAGGAAAAGGCTGTGAGGGCCACACCCACGGCAAAGGCCCGGAGCACTCCCCCGATAACCACCTTCACATCCTCCAGATGGGTCAATTCCCTTTCCAGGTAAAGCTGTTCTCCGGAAGCGAATTCCAGGTCCCTCAAGACATCCAGCGGCTGGCGGCTGACCAGATAGCGCCTGCTCAAGTTCCCATATTGGAGACGCTCCTCGGTAGTGAATCCGTAGCGATCTTCTGGAAAACCGGGTCTCCGGTATTCGAGGTTCATGTAGAGGGGGCTCAGGAGAACCAGGATGGAAATGACACTCAAGATCAGCGGCACGGCCAGTGAGACCAGGCCATCCAGCAGGAATTCAATGATATTCTTCATGGGGCAACTCCCAGCATGTCAGGTTCGTTCAGAATGCTGTTCAAGACCATCTGATTGGTGATCTGTTCGATAGGGGCCCGGTCATCTGTGAATACCAACCCGCCCTTGGGCAGTGGGCGCCTGTTCTCCAGGGCAACCTGGATGGATTGGACCAGGACCGGTTCTGCAACCTGGCTGGATAACAAGTAGGTTAGGTTGGACTCCAGGTTTTCCCAGCGCGTTGGCTGGACAGTAGCGTAGATGATCGAATTCAGTGTTCCGGGAACATCGATCACATAAACGGAAGGGAATACTTGCTGGATGGTCGCAGCCAGCCCGGAAAGCAATTCATCATCGCTTGGAACACGCCCCACGTTCAAAACCAGCGCCCCGTTGTCATCGAGATGCCGGAATACCTCCCCGAAGAACTCCACAGTGGTCAAATGCCAGGGAATATAAGGGGGACGATAGGCATCAATACTGATCAAGGTGTATTTGTCTTCTGAGTGGGTCAATCCCCAGCGGCCGTCTTCCGGGATCGCTCGGAGATTGCCTTCGCTCATTCCGAAGTATTCCTGACCGACCTTGATGATCTCTCGATCGATCTCATAACCATCGATCGGAATGGGACCAAACGCCGCGGTGGCTTGGCGGGCCGAGGTTCCAGCTGCCAGACCAATGATGGCCATGTCCTTAACATCTCCAGGACGGAAAGGAGGGGCATTGAAGAATGGGGCAGGCAGCACCTGCATCCAGGTCCCCCAATAAGCAATTTGGTCAGGATGGTAGATGGAATGGATCCCCTGCCCTTCATTCAAACGCAGCAGGATATAGCCATCCTGATCGAGCACCTGAATGTAGTTATAGGAGGATTCCTTCTCATAGATCTGTTCCGGGTGCTGTTTGACCGGACCTGGTCCCCATAACAAACCCATTCCCAGGATCACCAAAGGCATCCAGATCCATTTCAGGGCGGCCTTCCAGCTTTCTGAGAGGACCAAACCTATCAATCCCACACAGATCAAGAGCAGGGAAAAGAATACAAAGGTCCAGCGTGTGCCCAACCAGGGGATCAACAACAGGTCCGGGGTGAAGGTCCCTAAAAAAGATCCCAGGGTAGAGATGGCATAGATCTTTCCGGCCGTTCTGCCCGCCTGGCTGGCATCAGTGATCACCAACCGGATCGCAAAGGGGGATACTGTTCCCAGCAGGGTGACTGGCACGACCAGCAGCACCAGAACCGCGGAGAAAGCTCCTAGAAGGACTCCCACCTGGAGCTGATCAAAGGCGTCTGCAGCTGCATAGAGAACCGGGCGAGCAACGAAAGGGACCACACCGGCTGTGAAAGCTCCCCACAACAGCAGGGTGTAGAAGGTCTTTTCCTGGGGATATTTATCCGCCCATCTTCCGCCAAGGGTATATCCTGCGGTCAGGTAGATCAATATCAAGCCGATGATAGCCGCCCAGACCAGGTTGCTGGTTCCAAAGACACTGCCCAAGAGGCGCGAGGAGGCGAACTCGATCCCCAGCGTGGTCATACCGGATACGAATACAGTCAGGTATAGATATCGATTCATGGCCAATCACTTATGGGGTTGGGGAAAGCTGATCACTTAGCTCCCATCAGGAAGTTGATGGCAATCGCTGCCAATCCAGCCAACAGGGTTTTAAGACCGTATCCCAGTAAGTTCTTTTCCTCTGAGACCACCCCCAGGAATATGCCCAGCGCGAACAGGCTCACCAAAGCTAGACCTCCTGACAGGGCATAGCTGAGAAGAGGATTACCAATCATATCTCCCAGAAAGAGGGGGATGAGGACTATGAGCGCTGCCATGGCAGGTGCAAAACCATCAACCATCGAGACCACGATCACCGCAAATCGTGAGGCTCGTCCGATGGATGTGCCGCTCTGATCGATCAATGACACCCGCTCGAGTTCGGACAGCTCCCTGCGCCGTTCAGCCGTTTCCGTCAAATAGGCTCCCCACAAACCGGAGATGCCCATAGCGATGGAGGTCGCGATACCTGTTCGAATAGGGATGGTCAGATCGCGCACACCAGCCAGGTAGTTGCCTGCCAGCACACCGATCGTCGTCAGCACGCCATCAAAGGCGTTCATAGCGAAATAGCGGCGTGCGATTTCCGCTATGCCGATGATCTGGTTGTAAGTTTGGAGTTCTTCCAGGAGTTCAGGTAGGGATGACCGTTTGATACGGTTTTTGTTCATGCTCAGTCTTGATGGGTTACGACTTCTTCAACGGTCCGCTTCCCAGCAGCTACTTCATCGATGGAGTGAACGGCACCGCCTGTTTCGACGATCAGGTCATGCAGTGATCGATAGGAAAGCTGTTCGCCCTCCACAGTGATCTTCGCATTCTCGACATGGTGGTCAATTTCGTAGATCGTGATGTTCACACCTTCTACACCTTCTAAGGTGGAAATCTTCTGAACCAAGTCGACGATATTCGGTTCAAGAGGTTTCAGAACATCCAACACAATTCTTCGCAGATTACCCATTACTTTCGTTTATCCTCCAACAACACGGTTTATTTCTAACAACCGGCCTTCTATAAGGACACTCCAAATGAGCCGGATGAATAAACCGTACAAATTCTACCATATCCAGGCGAAAAAAAGGCTCACAATCGACCCTGGCTGACCTCCAGCCAGGGAGCTGGCGGGAAGGATTTGTCATCCTAGATACTAGCCTGTGGGCAAAGTATCCTGTATAATACGCGGCATGAACGGTATTTCCCTGAAAATTACCACGAAGCCAGTGAAAGCGCCCGCTGCTGCTTCCCGGGCGGCTGCCGTAATCGGCCGGGCAGTCGCCATAAATCCCCTCTCTGCGCCGGGCAGCTTTTCACAGCTCTGATCTTTCAGGCTGGATTATTGACATGAAGAGCCCGGACCGAACCAGTCCGGGCTTTTTTCTTCACATCGTTGGATCACAAGAGGCAGGCACCTATGAAAACCAAAAACATGACAGGAAATGAGATCCGCCAATCTTTTATCGATTATTTCATCAGCAAAGGACATAAATTTGTCCGTTCATCCTCCCTGGTACCTGGCGGAGATGCTACCTTGCTGTTCACCAATGCCGGCATGGTGCAGTTCAAGGACGTCTTCCTCGGAACCGATGAGCGCGATTACACTCGCGCCACAAATTCCCAGAAGTGCATGCGCGTGGCAGGCAAGCACAATGACCTAGAAGACGTCGGCCAGGATGACACGCATCATACTTTCTTCGAGATGATGGGCAACTGGTCATTTGGCGATTATTACAAGAAAGAAGCCATTGGCTATGCCTGGGAGCTGCTTACCGAAGTGTGGAAGCTCCCCAAGGAACGCCTTTATGTCACGGTTTTCGAGGATGAGCAAGGACAGATCCCTACCGACGAGGAAGCCGTGGAATTCTGGTCCCAGCAGGAAGGGTTTTCTCTTGACCGCCTGTTCTACCTTGGAAGAAAAGAGAATTTTTGGGAAATGGGCGATACCGGCCCCTGCGGACCCTGCTCGGAGATCCACTACGACTTCCACCCAGAATTGGGTCCGGTCACAGATAAATCGACCTTGGACACGGATCGCTTTACCGAGATCTGGAATCTGGTCTTCATCCAGTACAATCGGAAAAGCCCCGAAAAGCTCGATCCCCTTCCCAGCCGCCATGTGGATACCGGTTTGGGTTTGGAGCGGGTGGTCGCGATCCTGCAGGGGAAGGACTCCAACTACCGGACGGACCTGATGCTCCCCCTTGTGGAAGCGGTCCAGGAGCTGACCGGCGATTCAGATGAGGAGCGTGATGCCAATTTCACTCCCTATCGGGTCATCGCCGACCATGCCCGGGCAGCTGCTTTCTTGATCGCTGATGGCGTGGTCCCCGGCAACTTGGGTCGCAATTATGTCTGCCGGATGATCGTCCGTCGGGCCTACCGTTTCGGAGGGCATGTGGGGTTGCAGGAACCGTTCCTGGCACTGATCGCGGGAGTGGTGGTCGATCTCTACCAGGACGCCTATCCTGAACTCAAACAAAACCGGAAGATCATCCTCAACACCATCACCCGTGAGGAAGAGCAGTTCCAGCAAACCCTGGAGAATGCCACCCTGCACCTCGAGGATCTGCTTGATAAATTGGAACCTGGTGATGTTCTCCAAGGGAGCGATACCGGTAATCTCTATACAACTTATGGTTTGCCTTTGGAGATAACCAGGGATATTGCTCGGGAACGTGGGTTCCAGGTAGACCAGGAAGGATTCCAGCGCGCCATGGAGGCTCACCGCCTCAATTCTGGCGGGGGGCAGGCCATGGGTGACCTGGGTGGGGAAGAAGTTGAGCTTTTCCATGAACTGCTCCAGAAATTACAGGCAGAGGGCCAATTGGATTCTGCTGGTGTGATTTACGACCCTTACCAGGAACTGACTGTCGAGGGTCCTGTGTTGGCATTGGTCAAAGACGGGAAACTGGTTGAATCTGCCCAAGAAAAGGACCCGATCCAGGTTGTCCTTCCTAAAACGGTGTTCTACATGGAAGCGGGTGGTCAGGTTTCAGATACCGGCACCATCAGCGGAGAGGACTGGCTGATCGAGGTCGATGATATCTACCAGCCTGCTGCTGGCATGATCGTCCACAAAGGAAAAGTCAGCAAGGGGCAGCCTGCAGTCGGCGATCTGGCCCAAGCAGCCGTTGACGCCCGGCGCCGCAAGGATATCATGCGTAACCATACTGCCACTCACCTGCTCCATGCGGCGCTTGATAAAGTCATCGGGGAACATGCCCGCCAGGCCGGATCGCTGGTCGCCCCAGACCACCTGCGCTTCGACTTCACACACAATCAGGCTTTGAGCGATCAAGAACTTCTCGCTGTTGAAGAGGAAGTCAACCGCCGGATCCTGGAAGACCATCCCCTGCGGATCGTGAGCAAGCCCCTCCAGGAAGCGATTGATGAAGGAGCCCGGGCGCTGTTCGGGGAAAAATATGGGGATGTGGTTCGCACCATTAAAATGGGCGATTTTTCTTACGAGCTCTGCGGAGGGACCCACTGTGAGCGCAGCAGCGATGTGGCGCTGTTCTTGATCACCAGTGAAGGCAGTACAGCAGCTGGTATACGCAGGATCGAAGCAGTGACCGGTAGAGCCGCCTACCAGCTGGTGCGATCCCGCTTCCAGGAGATGAAAGAGGCTGCCGCAGCGCTATCCAGCGGACCTGATCAATTAGCATCCCAGGTCAACGCTTTGGTGGATCAGTACAAAACCGCCGAAAAGACTCGGGATAAGCTGCTTCGAAAACTGGCAGTCATCGAACTGGACGCAGCGCTGCAGGACCTGGATCAGGTCGGGGATGTGAAACTGCTGACCCGCATCGTGGAGGAAGCCGACCTGGACACCTTGCGGTTGGTTGCAGACCGCTTTCGGCAGCTGGTCCCTGAACGAGGGATCATCGTACTCGGCACCGTGATCGCCGATTCACCGAGGCTGGTCGCAGCGGTCACCGAGGATCTCATCCAGGAAGGTTACAAAGCTGGCGAACTGGTCCAATACGCCGCAAAGCCAATCGGCGGAGGAGGTGGGGGCCGGCCTGCTATGGCAGAGGCAGGAGGAAAGCATCCTGAAAAGCTCCAGGAAGCCCTCGCTAGCGTTCCAGCCTGGATCAAGGACAAGACAAAGAGCTGATCCGCTAAATTTTAACCCATGTCGGTCCCGGCTGCAGGGCTTGAAACCGGGACCGATATCTTGGGTATAATAACCTTTGTGAAAACCCAGATCATTCAGCTCGAAGCTCATGATGATACGCTCTCGGTGCAGGACAAGATGGACTGGGCTCAAGCTCCCCGGGTGCTGCTGGTCTGGCCTGATCAGGACAAGGTCCTCCGAAACCGACTGGATCTGATCCTTCTTGAAAGATACTGTTCCTCCCATGGCAGTCAGCTGGCTTTACAAACCAAAGACCAGGAAGTCATCTTCCAGGCAGGGAAGGCTGGCATTCCAGTCTTCCAAACCCGCCGGGAAGCCCAGCTCCAGCCTTGGGGAAAATCCTTCCGGGAATTCCAGCGCCAAGATCTACAGCGTTATAAATCCGAGAACCCCCTGCCAGAATCCCTGGCCCGGGAACCCATACCTCCCAGACGGAAGCTTCCCATCTGGGCTAGAATACCCATCTTCACGGTTGGCGTGATTTCCGTTCTGGCGATTGCCGGCACCCTGCTTCCTAACGCTGAGATCCAGATCCAGCCGTCGGTCCACCATAAGACCATGCTGATACCGTTCCAGGCAGAAGGGGGCGGAGAAGAGATCGGGATTTCCGGGACAGTTCCTGGAAGGGAATTGGACATCGTCGTCAGCTCTCAGGGTTCCATTCCGACCACAGGCGCAACTGCCATCTCCTCCGAGTACGCCCGGGGGACGGTGGTATTCACAAACCTGGGTGAGGGTCCGGTCACCATCCCCAAAGGCACCATACTCAGCACGCGGGGAGAGGAACCCGTTCTCTTCCAAACCCTGGCTGAGGTCAAAACCCCACCAGGAGCTGGAGAGGAAGTCCAGGTCGAGATCGAAGCCCAAAATCCCGGCGAGAGTGGGAATGTTGCCGAAAACCAGATCCAGCTCATCAATTATCAGGCTGGAGCCGAGCTGTCGGTCACGAATCCCGCGAGTACCACGGGGGGAGCTGACCTGCTCATTCCGGCTCCCACGAGCGAAGATCAAGCCGAACTCAGCGAGCAAGTCGATCAAGTCCTGGAAGAGAACGCCCTGGAGCAGATCCGGCTGACACTTGGGTCAGGAGACCTGTTGTTATCTCCCGACCTGGGAGATTACCAGGTCCTGGAAGAAAGTCACTCCCCTGCTGTGAATGCTCCCGGGGATACACTGTGGCTCGACAGAACGGTTCAATACCAGGTATATTATGCTTCCTGGCAGGATATTACGGCCCTGAGCGATGAGCTCATTTTGGCCCAATACCAGGGGAGCAGCTACCAGCCAATCCTGGAGAGCATCACGATAGCCAAGGTGACGGATCCGATCGAGGACCAGGACCTCCATTACAGCTGGCAGATGGAGCTCTCCTGGGATGAAACCCCGCTTCTGGACCAAGAGGGCATCATTTCTCTGATCCTGGGGAAGACCACCCAGCAAGCATCCGCAGTCATCCTCTCTGAACTGGACCTGGATCGGGCTCCTGTGATCCAGACCTGGCCCAGCTGGTGGCGCCGTATTCCAGCCTTACCTTTCCGGATCACGATCGATACAGGAGGCAGTGGAAGTGACTAAGGAACCTGGCAGGATCCTGGCGGTCGATCCGGGTGAAAAGCGCCTGGGGCTGGCGGTGAGCGATCCCACACAGACGATCGTTTCCCCGCTGGAGGTCCTCCCTCACCGTTCCCGGGAAAAGGATGCCCTGGAAATTCTGCGCATTGCAGAGGAGCAGGGAGCTTCCTTGATCATCCTTGGTCAAGCACTGCACTGGGATGGAAGCGAGAGCCATCAAGCGGCAGGGTCGGTCAAATTAGCGGAGCTTCTCCGCGACCTGGGAGCGATCCCTGTCGAGCTGGTCGATGAATATGGCTCAACTCAAGAAGCCCAGCAGACCAGGCGCCAGATGAATGTCAGTCGAGAAAAAAGGTCAGGCCACCTCGACGATCTGGCGGCGGCGATCATCCTGCAAAACTACCTGGAAAACAAGGAGAGCGCAGAGAGCCATGAGCGACAACAAGAATAGATGGGGCAAAAGGTTCCTCGGGCTGAGCATCATGGTCCTCTTTCTGGTAGCCCTGTGTCTGCTGGGTTTGATTGCAGCCAGCATCCCCTCGCGTGCTGCTGAAAGTTTTGGCCCACCTGATCCTTCCCTATCAACCCAGAAACTGTACCAGCAATCCATCACCCTCATCCTTTCAGGAAACGAGCTTTTCACTCCTGGAAACCTGGAAGAGACCAGCATCAGGATGGTAGTGGAACCTGGGGACTCGCTGGATACCATCTTGGACCGCTTGATTGCACTCAACCTGATCCAGCACCGCTCTACTTTTCGGGCTTACCTGATCTATTCTGGCATCGATACCAGGATCCAGGCAGGCGAATACCACTTTCGCGGCAAGCAAACCGAGCTGGAGATCGCTCAGGCGATGGAGAGCCCCTCTCCATCGCAGACAACCGTATCCATCCTGGCAGGATGGCGAGCAGAAGAGATCAGCTCAACCCTCCCTGGGATTGGATTGGAACTGGATCCGGCGGATTTCCTGCAGGTCGTAGAAGAACAAGGCAAGGAGGGTTATCTCTTTCCAGGCAGCTACCCGGTAGAGAGGGATATCAGCCCGGAAGGGCTGGTAGATCTCATGTACCAGAACTTCCTTTCCCAGATCACGCCTGAAATGGAGACTCAACTCCAGGATCAAGGACTGTCAATCCACCAGGCTGTGATCCTGGCATCGATTGTTGAGAGGGAGACCGTGGTCGAGGAGGAGATGCCCCAAATTGCATCTGTGTTCCTGAACCGCCTCCAGGAAAATATGAACCTGGCTGCCGACCCGACTATCCAATATGCCCTGGGCTACAACCAGCAGCAGGGAACCTGGTGGACCAATCCCCTCAGCCTGGCAGACCTGAAACTGCCCTCATCCTACAACACTTATGAGAATCCTGGCCTGCCTCCCGGCCCGATCTGCAATCCCGGACTGGCTGCTCTCCAGGCTGTCGCCTGGCCAGCGGAGACAGATTTCATGTATTTTAGAGCTTTATGCGACGGGACTGGAAGGCACGCGTTCACCGTGACCTTCGAAGAACATTTACAGAACGCCTGCCCTTAATCCTCTCCCAACCAGGCAATGCGGGCACTGGCTGCCACGAAGATACTTCCGCTTACCATCACCAGGGAATCACTCCCACCCAATTCAAGAGCCCTCTGCAGGGCATCACTGACCCGGGGAATGGCCACTATCCGGCAGGAGTAGCCCTCAGCCCTTCTGGCCAACTCAAAGGCATCCATTGCCCGCGGGTGATCCGCCTGGGTTGTGATCAAAGTTGATGTCCTGGGAAGGATCTCTTCCAACATGCCTTCCAACTGCTTATCCTCTGAGATCCCAAAAACCAGGATCAAGGGCTTCTCCGGGAAGAACTCATCAATGGTCTCGCGAAGTTTCCCTATCGAGGCAGGATTGTGGGCAGAATCGACCACAAGGGGAGGATCGCGGCGCAGGACTTCAAACCGGGCCGGCCAGGAGGTCTTCCGGAATCCCTGGGCCATGTCCTCATCACTCAAGTGATACTCCCGTTGGCGGAGGGTATCCAGAGCAGCGTAGGCGGTAACCGCATTAATAACCTGGTAATCGCCTACCAGAGGAATTGCCAGCTGGACCTCATGGCCAGCGGCCAAGACAGAGAACTCCTCCCCATCCAGGGTCCTGGACCGGATTTTATACTCATAATCCCTGCCGATCTCGATCAGAGGAGCTTTCCTTTCCTGGGAGATCTCCCGGATCACATCCAGGGCGATCCGCTCCTGGGGAGCGCAAACCACCGGAATGCCAGGTTTGATGATCCCACCTTTTTCCCTGGCGATCTTATCGAGCGTATCCCCCAGGATGCTGACATGATCGAGATAGAGGGAAGTGATCACCGCAACCAGGGGAGTGATGACATTTGTCGCATCCAGGCGGCCTCCCAGCCCCACCTCGATGACCGCGATATCGACCTGCTGGCGGGAAAAATAGAGAAAGCCCAAGCCAGTCATGATCTCAAAAGTCGTCAAGCCAGGCACCTGGGAAACGCAAGGTTTGATCTCCTCCACATAATCGGCCAGGATAGCGCGGTCCATCGGGATCCTGTTAACCTGGATGCGCTCCTCAAAATCCTTGAGATGGGGGGACGTGTACAATCCAACTTTATACCCCGCCTGCTGTAGGACCGAAGCACACATGGCGCTGACAGAACCCTTCCCTTTACTTCCAGCAACATGGAGGGAGGGGAAATCATTCTGCGGATTTCCCAACTTATCCATAAAATCGACCATGCGGGATAGATCGAAGTTCTCAGGGCTGAGATTCTCCTGGTGAGTCAAGCTGAAATCCACAAAGCTGTAAATGTAATCCAGGGCATCCTGGTACCTTTCATCAACAGGTTGAGTCATGGCCTGGATTTTAACCTCTGCAGACCCGCCGGGCAAGGGAAATGAACTCTCCGAAAAAACAATTGTTCTATACAGAATATCTTAAAAATAGTGAATATCCTTGTTAGAATCAGCAAATCTGAGTATGATATAGCGTACGTCCTTTCCTGCAGCCCATTCCTGGCCTGCCCTTGGTATTCTTATAGAAGTATTTATGATGCAATTTTCCTCTTATTTGATCAACCTTCAAATCAAATTCTGCATGAACGAGAAAAGGAGGTGATTGCTCTCGCGTTAAGTTCCACAATAGTTTCCACGTATCGTTTTTATCAACCTACTGATAAGGAGTAAGAAGAATGAAAAAGAATCGTATCCTTTGGGTGCTGATTGCTCTCTTGCTCGTCAGTTCTCTCGTTCTCAGCGCCTGCGGCGGCAAGACCGAAACCCCTGCCGCTATGCCTGAGGAAGAAACAACTGGTGAGACTACCACTGATACGGGAGAGGCAGGCGAAGGCGAAATGGCCGGCACCTACTATGATCGCGCCATGGCCGGCGAATTCGCTGGCACCGTTGTCACCATGACCGGCCCCTTCACCGATGAAGATGCCGTGATCTTTGACAACTCCATCGCTGCCTTCGAAGAAGCCACTGGCATCGACATCCAGTATGAGGGCTCCAAGGAATTTGAAGCCACCATCGCTATCCGTGTCGAGGCCGGGGATGCCCCCGATATCGCCGACTTCCCGCAGCCTGGTCTGCTGAAGACCATTGTTGCCAAAGGCTATGTGGTCGACATGAGCGACAAGCTCCCGCAGTCCTCCTTCGACAACTATCTGCCGAGCTGGTGGGATATGGCCACCATGGAAGGACCTGATGGCGAGATCATCGCTGGTGTCTGGCACCGCTTCAACGCCAAGAGCTTGGTCTGGTACCCTGTGGATGATTTCGAAGCCGCTGGCTATCAGATCCCAACCACCTGGGATGAGATGATCGCACTCTCCGACCAGATCGTCGCTGACGGCGACAAGCCCTGGTGTGTCGGCATCGAGTCCGGCGCCGCCACCGGCTGGCCCGCCACTGACTGGATGGAGGAGATCATGCTCCGCACCACCAGTCTCCAGAACTACGATGATTGGACCACCGGTGTCCTGCCCTTCAACTCCCCCGAGGTCAAGAACGCCCTCACCGTCCTGAGCAACCTCTGGACCGATGAGTACGTCTACGGCGGACGGGAAGGAATCGTGACCACCTTCTTCGGTGACGCTCCTGCCCCCATGTTCGAAGATCCTCCCAAATGCTGGCTCCATAAGCAGGGCAACTTCATCACCAGTTTCTTCCCGCCCGAAGCAGTGGCTGGTGTTGACTACAGCGTCTTCTACCTGCCCCCCATTGACGAAGAATACGGCAAGCCGTTCCTGGTTGCTGGCGACCTGATGGCCATGTTCAACGATCGGCCAGAAGTCCGCGCCGTCATGGAATTCTTCACCCACGGTGACGCAGTCAAAGAATGGCTGGCGGCTGGTGGAGCTCTGTCTCCCCATCTCGACTCCCAGCTGGATTGGTACGGTGACGAGCTTGATCGAAGCATTGCTGAGCTCGTGCAGAGTGCCACCAGTGTGCGCTTTGACGGCTCTGACCTGATGCCTGGTGAGGTTGGCGCTGGTTCCTTCTGGACCGGCATGACCGACTTCTTCTCCGGCACCGCTGACATGGACACCGTCCTGAACGAGATCACCGCTTCATTCGATGCG
>JBGCVQ010000074.1:0-22424 GCA_045888315.1 Anaerolineales bacterium | reverse complement strand
ACGGATGAGCTCACCCGCAGCCGGGTAGGCATAATTTGATTATAGAACCGAAACTTATAAAGGGAAAAGAAAGATCAAATCGCCGCGCGTGGCAGGCTGTCGGGTGGAGCGGGGGTTAGGATGCACTATTGTCTAGTACTTTTATATATCTATCCAATCTGGCTTCAAGATGGCAGATTCGTTTTGCTATATCTACAGCTTTTTTCTTACGCATGAAACGAAGAGTGGAAGCTAATTTACCGACAGGCTCTTTGACTAATTTGCCATCCTTAACCTGGGTGATGTACTGCATTTTTCCACTTGTTAGATCGTTCCTTATCTCTTTCCAATCAATAACAAACTCGATTGGTAGATCACTTTCTTGAATGATTGCTAATTCAATATATGCATCTGAAAGCCTGTCTTTAATGCCATCGATTCCTGTTGCGAGCTTCCAAACAGCAACACCCAACTTCTCCCGAGCGTATCTCAAACCGTCACGATTGATGCTCTTGTCCATAGTCATTATTTCAGTCAAGCTGGTCAGTGCTTCCTAACGTTAATTATCGTAGCACTGCGCGATAAGCACTTAGGCGTTATCGCACGCAATCTGGCAGGATGCGGCAGCCGGCCTTCCAGCTCGCTCCTGATCGCAGTATAGCATACCGTAACGCTCCCGAGGGGGAAAAGGCAGGATCCGCCAGTTGGACCCGTGACCAGTGTTCAGTTGCCAGATCAAATAAGAGCCAGTTTTCTCTGCGGGCCGGTATTATCAGATCTGATTTACTGATCACTGACCACTCCTCCACAAAAGAATAGCCCCTTGATCATCTCAAGGGGCTTTCAATCGTCAATAATATACGTGACTTCTTACTCCCCCCTACTCATCCCCCCAATTCCTTCTCGATCTTAGCCCAGCTGTCCCGCAGGGCGATGGTGCGGTTGAAGACCAATTTCTCAACCGTCGAGTCCGGATCGACCACGAAGTAGCCCACCCGCTCGAACTGGAAGCGCTCTCCCGCTTTCGCGCCTGCCAGGCTGGGCTCTACCCTGGCGTTCTTTACCACCTTCAGCGAGTCGGGGTTGATGTAGTCCGTGAATTCGCCTTCCGCATCCATCGGGAAGGGATGGCTGAAAAGCCGGTCATACAGGCGCACCTCGACCTCCAGGGCCTGGTCCGCGGAGACCCAGTGCAAAGTCCCCTTGACGGTCCGCCCGTCCGGGGCATTGCCGCCCCTCGTCTCATGGTCAACTGTGCAGTGCACTTCGACAATCTCCCCTTTCTCATCCTTGACCACCTCGGTGCAGGTGACCAGGTAGCCGTAGCGCAGGCGCACCTCGCGGCCCGGCGCCAGGCGCCAGAACTTCTTGGGAGGATCCTCCCGGAAGTCCTCCCGCTCGATGTACAGCTCGCGGCTGAAGGGTACCTCCCGTTTACCCCGGGAAGGGTCGTCCGGGTGGTTGGGGAATTCCATCATCTCCACCTTCCCCTCGGGATAGTTGGTCAGCACCACCTTGAGGGGGTCGATCACCCCATTAACGCGGTTGACCCGCATGTTCAGGTCATCCCGCACGAAATGGTCGAACTTGCTGTGCTGGATGGTGCTGGGCGACAGCCCCACCCCGATATGGTCGATGAAAGCCCGGATGGCTTCCGGGGTGATCCCGGCCCGGCGCATGCCAGCCAGGGTGATCATCCTGGGATCGTCCCAGCCGTTCACGTAGCCCTCCTTGACGATCTGCACCAGCCGGCGCTTGCTCATGACCGTATAGGTCATGTTGAAGCGGGCGAATTCGATCTGCTGGGGATGGAACAGCCCCAGTTCGTCCAGGAACCAATCGTACAGTGGCCGGTGGTTCTTGTACTCGATCGAGCACAGGGAATGGGTCACACCTTCCAGGGAATCCGACTGTCCGTGAGCCCAGTCGTACATGGGGTAGATGACCCATTTGTCGCCCGTTCGGTGGTGCTCTTCGAATAGGATGCGGTACATCACCGGATCCCGCATGTTCATATTGGGATGGGCCATGTCGATCTTGGCCCGCAGGGTCTTTTCGCCCGGCTGGAAATCGCCAGCCCGCATGCGCTCGAACAGCTCCAGGTTCTCCTCCACCGGGCGCTCCCGGAAAGGGCTGTCCTTGCCGGGCTCGGTCAGGGTGCCCCGGTAATCCCGCATTTCGTCTGGGTCCAGGTCATCCACATAGGCCTTTCCGTCCTTGATCATCTGCAGCGCCAGGTCATAGAGCTGGTCGAAATAATCCGAGGCGAAATACAGCCTGTCCTCCCAGTCAAATCCCAGCCAGCGGATGTCCTCCATGATGGCCTCGACGTACTCTTCCTCCTCCTTGGCAGGATTGGTGTCGTCGAAGCGCAGGCTGCAGATGCCCCCGAAATCCTCTGCCACCCCGAAGTCCATGGCCATGGCCTTGACATGGCCGATGTGCAGGTAGCCGTTGGGTTCCGGCGGGAAGCGGGTCTGGACCCGGTCAAAGCGCCCCGAAGCCAGATGCTCTTTGACCATTTCCCGGATGAAGTCGGTTGATTCCCTGTCTTCTGCCATAATTGCTCCTCAGACCAGGTCCCCTGGTCCTGCATGCCAATGGTTCACCAAATTTTACCATCACCGCGGGATGCCAGGCCACGGAATCCTTCCCGGGGGTGATTCAATTGACGAACTTTCCTGGAAATGATAAAATGCTTGGGCTGGTGGGGGCTCGTCTAACGGTAGGACAGCGGTCTCTGGAACCGTAAGTCGGGGTTCGAATCCCTGGCCCCCAGCCTCAAACCCCGAAGCCCCCTTCGGGGTTTTATTTTGCGACATTTCAAAATTCTTAACTCCCCCAATCCGGTCCTTATTGTATAGTAAAATCACAGAGTAGGCCGTGTTCAACGTGTGACCAGGAGGAGAGAACCATGGTTGACGAAGTTGCATATACGATTTATGGCGACGACCTGCAGTTGGTCGAAATCCAGCTTGACCCCCAGGAAGGCATCCGGGCTGAAGCTGGCACAATGCTCTATATGGAAAAAGGCGTTCAGATGCAGACCGGCACCGGCGGCGGCGTCATGAAAGGGGTCCAGCGCATCTTCACCGGGGAAAGCTTTTTCATCACCACCTTCCTCAATACCACATCAACCCTCAAGCGCGTGGCCTTTGCGGCTCCCTACCCGGGCAAGATCGTGCCCCTGGATCTGACCGCATTGGGAGGCACCTTCATCTGCCAGAAGGATTCCTTCCTGTGCGCTGCCCAGGGGATCGAGATCGAGATCGCCTTCAGCAAGAAGATCGGCGCCGGACTATTCGGCGGGGAAGGATTCATACTCCAGCGCCTGGTAGGCGAGGGCCTGGCCTTTGCCCACGCTGGTGGCACGATCATCGAGAAGGAGTTGGCCGAGGGAGAGATCCTCAATGTCGACACCGGCTGCTTGGTGGCTTTCGCGCCCTCGGTGGACTATGACATCGAGTTCATTGGCGGCTTCACGAATGCCCTCTTCGGCGGCGAAGGCCTCTTCCTGGCCAAGATGACCGGCCCCGGAAAGGTCTACCTGCAGAGCTTGCCCTTCTCGCGCCTGGCGGACCGCATCGCGGTGGCTGCCAATTTCCACAACGTCGGTGAGACCAAAGGCGCTGCTGGATTGGGCGGCAAACTCCTGGGCGACATCATCAGCGGTCTTTAATAAAGTTTAGCAGTTGAGGATTGGATACCTGCATGACTGAAAGCGCGAAGCAACATTCTACATTGAACTGGCTAGCCCGCATTGCCGGGGTGGCGATCAGCGCCATCTGGATGTATGACATGATTTCCACCATCGTGGAAAAGGGGTTCAAACATCTCTACCACGAGACCTCCACCGGTGTGATCCTGTTCCTGCTGATCACCTCGCTCTCGGTGGGTGTGCTGCTGGCCTTCAGGATGCCTCTCCTGGCAGGCAAATTCATCGCTGTCTTGAGCGTGCTGCTAAGCCTCTTCGTCTATTTCTCAGATGATGGGGCCAGGCTGATCGCCATCCTCTATAAAGGACTGCCCTACTTCCTGGTAGGGCTGCTGTTCATCCAATCCCAGTCTGGGGTAAAAAAGGACGAGAGCTAGCTTTCCAGCCCGGTCTTTGAATTTTCCCAGAGCTGATCCAGCTCATCCAGACCATACTCAGAGAGCTCGCGCCCTGCGGCGCGGGCTTCTTTTTCCATGTGGGAGAAGCGCCCCCTGAAACGCTGATTGGCCTCCCGCAGGGCGCTTTCCGCATCGACATCCAGCCAGCGAGCGATGTTGACCACCGTGAACAGCAGGTCGCCGATCTCCTCCGCCTGGCGCCCGCTCTCCAGGGCGCTCTTGATCTCCCCCACTTCCTCGGGCAGTTTGTCCAGCACGCCTTCCAGGTCCTTCCAGTCGAATCCGAAGCGGGCTGCCCGCTTCTGGTAGGTTTCAGCCTGGGTCAGGGCCGGCAGGGAGGCCGGCACGCCGTCCAGGGCACCCTTCTCCGTCCGACCGTTCTCCTGGCGCTCCCGGGCTTTGACCTTCTCCCAGTTCCTGATCACCGCGTCTGCCTCCTCCAGTTCCAGGTCCCCAAAAACATGGGGATGGCGCTCGATGAGCTTGGTGTGGATCCCCCGGACGACATCGCTGAAGGTGAACTCGCCGTATTCGACCGCGATCTGGGCATGGAGGGCGATCTGCAGCAGCAGATCCCCGAATTCCTCCTGCATGGCAGATGGATCGTCCGCGTCGATGGCTTCCAAGGCTTCGAAGGTCTCTTCCAGCAGGTTAGGGCGCAGACTCTGGTGGTCCTGCTCCCGATCCCAGGGGCAGCCTTCCGGAGCCCGCAGGTGGGCGATGATCTCCAGGAAGGATTCCATCGATGAGCCGGGGGCCAGGGGCGGCAGGTAGAGCGATGTCCGGTTCCCAATGTGCTGGCTGCGGTCTATCTGGTACAGGGGCAGGTCCTCCACAAACTGCCCCTCGGACCCGGCCTCATGCACCAGACGGACTGGATGCTGATCCGGATAAACCGCCATCAAGGTCAACTTCAGGTCAGAAGCCACCTGGCTGGAGTAGACCTGGGCGATCAGCGCCGGCTGATCCGGTGGAAAGGTCGGATAGTGAGCCTCTGCCAGCTCAAGGGCATCCACCAGGCTGGTGTGCGGCAGCGGATCCATCTCTAAGCCGCCGAAAGTGGGCTCCAGGAAACTTACCCCGGGAACCACCTCGACTGCCAATCCACCCCTCCGGGCCAGGTCCAGGATCAGGGCTGGGGTCTCCTCTGCTGTGAAGGGATCGCCAGGCACAGCGTAGACCACAGGAACCTCTCCTCCAGCCTGGCTGACCACTTCCCTGGCAATGCGCTGATAGACCTGCTGGTACTCCCCCTCTTCCTCGTAGATCCAATCGAAGGAGTGCACGGTAAGGTGCGCTGGCAGGCCCTCCACGGTGGGATGCTGGGCGGTGCGCAGATAGACTTCCTGGGTGTCTGCCAGCACCTCAGCAGCCCGCAGGGTCAGCAAGCCCGGATCCCCCGGACCCAGGCCGAGGATGATGATCGCGGGTTGATCGGTTTCGTTTATCATGGAATGCCTTCCTGGTTAGAACAGCAAAACGGAGAACACACCTAGATGCCGGGTGCTCTCCGTGCTGTGTTCGATCTCTCCTGGCCTCTCGCAGTCCAGGAATAAGGTTAACGCTTGGTGTAGGTCGGGGCCTTGCGGGCGCCTTTGAGACCTGGTTTCTTTCTTTCCTTCTCCCTGGAATCCCGGGAGAGGTAGCCGGCGTGGCTGAGGTCCAGGCGCAGTTCGGGATCCATTTTCAGGATCGCCCGGGCCAAGCCCAGCCTAACGGAGTCTGCCTGTCCGGTCACTCCCCCACCTTTGACCAGCACACTGATATCGTAATCCGATCCTGCTCCGCCAAGCACGCTGAGCGGCTCGGTGACGGCTTTATTATCGCGTTCGGTCGGGAAGTACTCATCCAGGGTCTTCTCATTGATCACGAACGAGCCGGACCCCTTGGTGATCCGCACACGGGCAGTGGAAGTCTTCCGCCGTCCGATGCCTTCAAAATACTCTGCCATAAAAACTCCTCTAACTTACCTTCGCATCAATGCAAGGTGAATTGATCAGTTCTCTTAAGCCTGCAAGCTGGGATAGAGCTCCTCCACCGGGACAGGATGCTGTGCCGCATGGGGGTGATTTGGACCCGCATAAACCTTCAGCTTCTTATTCAGGCGCCGGCCCAGGCGGGTCTTGGGCAGCATGCCCTTGACCGCGTGCTCGATGACGTACTCGGGCCGCTTTTCCAGCTGGCTGCGGAGGGTGGTCTTTTTCAAGCCGCCCTGGTACTTGGATTCCCGGTAGTAGTACTTGGCATCCAGCTTATTGCCAGTGACTGCAAATTTCTCAGCATTGATGACGATCACAAAATCGCCCATATCGACGCCGGGAGTGTATTCCGGCTTGTGTTTGCCGAGGATCAGCTTGGAGATCATGGTGGAAAGTCGCCCCAGGTTCTGCCCTTCAGCGTCCACCACAACCCATTTCCGGTTCACGTCTTCAGGTTTTGGATAAAATGTCTTCTTCACGATTACTTACTCCACTATTTTTCAACGAACCGAACTGCGCTCATTTCTAATATTTCACCTTTACCAATGTTAGTCCCCGGGCCGGAGCCAGTCCTTTCGCGGGGGGGCTTGCCGGATCCTCCAGGTAAGTCTGGATCCCGGCGGCTGGTCCGCTGTCCTGGCCGGCTTTCACCAGGGCCATGACGATGCGCCGGACCATATGGTAAAGGAAAGCATTGCCAACGATTTCAAAGACCAGCAAATTCCCTTTTCTTTTCCAGCCAGCCCGCTCGATCTTGCGGATCGTGCTGCCGCCTGGCTGGTGAGGAGATCCCAAGGCGGCAAAATCATGGCTGCCGACCAGCAAGCGGGTCTCTTTCCTCATTCTCCGCAGATCCAGTCTTGGCCAGACTCTCCAGCAGTAGCGCTCCTGGAGCGGATCCCGGATCGGGCTGTTCAGTATCCGGTAGTGATACTCGCGGGACAGTGCGTCATACCGGGGTTGGAATTCGCTACCTGTCCTGCGGACCTGGCCAGCCGCCATATCTTGCGGCAGAACCGCGTTCAAAGCTCTGCCTAGATCCTTCTCGGTGTGGTCCCACTTCAAATCAAAGGCGACCACCTGTCCTGCTGCATGCACGCCAGCATCCGTTCTGCCGGCGAAATACACCGTTCCTTCCTGCCAGCCTATCTTTCCCAGCGCCCGCTGCAGCTCTCCCTGGACAGTCCTTCGATCTGGCTGGTACTGGGACCCATAAAAATCCGTACCATCATAAGCCAGGCGGACCTGGAAGCGGTCGCTCATCGGCCGGCAGCACCTCGCTCGCTACTCTTCCACCAGCTCCAGGACAACCATTTCAGCAGCATCGCTGGTCCTGGGAGGCAGCTTGAACATGCGAGTGTAGCCGCCTGGCCGGTTGGTGTAGCGGGGAGCCAGTTCTTCAAAGAGTTTCCGGACGATTTCCTTGTCATTGTCCAGCCGGGATGCCGCGATCCTGCGGGCGTGCACCTGGGCTGCCTCATCTGCGTCCTGGGCGCGTTTGGCCAAGGTGATGAGCTTCTCAGCAGGCTGGCGAATGAACTCTGCTTTACCGCGGGTAGTCTGGATGCGTTCATTCTCAAACAGCTGTTTGATCATGGTCCGCCTGAGCGCTGCCCGTTGGCCGGAATTCCGGCCTAGTTTCTTACCTGCTACCTTGTGTCGCATAATCCTTACTCCAAATCGGTATTGATTTCCAAGAGGTAGCCGTGCTCTTCCAGCTTATCCTTCAATTCGGTGAGACTCTTGACACCAAAATTCCGGATGGACAGCAGGGCATCATCCCCTTTCGTATTTAGCTCCATCACCTCGCGGACAGTGGTGATGCCGGTCCGCTTGAGCGAGTTGAACACCCGTACAGAAAGATCCAGCTCTTCGATGGGGATATCGATAATTTCGTCCACAGGCTCCGCGGGCTCTTCTACTTCCACCATGGCTGCCAGCGATTCCGCTGTCACACCAGCCAAGTGCTGCAGATGGCCCATGAGGATCTTGGCGCTGCGGCTGAGGGCCTCTTCAGGCTCCAGAGTACCGTCCGTCCAGACCTCGATGACCAGGTTGTCATAATCTGTGCTCTGGCCAACCCGGGCTGAGCCAACCTCGAAGTTGACCCGCGTTACCGGATTGTAAATAGCATCGATCGGCAGTTCACCGATTGGCAGGCGGTCCTTGCGGTCCTCGGTGGGCAGGTAGCCCCTGCCCTTGCCAACTGCCATCTCGATGGTTAGCGGCTTGCTCCGCCCGTCAACGGTCATCAAGTACAGCTCGGGGTTGACGATCTCGACCTCAGCCGGGGTGATGATATCCGCGGCCGTGACCACACCTTCCCCCTTCACTTCCAGGTGCATGTTGGCCAAGTCGCCCTCGTGGAGGATCAAGCGCAGCTTCTTGACGTTGAGCATCAGGCGCAGTACATCCTCCTGGACGCCGGGAATGGTGTCATACTCGTGATCCACTTCCGTGATCCGGATCGACGTCACCGCAGCCCCTTCCATGGAGGAAAGCATCACCCGGCGCAGGGCATTACCCAAGGTAATCCCATAGCCGCGCTCCAGCGGGCTGATCTCGTACTTGCCGTAAGCCCGGGCCTCAGCGACCTTCTCTATTTTTGGTGTTACCATATTATTCATTCCAAGCACGGTTCACCTCTCCCTCATCCTAATTACTTATCTGCCAGATCCCGGTTAGCGGTTGTAGAACTCAACGATCAACTGCTCATCAAGATTGCCGTCAATCTCAGAACGTTCCGGCAACCGAACCACACTGCCTGATAAAGTTTTCAGATCCCTTTTCACCCATTCCGCGGGAGTTCTGCTCTCGGCTTCCTTGGCCAGATCCTTGAAGAAGGTCCGCTGTTTGGATCCATCCCGGACGCTGATGACATCCGAATCGGAGACGATCACGGAAGGTACGTCCGTGCGGCGGCCGTTGATGTTGAAGTGGCCGTGGGTCACCAGCATGCGGGCTTGAGCCCGGCTGGAGGCGTAACCGAGTCGGTAGACAACGTTGTCCAGCCTGGTTTCCAGGATCTGCAGCAGGTTGAGGCCGGTCAGGCCGCGGCGCTGCAGAGCCGTCGCGTAGTAGCGGCGGAACTGGCGTTCAGAAATATCATAGATGCGGCGGGCTTTCTGCTTGGCCCTCAGCTGGCGGGAGAAGTCCGATTCACGGCTGCGGCGGTACTGGGCTCCCTTGCCATGCTGTCCCGGAGGATAGCTCCGGCGTTCAAATGCACATTTTTCGGTGAAGCAGCGCTCCCCTTTCAGGAACAGCTTCTCACCTTCACGGCGGCAAACTTTACACTTTGCCTCACGATATCTTGACATAACTACTTCCTCTTTGCATTCAGTTGCAACTTCTATTCAACTTGCCATGAGCCCTCTCAGCGAGGGAGAGCTCTGGTTAGACCCGGCGCTTCTTGGGCGGGCGGCAGCCGTTATGGGGGACGGCGGTGATATCGGTGATCGAGGTTAGCTTCAGCCCCATGGCCTCGATCGCCCGCAGGGAAGCTTCCCGGCCGGGACCAGGTCCATTGATGAAGGCATCCGCTTCACGGATCCCCATGCCCATGGCTTTCTTGACTGCGTCCTCGGTTGCCAGCCGGGCGGCAAATGCCGTGCTCCGGCGGGATCCTTTTAATCCCACGGCTCCAGGGCTGCTCCAGCACACGGTATTACCCTGATGATCGGTGACGGTGATGATGGTATTGTTGAACGTCGCCCGAACATGGATCTGTCCAGAAGCAAGTGTTCTCTTTTTTCTTCTACCGCCTTTGGGGCGGGCTGATTTTTGAGCCATAGTTCCTCTTCTATCTTCTTGTCTTGTATGTGTTGCCGGTCAGACCGGGGGTTCACAGCCGCAGGGAGGAAAGGCTCCCCGTTATGAAGTCCCAGCTGGCTTGACCAACAGGAGCAGCGAAAGGTTTAGGTCTTCTGCATACCCCGGCGGCGTCCGCGCCCAGCCACGGTTTTCTTGGGGCCTTTGCGGGTGCGGGCGTTGGTGCGGGTGCGCTGGCCGTGGACCGGCAGGCCGCGTTTGTGGCGCAGGCCCCGGTAGCAGCCAATTTCCACCAGGCGCTTGATGTTCATCTGCACTTCGCGGCGCAGATCACCTTCAACCTTGAAATTGTTGTTAATATATTCCCTCAAACCCGTGATCTGAGCATCGGTCAGCTCATGAACCCGGGTATCCGGATCCACACCCGCGGCTTCCAGGATCTCCTTGGAGCGGGTCAAACCGATTCCATAAATATAGGTTAAGGCAATTTCCACACGCTTGTCACGCGGTAAGTCAACACCTTGGATACGAGCCATACTATCTACCCTTGCCTCTGTTTATGCTTCGGATTTTCACAAATGACGTAAACTTTTCCTTTACGTCGCACAATTTTGCATTTCTCGCAGCGTTTCTTTACTGAAGAAGACACTTTCATGATTACACTTCCTTAATTTACTGCCGTTTCTCCGTCTTTTCCTGCCTCTCAGCAAAAGCACTATTATACCTGATGCCCCTGGTCAAGTCTAGGGAGATGGGGCTTTCATCCCTCCCTGTAGCTGGTCAAGATCAGCGGTCCGTTGGCTGTTACTGCCACGGTATGCTCATAATGAGCGGTCAGCGAATGATCTGCTGAGATCACCGTCCACTGATCCGCGAGCACCTTGGTCTGGGGGGTACCCACCAGCACCATGGGCTCGATAGCGATGGTCATGCCCTCCAGGAGGGCCATACCCTGCCCCGGCACGCCAAAGTTAGGCACCTGGGGCGGTTCATGCATTTCGCGGCCAACCCCGTGTCCGGTATACTGCCGGGGTACATGAAAGCCCGCTTTCTCGACGTAGGCCTGGATGGCTGCCCCGACATCACCGATATGTTTTCCGGGACTCATCTGCTCGATCCCTTTATAGAGGGATTCCCGGGTGACATCGATCAGGTGCTGTTTCTCAGCCGAGATCTCGCCCACGCCTACGGTGAAAGCAGAATCGCCAATATAACCATTCAAGGTCGTTCCGCAGTCCACGGAAACGATATCACCTTCATTCAGGACCCTTCCGGAGGGTATCCCATGAACCATCTCCTCATTGATGCTGATGGTCAGGGTCGCCGGATAAGGATAGGGTCCCGGATAGCCCTTGAAGGTGGGGATCCCGCCGTGGTCTAGAATGATCTCTTCCGCCGCAGCGTCCAGGTCCCTGGTCGCTACCCCGGGCTTGATCAAGGCTTTCACCTCTTTCAATACCAGGTCATTCAGGCTGCCGGCTGCCTGCATCTTTTCGATCTCCAGCTCGGTCTTGATCAGCCCTCTGTTGAAAGATATCATCGCTTCGTTCCACTGCGGGGGGACATCCCGGCCCGCGATTAATTATTAACGTACCAGCAGCTTCTCATCATATCCATGGAGCTTGAGCTCAGCATCGATATTCTGGAAGGTGTCACGCACAACGCCTACTACGATCAGCAAGCCCGAGGAAGTGATCAACATCGTCCCCGTGCCGCTGGTGCTCAGCTGGGTCAGCCCGATAGCTGAGAGGAGCACACCGATCACAAAAGGCAGCACTGCGACCGTGCCCAGGAAGAACGCGCCCGGGAAAGTGATCCGCCGCAGCACCTTGGTCAGGTAGCGCTGAGTGGGAGCTCCCCGGCTGACACCAGGGATCTGGGCTCCCGCCCTCTTCAGGTTTGCGCCGTAATCCTGCTGGGCGAAGAGCACGTCCGTGTAGAAGAACGTGAACCCGATCACCATCAGGAAATACAGCAGCCAGTACCAGGGCGATTGACCGCCAAAGACTGCCTGGGTTCCCAGGGCCAGATTGCGGACCCAGAGCCGTTCGGAATTGATAAAGAAGCTGGCCACGATCGCCGGGAAAGTCAGCAGCGACTGGCCGAAGATCAGCGGGATCATGCCCGCCATGTTCACCCGCAGAGGCAGGGAGCCCTTGACAGGCATGGATTGGCGGTTGCCAACCCTGCGCCCGGGATACATCACCGGGATATTGCGCTGGCCCTGCTGGACATAAACGATCGCGAAAATGATCAAGACCGTGATCAGCAGCACAAAGGCCAGGGTGACCCAGATGGTCTGGGTCAGGTTGATGATCCGGTAGAAGTTCTGGGGGATGCGGGCGACAATACCAGCGAAGATCAGCAGGGAAAGGCCCTGGTTGCGGATACCGTACTCAGAGATCAGCTCTCCCAGCCAGATAGCGAACATCGTTCCGGCGGTCATGCTGGCAACGATCGCCAGGCTGGGGATGAAGGAGCTTCCCCGGAAGCCGAAATTGCTGATGATCGGAACACCACCAGCCAGGCTGGTGAAGATCCGGATCTGGCCCACAGCCTGGAGGGCTGCCATAGGGATGGCCAGGATATAGGTCCAGCGCTCCATCCACTTCCGGCCTTCCTGAGGATCCTCCTCCATTTTCCGCTGCAGGGAGGGGATGATCGGGACCAGCAGCTGCAGGATGATCTGGGCGGTAATATATGGATAGACGCCCATGGCCAGCACCGAGAAGTTGGACACGGTGCCTCCGGACAGCATATCCAGGATGCCCACAAAGGTGCTGCCTGCCCCGCCGCCAGAAATGATGTTGGCAATGGCTTGGCGGTCAGCACCGGGCACCGGCACATGGGCCGCCAGGCGGTAGATCACCAGCAGCAGAACGGTGATCAGCAGCTTCCGCCGGATGTCTTCTGCTTTCCATAAATAACGCCAAGCAGATGTTTTCATTGCATTTCTCTCCTCTATCCAACCCCAACAGGGGCTGAAATAGATCCAAATTCCTCAGTCCGGATCAGCTTTCGATGATCTCGACCGTACCGCCAGCCTTCTCGATCTTTTCCACGGCCTTCTTGGAGAAGCGGTGGGCTTTGATTGTCAGTGGTTTATCCAGCTCGCCGCGGCCCAGGATGACCACCGGTTTGCTGAGGGTGCCGATCAATTCAGCCTCCCGGAGAGAATCCGGGGTAACTTCAGAACCCTTGCGGAAACGCGACAGGTATTCCAGGTTGACTTCCTGATAATCGACCCGGTTGAAATTCTTAAAGCCGATCTTGTGGGGCATCCGCCGGAAGAAGGGCGTGTCGCCACCCTGGTGGTAGAGGGGTACTCCGCCGCCAGCCCGGGAGTTCTGACCGTTCATGCCCCGTCCGGATGTCTTTCCGTAGCCGGAACCATAACCGCGTCCAATGCGTTTGCGGTCCTTCTTAGAGCCTTTGTTTGGTCTCAAATCGTGCAGTTTCATAATCAATTCCTTCTGGCCTGCTTATTCAACCTCAACGAGGTGTTTGACGCACTCGATCATACCCAGGATGCTGGGATGGTCCGGCCGTTCCACGACCTGGTTGACCTTCCGCAGGCCAAGGGCTTCCAGCGTCAGGCGCTGGGATTCAATGCGCCCATGGGGGCTTCTAACGAGCTTGATCTTCAGCATCTTGTCTTTTTTCTTAGCCATGATACTTATCCTCTATCCCAGAAGGGGATCAGCCGTTTAGGGTCAACACCCCGCGCTGCTGCTTCCTCGTAGGGATCCTTGAGCTGCTCCAGGCCTTTGATGGTGGCAGCAGCGATGTTCATGGCGTTGTTGCTGCCCAGGGACTTGGTGAGGATATTGCTGATCCCCGTCACCTCGACCACCGCGCGGACACTGCCGGCAGCGATCACGCCCGTTCCTTCAGAGGCTGGTTTGAGGAGCACCTTGGCTCCGCTGACCTTACCTACCACCTGGTGGGGGATGGTGGTGTTGTACACCGCCACAGGGCGCATATTGTCCTTGGCGCTGGCCGCTGCTTTGCGGATCGCGTCCGGAACAGAGTTGGCTTTTCCCATTCCCATACCCACGTTGCCCTTATGATCCCCAGCAACCATGGCCACCCGGAAGGAAAACCTGCGGCCGCCTTTCACAACAGTGGCCACGCGCTCAATATTGATAATCCTTTCGTCGAATTCCTGTTCAGGATTGTCTTTATAACCGTTTGTCATAACCGTCTCCCAGATGGGTAACTAAAACTTCAATCCTTTTTCACGGGCGCCGTCAGCCAGGGCTGCCACGCGGCCGATATATTTGTATCCACCGCGGTCAAAAACGACCTCTTTGATGCCCTTTTCCTTGGCGCGCTCGGCAATCGCCTGACCGACCAGGGCTGCCTGTTCTTTCTTGGTCTTGCCCTTGGTCTTCTTCCGCAGTTCGGGGTCGACCGTCGAGGCGGAAGCCAGGGTATGGCCTTTGTTATCGTCAATTACCTGAACATAGATTTCATTCAGGCTGCGGTAGACGTTCAACCGCGGCTTTTCAGCGGTTCCAAAGACCTGCTTGCGGACCCGTATATGCCTTCTTTTCCGAGCGTCTGCTCTGCTTCGATTTTTCGCCATATTACGCTACCTTACCCGCTTTACCTGCTTTGCGGCGGATATACTCATCTTTATATCGTATGCCTTTGCCCTTATAAGGTTCCGGCGGTCTGATCTTGCGGATATCTGCAGCTATCTGGCCGACCACCTGCTTGTCTATCCCAGAGATGATGATCTGCTGGTTGCGCTCGCCGACCTCGAAAGTCACGTTCTGAGGAGGTGCCACCACCACGGGATGGGAGTACCCCACATTGAGCTCGAGACTTGAGCCGCTCATATTGGCGCGGTAGCCCACGCCGACCAGCTGCAGTTCTTTCTGGAAACCATCCGTCACGCCAGTGACCATATTCTGGATCAGGGCCCGGGTGGTTCCATGCAGGGAGCGCATCTCTCGCGCATCGGAAGGGCGGCTGACCTGGATCTCATTGTCTTTGACCTCGATCGAGATCTCGGGGGAAAAGGTGAATTCCAATTCTCCCTTGGGGCCCTTGATGCGGACATGCGATCCGCTGATTTTCACGTCTACGCCGGAGGGGATCCCGACCGGCAATCGTCCTACTCTAGACACAGCTGCTTCTCCTTTGTCGTCCTTAATTGTTTTTCACAATCCGGGACCTAAAACAACTACCAAACCTTGCAGACTACCTCACCGCCGACGCCCATTTTCTTGGCATCGCGGCCGGTCATGACACCTTTTGAGGTGGTCAGAATGGAAATACCCATTCCAGACAGCACGTAGGGGATCTCATCCTTGCCAGCGTAGATCCGCTGACCAGGCAGGCTGACCCGCTCCAGGTTGGTGATCACCGACCGTTTGGTGCGCCGCTTCCCAACGTACTTCAAATCCAGGGTAAGGGTTTTAAAGGCTGGATTCTGCCCTTCTTTGACTTCATAGCCGTCTACGAAACCTTCCTCGGTGAGGATCTTGGCAATGGCCACTTTCATCTTGGAGCTCGGCATCGAGACCTGAGGATGTTCAGCGCGCACTGCGTTTCGGATTCGAGTCAGCATATCAGCAATTGGATCATTAAAACTCATTACTAGTCCTCCATCCAACTTACCAAGATGATTTGACAACGCCGGGGATCTTCCCCTCGAGTGCCAATTCACGGAAGCAGATCCGACACAGACCAAAGCGGCGCATATAACCCCGCGGGCGGCCGCAGCGTTTGCAGCGATTCACTTCCCTGACTTGATATTTTCTTTTTGTTTCCCGTGCAATCATGCTCTTCTTAGCCATTTGCGGTTTCCTCCTTAAACGGCATGCCCAGTTTCCGCAGCAGCTCCCGACCGGCTTCGTCATCCTGGGCGGTGGTGACGATGGTCACTTCCAGGCCGCGGATCTTGCTGACTTCGTCGTATTTGACCTCGGGAAAGACCAGCTGCTCAGTGATGCCCAGGGTGTAGTTGCCCCGGCCATCAAAGGAGTTGGGGGAAACCCCCCGGAAATCCCTCACCCGGGGCAGGGCGACATTCATCAGGCGGTCCAGGAAGGACCACATTTTATATCCCCGCAGGGTGACGGAAGTACCGATGGCAGCCCCTGTGCGCAGCTTGAAGTTGGCGATGTTGCGCTTGGACTTGTTGATGAGAGGTTTCTGCCCGGTGATACTGGTCAGATCGCGCACTGCCTCGTCAAGAAGCTTGCCGTTGTCCAGAGCGTCGCCTACCCCGATGTTGACCACCACTTTGGTGATGCTGGGGACCTGCATGACATTGTCCAGGCCAAGATCTTTGACCAGGCTCGGTACGATCTCTTTTTGATAAAGCTCTTGTAATCTATTCATTCTTCTGCTCCCAGCCTCAGTCGATCAACGCGTCACAGCGTTTGCATACCCGGCGGGCAACACCGTCTTCGCGGGTGACCCCGACCCGGGTTGGTTCTCCACAGGAAGGGCAAACCAGCATGACGTTGGAGATATCGACGGGTCCTTCAAATTCAATAATGCCGGGGGCCATCGTCCTACCTTGTGCCTGGATCTGCCCCTGGTGCTTCTTCCGGATATTTATGCCTTGAACGGTGACCCGTCCTTTTTCGCGGTAGACTTTGATGACCTCCCCGCGCTTGCCCTTATCAGCTCTCCGGCCGCTGATGACTTCTACGGTATCGCCTTTGCGTATCTTTACTTTCACGGTATTTACTCCTGCCTGCGATTCCCTAGACCGTTTCAGGAGCCAGGGAAACTATCTTCATAAACCCTTTTTCGCGCAGTTCGCGGGCAACCGGTCCAAAGATGCGGGTGCCTTTCGGGTTGGTGCCATCTGTATCCAGGATGACAACTGCGTTATCATCGAATTTTACGGTTGAGCCGTCTTTCCGGCGCCATTCCTTGGCTGTGCGAACAACCACTGCTTTGACAACCTCATGGGCTTTGACGGAACCCTGGGAGGAGGCACCTTTGATGGAGCCCACCACGATATCCCCTACTCCGGCGTAGCGCCGGGTGGATCCGCCCAGAACCCGGATGACCAGCAGTTCGCGGGCCCCGGAGTTGTCGGCGACATTCACTCGAGATTCTTGCTGTATCATGTCTGCCTCTCCTTAAGCGCCCTCGGTGGAAACCGACTTGCGGATGATCTCCTCCACGACCCAGCGTTTGGTCTTGGAGATCGGCTTGGATTCGACGATCCGCACCTGGTCACCGATGTCACAACCCAGCTCATCGTGGGCTTTCACCGCAGAATGGCTTTCGATAACTTTCTTATAAAGGCGGTGTCGAAACCTGCGGGTGATATCCACCGAGACGGTTTTATCCATCTTATTGCTGGTGACCACACCTGTTAAGCGTCGCCGTTTGTTCATGCTTCACCTTCCTGCGCGCGTTTGCGTTCGGTAAGAACCGTTTCCAGCCGGGCAATGAAGCGCCTGGTCTCCCGGATGCGGGAGGTGTCAATCAACTCGCCGGTTGACTGCTGGAAGCGGAGATTCATCATTTCTTCTCTGGCGCCGTCAAGCTCAGACAGCACTTGATCGTCTGATAAGTCGCGGATTTCGTCTACTTTCATGCGCTTTCTCCTACTTCTTCTCGACGGACAACCTTGGTTTTGATAGGCAGCTTGTAGGAAGCCAGCCGCAGTGCTTCCATAGCCGCGCTTTCCGGCACGTCACCGCCGATCTCGAACATGATCCGGCCGGGCTTGACTACCGCAGCATAGAATTCCACCGCGCCTTTGCCTTTACCCATGCGGGATTCAGCAGCTCGTTTGGTGATAGGCTTGTCCGGAAAGATGCGGATCCACACCTTGCCGCGCCGCCTCATCGCGCGCACCATGGCACGCCGGCAGGCTTCGATCTGGCGGGAGGAGATCCAGGCTGGTTCAAGGGCTTGCAGGCCATAATCCCCGAAGTGGACTTCCGCACCGCGGCGGGCTTTACCCTTCATACGCCCGCGCATCTGCTTTCTGTATTTGTACCTTTTTGGCATCAACATGTTGCTAATCCTACCTTTGATCCGCAGGAGAGTACCGCCAGCCTATTTGCTGACGTAAACTCCATCATGCGCTTCTAATTCATCTTCTTCTTCCATGGTCGGCAGGACTTCACCCTTATACACCCAAACCTTGACGCCAATGTTGCCGTAGGTTGTAGCTGCATCGGCGGTGGCATAATCGATATCTGCCCGCAAAGTCTGGCGGGGAACCCGTCCTTCCCTCATGTGGATGGTGCGGGACATTTCCGCGCCGCCCAGGCGTCCGGCGACTTCCACACGGATGCCTTCCGCACCCTCGCGCATAGTGCGCTGGATGGTGCGGTTCATAGCCCGGGAGTAGCTGATCCTGCCCTCGATCTGGCGGGCAATGTTATCAGCAACCAGATAAGCGTCCAAATCCGGGGTTTCGATCTCCTTGATGTCCACATCAATGGTTTTACCGACCAGATCCTCTAATTTCTTGCGCAGGATCTTGACACTGGCGCCTTTGCGCCCGATCAGCACACCAGGTTTGGAGGTATGGATGATAACTTTTACCTTGCCGGGGAAGCGTTCGATCTCGATCCTGGACACACCAGCATTGGAACCTTCTTCGTAGATCAACTGCCGGATGGCAATATCCTCTTGGAGGAAATCAACATATTTTTCCCCTTCGGCAAACCAGCGGGCATCCCAGGTCTTGGTGACTTTCAAACGAAATCCGGTTGGATGTACTTTACGACCCATAATTTCTCCTACTGCTCACGTCCACCCGGAGGAACCTGCTGTCCGGGAGGTTGTTTACTTGTCTCGCTTCTAAGCCCCTTCGTGTTCTCTCAGGATCACGGATAAGTGGGAAGACCGCCGCAGGCGAGGTTTGACGCGGCCCCGGGCACCGAAACGGCGCCACTTGCGGGTCGGTCCTTCATCAGCGTAGATCTTGTGGATGTACAGATCGTAGCGGTTCATCCCAAAATTGTTCTCCGCATTGGCCACAGCCGAGTGCAGCAAGGTTGAGAGCGGCTGAGCAGCTTTATTGGTGGTAAAGTTCAGCAGCTCAAGGGCTTCTACCACATCCTTCCCACGCACCAGATCCACGACCAGGCGGGCTTTCTGGGCAGAGACAGGAATATGGCGCGCGTACGCTTTAATATCCTGATCCATGACTATATCTCCCTTGCAGCCGCGCTAGCGGTTTCTTTCTTGCGAACGGTCCTTTTGGCAGCCAGGTGCCCCCGGAATGTCCGGGTGGGAGCGAATTCGCCCAGGCGGTGGCCTACCATATTTTCCGTGATGTAGATCGGCACATGGCGCCGCCCATCATGAACAGCGATCGTGTGTCCCACCAGCTGGGGGAATATCACACTGGCCCGGCTCCAGGTCCGGATGACCTTCTTCTCGCCGCGCTCGTTCATCGCATCGATCTTCTTAAGTAGTTTCGGGTCTATGAAGGGACCCTTTTTCAGTGATCTTGACATACCTTTCACTCCTCATGCATCACCCGCCAGGGAATGCTGGGTGATCTGCTTAGCGCCGTTTCTTCTTCTTGCCTACCCGCCGATCGCGGACGATGTACTGGCTGGTGCGTTTGTTGCGGCGGGTCTTGGCACCCAGGGTTTTCTGGCCCCAGGGGCTCTTGGGACTGGGCATACCCACCGGGGAGCGGCCTTCGCCGCCGCCGTGGGGATGGTCTCGCGGGGACATCGCTGAGCCGCGGACCGTGGGGCGAATGCCCAAGTGGCGCTTGCGGCCTGCTTTGCCCAGTTTGATATTACTGTGGTCCACATTGCCAACCTGGCCAATGGTGGCGGTGCAGTTCTGATGGATCAAGCGGATCTCACCTGACGGCAGCCGCACCTGGCCGAACTTTCCTTCCTTGGCGATCAACCTGGCAGCAGTCCCGGCAGAGCGCACCAGCTGTCCGCCAGCGCCCGCTTTCAGCTCGATATTGTGAATGCGGGTGCCGGTAGGAATGCTGCTCAGCGGCAGGGTGTTCCCGGGGGCGATCTCCGCTTCATCGCTGGCCAGGACGGTGTCGCCGACCCGCAGTCCCACCGGGGCAATGATATAGCGCTTTTCGCCATCAGCATAGTTCAGCAGCGCCAGGCGGGCTGTGCGGTTGGGATCGTATTCGATCCCGGCCACAACGGCGGGGATACCTTTCTTATCGCGCTTGAAATCGACCACCCGGTATTTGCGCCGGTGACCCCCACCGCGGTGGCGGACAGTGATCCGGCCGTAGGCGTTCCGTCCGCCTCGCTTATTGTAGGCTTTGACCAGTGAACGCTCGGGCTGATCCTTGGTGATTTCCTCAAATGTATAACCAGTGCGTCCCCGCAATCCGGGGGTAACCGGTTTGTATTTCTTGACTGCCATTACCGTACTCCTTCAAAGACAGAAATCGTATCGCCGGGAGCCAGAGTGACAACGGCCTTTTTATAGGCGCTCTTCCGGACCAGGACCCGGCGGCTCAGGGCGCGGCGAGATCTCTTTGCTGGCATGATCATGGTGTTCACCCGCAGTACCTGGACATTGAAAATGGTCTCCACGGCATCCTTGACCATGCTCTTGGTTGCGTTGTTAGCCACCTCAAACACATACTGGTTCAGCTTGGCGTACTGGTGGCTGGACTTTTCCGTTAATATCGGACGTCTTAAGATATCGTAAATCGAAGTCATCTGTCTACTCCCGTAAGAGGATCTCCGAGATCCGGTCCAATCCTGCTTTGACAAGAATGACCTTCTCATGTCCCAATAGATCACGAATATTCAGATAATCCGCCAGGATCAATGTGGCCTTGGGCAAATTGCTGATCGCCCGCACCAGCAGCTCATAGTTCTCGTCCCGCTGCGGGTAAACAACCAGGCAGTCCTGGCTTTTTGCGATCTTCTCCAGGGCTTCCGCCATCAATTTGGTGCGCGGCTCTTTCAGGGAAAATTCATCCACGATGAAGATATCCCCTGCGGAATGCTTCTCGGTCATCGCTGACCGCAAGGCTGCCCGGCGCATTTTCTTGGGCATTTTCTTATCGTAGGAGCGGGGTTTGGGGGTGAAGATCTTCCCACCGCCCACCCACTGGGCAGCCCGGATGGAGCCCTGGCGGGCCCGGCCGGTTCCCTTCTGGCGCCAGGGCTTGCGCCCGCCGCCTGAAACCTCACTCCTGCCTTTGGTGCTGTGCCTGCCAAGGCGCTGGTTCGCCAGCTGGCGAACATAGGCCTGGTGCATCATATCCACGTTAACCGGGGCTTCAAAGATCTCACCCGGCAGTTCCACCGTATCGATCTTCTTCCCCTTCATATCAACAACATTTGCTTCCATAATCTTCTGCTCCATCCGGCTATTGCTTCCGGGCTTCCTTGATGACAACCAGCCCGTTTTTCGGTCCGGGAACGGAACCGCAGACTGCGATGATATTGTTCTCAGGGTCGATCCGGGAAATCAGCAGGTTCTGGGAAGTGACCGTGTCATTCCCCATGCGGCCGGGCATGCGTTTTCCTTTGAAAACGCGTCCCGGGGTGGACCCAGCGCCAATGGAACCCGGCGCGCGGTGGCGGTCCGATTGACCATGGGTCTTGGGACCTCCCGCGAAGCCGTAGCGCTTCACCACGCCAGCAAAGCCCCGCCCCTTGGATTTACCGACCACGTCCACACGCTCACCCTCCGCGAACACTTCCACGGTGAGGGTCTGGCCTTCTTCAATATCCTCTTCTGTGCGGAATTCCCTCAGGTACTTGAGGGGTGGCAGATCGTTCTTCTTCAGGTGGCCTAATTCACCACCGGTCAGGCGCTGGGGTTTGGTTTCCTCAAAGCCTAACTGGACGGCGTTGTAACCGTCATTGTCCACAGTTCTTACCTGTGTGACATAACAAGGCCCAGCTTTAATGACTGTAACGGGAACGGCTTTCCCTGAATCATCAAACAACTGGGTCATACCAACTTTCTTTCCAATTAGCCCTTTCATCTCATTTGTCTCCTAACATTAATTGATTTCCTGGGACTGTAAACCAGGGCTTGGCTTCATCATCCCAAATAACGCAGTCAACGAAATCCTTGGGAACAGCTGGATTTTGTGTTCCCGCCAGCAAACGTTCTTGCGTTATCCAATTATCTGGCTGGAGCAAACCAGAGACCTGCTTCCAGCGCAACTCCGCCCAAGCTGCGGCGGAGTCCTGTCGACCTTGCTTTCCTGTTAACCCTGCCCCCTGCAATTTGACACAGAACGACTATTATACCCTATTAAATCTTAATTTCAATATCAACACCTGCAGGTAAATTAAGCCGCATCAGCAAGTCAATCGTCTGTGAATCCGGTTCGAGGACATCGATCAGCCTTTTGTGGGTCCGGATCTCGAAATGCTCATGAGAATCCTTGTGCACGAAGGTCGAGCGGCGGACAGCGAACTTCTCGATCCGGGTTGGCAGGGGAACCGGCCCCGCGACGCGGGCACCGGTTCTCTCAGCAGTTTCCACGATCCGCCGGGCAGATTGATCCAGCACGCGGTGGTCGTAAGCTTTCAAACGAATGCGAATTTTCTGTTTAGCCATAGGATTACTCGATGATCTCGGTGACCACGCCGGACGCAACCGTCAGGCCACCCTCACGAA
>JBGCVQ010000073.1:0-5076 GCA_045888315.1 Anaerolineales bacterium | reverse complement strand
GCCCCGCTCCCAAACCGGCTTCGCGGGCACCCCGCCCTGAGCCCAGCTATCAACCCTTATCAGCCAGCAGCAGGGATCGCTATTCGTAAGTAGACTATGACCGATTCTTCTTCTACCTCCTATGCACGGACGCAGGCAGCCGACTCCTCCGGCTGCTTGCGCCGTTTCCTGATCCCGCCCCTGGCCGTGGTCTTGGTCAGCGTCCTGCTGGCTTTCGGCCTGACCCGGATCGACACCGCCCAGGCTGGCGCTCCTGCCCTGGCCGGGGAGGAAAGCCCCAGCTACAAGAAGGGCATTGCTCCCCTGTTCACCCCTGAGGTCCAGGCCTGGGAGGACAAGATCCTGGCCTGGAGCACGGTCTACCAGCTGGATCCCAACCTGGTGGCCACGGTGATGCAGATCGAGTCCTGCGGATATGCCGATGCCCAATCCGGAGTGGGCGCCATGGGTCTGTTCCAGGTCATGCCTTACCATTTCCAGGAGGGTGAGGACCCCTTCCTTCCTGAAGTCAACGCTTTTAGGGGCTTGAAATACCTGCGCGCAGCCCAGGAAGCTGCGGAAGGCAGCACCCGCCTGACGCTGGCTGGATATAACGGGGGCATCAACGCCGCCCGGTCAGCTGAGCGCTACTGGGCCTATGAGACCCAGCGCTATGTCTACTGGGGCCTGGGCATCTACCGCGACGCCCGCAGCGGCCTGGAACACAGCCCGCGCCTTGAGGAATGGCTGGCAGCCGGTGGTTCCGGCTTGTGCAAGCTGGCTCGCCAGAGTCAACAGTAGGTTCAGCATAAAAAGTGCTGAATGCCTTCGGAAGGCTTTCAGCACTTTTTCTACACCCATTGGACCTATCCGCCCCCAGATCAATCTGGGGGCTGGTTTTTTATGCAGGGTGGTCATTTAATCACCAGCATGCATCTTGTAACGAGAAAAAACAAGGCCCGCCTGGGCAGGGCTGCAGATGAACAGCTCACGGATTCATCCGCGGGTGATGTGAAACAGCGAGGGTTGAAAGCCTTTGAAAGGCTTTCAACCCTTTTTCATTTAATAGCAAAAGGCTGCCGCGGGAGGAATCCCGGGCAGCCTTTCTGAACCCGTTCGAACCTTAAGCAAGCTCTACGACTGCGCCAGCTTCTTCGAGCTGTTTCTTGGCGTCTTCGGCAGCTTCCTTTCCGGCTCCCTCGAGAACCTTGGAACCTGCGGCTTCGGCCATATCTTTGGCATCCTTCAGACCCAGGCTGGTGATAGCCCGGATAGCTTTGATGACCTCGATCTTCTTGGGGCCGGCATCCTTGAGGATGACGTCAAATTCGGTCTTGTCATCGTCGGCTTCTGCGGCTTCCCCGCTGGCAGCCACGGCGGCCACGGCCACCGGAGCGGCAGCGGAAACGCCCCATTCCTCTTCCAGCATCTTGACCAGATCCGCTGCTTCCAGGACGGTCAGTTTGCTCAGTTCATCTTTCAGTTTTGCGATATCAGCCATTTTTATCTCCTTATTACGGCAATTATGCCAATTCGATTTGTTGATCTCTCAGGCAGCTGGTTGGCGTTCTGCGTAGCTCTTGATGACAGCTGCGATCTGGCGTCCAGGCTCTGCCAGGGTGCGGACAAGTTTGGAAGCCGGCGCTGAAATGGTGCCCAGCAGCTTGGCCCGCATCTCGTCCATGGAAGGCAGATCTGCCAGGGCATTCAGTTCCTCAGCGGTGACCTTGCGTTCTGCCAGGTAGCCGCCCATGATCTCGATCGTGCCGGATTCCTTCGCGAAATCCTTCAACGCCTTAGCGAGACCCGAGGGGTTATCGTAGGAAACGCCCATAGCAGTGGGGCCGCTGGCAATACCATCGTCCCACTCCCGGCCGCTTTCCTCAAATGCCCGTTTTGCCAGGGATTTCTTGATTACGTGGAACTCTCCGCCTGCATCGCGGATCTCCTTGCGGAGAGCGCTGATGTCCTTGACAGACAGTTTATGGTAGTTGGCCAGGATCAGGCCATCACTCTCTTCCAACCACTGTTTGTACTGGGCGACGAGCTCCTCTTTTTGCGTCCTTGAAATAGCCAAAGTACTTCACCTCCTTCAAATCGGGTTCAGTTCTGCCTGGATAACAAGAAAGTCTTTACCGACCAGACAGGTAAAGACTTTCTTCAAATGCTTGAATCAAGTGTGTCTACCTGGGCTGGAAATTAAGTTCTCGAGGGAAAACACCAGCTGTCTCTGGTAAAGTGTATTCAGTTATCCGGTTCTCAGATTGGAAAGGATCGTTTAGATCGCCTCCATCTCTGATGCCAGGATGGGATCGACGATGATGCCGGGCCCCATGCTGGATGCTACAACAACTTTCTTGATGTACTGTCCTTTAGCAGCCGACGGTTTATTGGAAACCAGCGACTCCATCAGCGCACCCATATTATCATGTAACTGCTGTGCTGAAAAGGATACTTTTCCAATGGGTACGTGGATATTGGCAGTCTTATCAACGCGGTATTCGATCCGGCCGGCTTTGGATTCCTCGATCACGCGGGGGAGATCCTCACCGGGGACCATCGTGCCGGCTTTGGGGTTGGGCATCATGCCCCGGGGGCCCAGCACCGGACCCAGTTTTCCGACCTTGCCCATCATATTGGGCGTGGCGATGGCGACATCAAAGTCAAACCAGCCGCCTTCGATCTTGTTGATCAGGTCGTCCCCATCAGCGACGTAGTCCGCCCCGGCTTCCCGGGCCAGGGTAGCATCCTCGCCCTGCGCGAAGACCAGCACCTTGACGGTCTTGCCCAGGCCGTGCGGCAGGTTGACCAGGTCGCGGACGATCTGGTCGGCGTGGCGGGGGTCTACTCCCAGGCGGACATGGATCTCAACGGTCTCGTCAAACTTGGCATAGGAGAGTTCCTTGGCCAAGGTGACCGCTTCCAGGGGGGTGTATTTGTTGTCTCGATCTACTTTTTCAAATGCTGCTCGGTAATTCTTTCCGTGTTTTGCCATTCCATACTCCCTGTGGTACTAGCGGATGGTTCCATCCTCCCACCAGAAATCAGTCTTTTATCTTAATTCCCATCTGCTTCGCGGTGCCTTCGATCTGGCGCATGGCGCCTTCGATATCGACCGCATTCAGATCCCGCATCTTGGTCTGAGCGATCTCGCGCAGCTGATCGCGGGTGATCTCACCGACAACTTCCTTGTTGGGCTCTGCAGCGCCTTTGGGGATCCCGGCTGCTTTCTTGAGCAGAATGGCTGCCGGCTGGGTTCGCAGGGTGAACTTATAGGAACCATCGGTGAAGATGGTGATGTCGGCTGGGATGATGTCCCCCATCCGATCAGAGGTCCGGGCATTGTAGTCCTTGCAGAAGGCCATCAGGTTGATGCCGTGAGCTGCCAGGGCCGGGCCAATGGGAGGGGCAGGATTTGCCTTCCCGGCTTCAATTTGCAATCGTACGTTGGCTTTTACTTTTTTCGACACTATATACTCCTTCGTGGTCTTAGCGGAGCTGCGCTCCTCCCACAAAATCTACTAGATCAGGCTTCTTCCACCTGCAGGAAATCCAGTTCCACCGGGGTCTCGCGTCCGAAGAAATTGACCATGACCCGGACTGTCGCCCGTTCCATATCGATCTCGGAAACTTTCCCGTAAAAATCCTCGAACGGACCATCGACAATGCGCACGCGTTCGCCAGGGCGGAAGGTGACATTGATGCGGGGCGATTCGGATTCCATGCGCTTCAGGATCCGGGCTACCTCTTCCGGCTGCAGCGGCGTGGGGTCATTCCCCATGCCCACAAAGCCGGTCACTCCCGGTGTGTTGCGGACCATATACCAGGATTCTTCGGTCAGGATCATGTTGACCAGGATATATCCCGGGAAGACCTTCTTTTCTACTGTCTGGCGTTCACCGTTCTTGATGTTGACCTCGTCCTCGGTGGGGACGACCACGTCGAAGATCAGGTTGTCCATGCTCATGGACTCGATGCGCTGCATGATATTGTGGCGCACTTTGTCCTCATTGCCGGAATAGCAGTGGATCACGTACCAGGCCCTGCCGTCATCTTTGACCGGCTCGCTGGCGGCTCTCAGGGCTGTAGTAGAGGTCAGGTAGCGATCATCTTCCAGATCGTCTTCCTCTTCGTCTTCCTCTTCCTCTTCGACCTCGACTTCGGCTTCCGGGGCTTCCAGCTCTGCTTCGGGAGCATCTTCCAGCTCCTCTTCCACAGCCAGCTCTTCCTCATCCACGACAGGATCAACAGCCTCGGATTCCTCCGCGGCGGCTTCTACTTCGTCTTCAGCTGCTGATGCCTCTTCCAACTCGACCTGGGGATCGCTTTCTTGAACCTCAGGATCCTGGAGGGCATCCTCGCTCTCTACGTGAGCGCTTTCTTCCAGCTGTTCTTCGTTCTCTTGAATATCCATATCCTTACTTCCCAACAGGGTTCAATGGACCCTTATAAGCCCAGGATCAATCCAAACAGCTGGCTGAACAAGTAGTCCAGCAAGCCCAGGAAGGCGCCCATCGCAAAGATTACGATCAGCACAACCCGGGTGAGGCTGATGGCTTCTTCCCGGGTCGGCCAGGAGACTTTTCTCAGCTCGGCAATGGTTTCCCGGTAGAACTTGGTGATCCCGCGTGCTTGTGTCTTTTGTGCAGTCACATCAAACTCCTTTTACGGTCAAAACGCCGCCCCGGAAGACGGCGTCAAGCAAATGAAAAAGGCAGGCCAGGAAGGACTCGAACCCTCAACCCCCGGTTTTGGAGACCGGTGCTCTGCCAAATTGAGCTACTGGCCTAATTGGGTAGCGGGTGATCGCCAGGGACCAGCCCCGGCGATCTCTCCGTTATTCCTTACTTCGTTTCTCGATGCAGCGTGTGCTTCCGGCACCTGGGGCAGAATTTATTCAGCTCCAGGCGATTCGGATCGTTTCTTCTGTTTTTCTCAGACGTGTAATTACGCTCGTTGCACTCGGTGCATTCCAGGGTGATTACCGGTCTGATTCCTTTTTTCCTTGCCATATCCTGCTACCTCTAAGTCTTTCGAGATCCTACTCGATGATCTCGGTGACCACGCCGGACGCAACCGTCAGGCCACCCTCACGAA